>DASRFY010000180.1:0-3432 GCA_035651315.1 Burkholderiales bacterium
CTGTACCTCGATCAGGTGCAGCGGCACCTTGCCGACGTTTTCCAGGCGGTGCCTGGTTCCCAGGGGAATGTAGGTCGACTGGTTCTCGGACAGCAGGACCGTTTCCTCGCCGCGCGTGACCTTCGCCGTTCCCGACACGACCACCCAGTGTTCCGCGCGGTGATGATGCATCTGCAGCGACAGCTTCGAACCGGGCTTGACCATGATGCGTTTGACCTGGAAGCGCTCTCCCGAATCGAGTCCTTCGTAATAGCCCCACGGCCGGTATACCCGCTTGTGGACCAGGTATTCGTCGCGCTGCCTGGTCTTCAACGTCTCGACCAGGTCTTTCACCCGCTGCGCGTGATCCTTGTTCATGACCAGTACCGCGTCCGCCGTCTCGACGATCACCAGGTCCTCGACGCCGATCACGGCCACCAGCCGGCTTTCGGCGCGAACATAGGAATTCCGCGCCCCGTCCAGGTGGACGTCGCCTTTGACCACGTTGCCCCGCTCATCGGCCGCCGAGGCCTGCCACAGCGAGGACCAGGAACCGATATCGCTCCAGCCGATGTCGGCCTCCACCACGACCGCATCCGCCGTCTTCTCCATCACCGCATAGTCGATCGACTCCGCGGGGCAGGCCAGGAACGCCTGTTCGTCCAGCCGGAAGAAATCGAGATCCTGCGTACGCGCCGCCCAGGATCGTTGCGCCGCTTCGAGGATGTCCGGACGATACTTTCCCAGCTCCTCCAGATAGCGATCGGCGCGGAACACGAACATGCCGCTGTTCCAGTAGAACCGGCCCGCCGCGAGAAACTCTTTCGCCCGACCGGCGTCGGGTTTCTCCACGAACCGGGCGACCCGGAAGCAGCCGCCCGCGGCCGCCACGCTCTCGCCGCGCTCGATGTAGCCGTAACCGGTCTCCGGCGCGGCAGGCACGATCCCGAACGTCGCCAGCTTGCCCTCGCCCGCCAGCGCCGCGGCTTTGCCGACCGCGGCGTGGAATTTCGGCACGTCGGCGATCAGGTGATCCGCGGGCAGCACCAGCATCAGGCCCTGCGCGGCGCGCTCGCGCACCGCAAGCGCGGCGACGGCGACCGCCGGCGCGGTGTTGCGTCCCGCCGGTTCGAGGATCTGCGCCAGAGGGGCGGCTCCGATGTCGCGCAGTTGCTCCGCCGCGAGGAAGCGCTGATCGTTGCCGCACACCACGACCGGCGCTTCGACGGAGGGAATGCCGCGCAGGCGCAGGACGGTGTCCTGCAGCATCGAACGCGGCGACACCAGCGGCAGGAACTGTTTCGGCAGCAGGGTGCGCGACAGCGGCCAGAGGCGGCTGCCGGCGCCGCCGGAAAGCACGACTGGAAACAGCATCGACTTGGTCTTCTCCATGGAGTCCGTGATCGTGTCGGCGCGCTTTCCCCGGGGGGGTTATTTGACTAGAATCGCGCCCCTGAGCCTCCGTGTGCAACGATGCCGGCTGGCGCTGCGAAAGCCGCATCGATCAAAACAAGTTTGAGAGAGTATACCGGCGGCTTTTGACGATCCGGATCCATGATGCCCAAAGTCGCGCTGATTACCGGAATCACCGGCCAGGACGGCGCTTACCTGGCCGAGTTCCTGCTTTCCAAGAGCTACGTCGTGCACGGCATCAAGCGGCGCACGTCGCTGTTCAACACCGACCGCATCGACCATCTGTACCAGGATCCGCACCTCGCCCACCGCAACTTCATTCTCCATTACGGCGACATGACCGACTCGATGAGCCTGACGCGCGTCATCCAGCAGGTGCGGCCCGACGAGATCTACAACCTCGCCGCGCAGAGCCACGTCGCGGTGTCGTTCGAGGAGCCGGAATACACCGCGAACTCCGACGCGCTGGGAACGCTGCGCGTGCTGGAAGCGATGCGGATTCTCGGCCTGGAGAAGAAGACCCGCTTCTACCAGGCTTCCACCTCCGAGCTGTACGGCCTGGCGCAGGAAACGCCGCAGAAGGAATCCACGCCGTTCTATCCGCGCTCGCCCTACGGCGTGGCCAAGCTCTACGGCTACTGGATCACGGTGAACTACCGCGAGGCGTACGGCATGTACGCCTGCAACGGCATCCTGTTCAATCACGAGTCGCCGGTGCGCGGGGAAACCTTCGTCACGCGCAAGATCACCCGGGCGCTCGCGCGCATCAAGCTCGGGCTGCAGGACTGCCTGTATCTCGGAAATCTGGATGCCAGACGCGACTGGGGCCACGCGCGCGACTACGTGGAGGCGATGTGGCTGGTTCTCCAGCAGCCCGCGCCGGAGGATTTCGTGATCGCGACCGGTGTGCAGCACAGCGTGCGCGAATTCGTCGACGCCGCCGCCGGCGAGCTGGGAATCTCCCTTCGCTGGCGCGGCTCGGGCGCGGAGGAGAAAGGCTACGACTCCGGCGGCCGCTGCATCGTCCAGGTCGACCCGCGCTACTTCCGGCCGACCGAGGTCGACACGCTGCTCGGCGACGCCACCAAGGCGAGGAAAAAGCTGGGCTGGTCGCCGAAAGTGGGTTTCGCCCAGCTGGTCGGCGAAATGGTGCGCGAGGATCTCAAATCGGCGGAACGCGACGAGCTCGTCAAGAAGCACGGCTTCTCGGCGTACGATTATCACGAATGAATCGGTAATCGAGTCACGATGCAATCCGCCGCTCGCATCTACGTTGCCGGCCATCGCGGGCTCGCGGGCTCGGCGATCGTGCGCAGGCTGCAGGCGGCGGGTTTCCGCAACATCGTGACCCGCACGCACGCGGAGCTGGACCTGATCGACCAATCCGCGGTGCGCGCCTTTTTCGAGCAGGAAAAGCCCGAGTATGTGTTTCTCGCCGCGGCGAAGGTCGGCGGCATCCTCGCCAATGACAGCTATCCTGCGGACTTCATCCGGCACAACCTCGCCATCCAGACCAACGTGATTCACGAGTCGTGGCGCGCCGGCGTGAAGCGGCTGCTGTTTCTGGGCTCGTCCTGCATCTATCCGCGCGACTGCCCGCAGCCGATGAAGGAGGCGTACTTCCTGACCGGGCCGCTCGAGCCGACCAACCGCCCGTACGCCATCGCCAAGATCGCCGGCGTCGAGATGTGCTCGGCGTACAACCGGCAGCACGGCACGCAATACCTCGCGGTCATGCCGACCAATCTCTACGGTCCCGACGACAACTACGACCTCGAGACCTCGCACGTGCTGCCCGCGCTGGTGCGCAAGATGCACGAGGCGAAGGAGCGCGGCGACGCGGAAGTCGCGGTCTGGGGCACCGGCAGTCCGCGCCGGGAGTTTCTCTACAGCGACGACATGGCCGATGCCTGCCTGACGCTGATGCGCCTGCCCGACGCGGCGTTCGAGGCGCTCGTCACCGCCTATCCGCCCCTGATCAACATCGGCTGCGGCGCCGACCTCACCATCCGAGAGCTGGCGCAGGCCGCGGCCCGGATC
>DASRFY010000181.1:0-5608 GCA_035651315.1 Burkholderiales bacterium
CACCGTCGCCGCTCACCGTCGCCTCCGCAACGTGATAGGTCGCACCCTGGAAACTCTTGGCGACGAGTTCCGCCTTGTGCAGGAACTGTCTGATCGCGGCCTCGGTCAGCTCGGACTCCGCCTTCTCGCGTTTCTCACTGGAGACGAAGAAATCCACGCCGCCGAGCTGCGCCAGGCCCTGCAGCCGCCCGAGCCCCTCGGACAGGCGCTTGAAGTCCTCCGACTCGGCGATCCATTCGTAGCGGGCGCGCCAGCGCACGATGCGGCCCTTTTCGCTCACCGGAAGAGTGTGGTATCCGGAAGTCCGCACGCGCACCCCGGACACCGCCTTCAACTGCCTGACCGCCTCCGCGGCGGCCCGATTGACGCGGTCCGCGAGCTTGCCGGGATCGACGTCTTCCATCTCGACGTAGAGCAGCGCGCGCATCGTGTCGTTCTCGACTTCCTGCGAGGCGCGCGCGTCGATCTGCACCCGCGTGCGGCTCATGTCGTCGGTCGCGGCCTCGTGCGCGAGGCAGGGCGTCGCGGACAGGAGAACCGCGGCAAGCGATGCAAAAGCAAACCGCATGGCGTGACCTCGGTTGTGAACGCAGTCGGCGGAATTTATCATACGAACGGCGGGGCGCCGTATGCACCGCACCGGTCATGGAAGAAACGTTCACCGCCGAAGCGCCAAGGAAAACAAGACAACAAACCGCTTCGGCTTCGCCGTGTGTCGTCTTGGCGCCCTTGGCGGCTCGCTGGTTTTTCTCTGTAACCTCCGTGGTTTGACCGAATTTCATCATGACCGACGAAACGAGCGATCCGCGCGGCATGCGCCGCAACCTGACCAATTACGGCGATCCTGACTTCGCCGCGTACCTGCGCCGTTCCTTTGCGCGCTCGATGGGCTATTCGAAGGACATGCTCGGCCGCCCCATCGTCGGCATCGCGTCTTCGCCCAGCGGGTTCAATAACTGCCACCGGCTGATGCCGGAGCTGGTCGAGGCGGTCAAGCGCGGTGTGTTCAAGTCCGGCGGGCTGCCGGTGGAATTTCCCACCATCTCGCTCGGCGAGGTCTTCCTGTCGCCGACCAGTCTGATGTTCCGCAACCTCATGTCGATGGACGTGGAGGAAATGCTGCGCGCGCAGCCGATGGATGCCTGCGTGCTCATCGGAGGCTGCGACAAGACGGTGCCGGCGCAGCTGATGGGCGCGGTATCCGCCGACATCCCCTCGATCCAGCTCGTCACCGGGCCGATGATGGCGATGCCGTTTCACGGCGAGCGGCTGGGCGCCTGCACCGACTGCCGGCGCTTCTGGGCCCGGCACCGCGCGGGAGAGGTGAGCGAGGAAGGCATCGACGAGATCGAAGGCAACCTCGCCACGACCGCCGGCACCTGCGCCGTGATGGGCACGGCGAGCACCATGGCGTGCATCACCGAGGCGCTCGGCATGATCCTGCCCGACACCGCCGCCATTCCCGCGGTGCACGCGGACCGCCTGCGCGCGGCGGAAGCCACCGGCGAGCGGGCGATGCAGATGGCGCGCGCCGGCGGGCCGCTGCCTTCCGAGATCGTCACGCCGCGCTCGGTGCGAAACGCGCTCATCGTGCTGCTCGCCATCGGCGGTTCGACCAATGCGATCATCCACCTCGCCGCGATCGCCGGGCGGCGCGGCGTCGACGTCTCGCTCGAGGAACTGAATCGGCTGTCCGACCGCACGCCGGTGCTGGTGGACCTGAAACCCACGGGGAACCATTACATGCAGGACCTGTTCGCGGCCGGTGGGATGGGCGCCGTGCTTTACGAGCTGCGCGAGCTGCTCGATCTCGACTGCAAGTCGGTGAGCGGCGAAACGCTGGGCGCGCGGCTGGCGCAGCCGCCGGCCTTCGTCGATCGCGACGTGATCCGCCCGGTTTCGGACCCGTACCAGAAAGAGGGCGGCCTGGTCGCGTTGTTCGGCAGCCTCGCCCCGCGCGGTGCCATCCTGAAGCGCGCGGCGGCTGATTCGAAGCTGTTCGAGCGCGAGGGGCGCGCGGTCGTATTCGAGTCGCTGGAGGACCTGTCGCGGCGCATCGACTTGCCCGATCTGGACGTCATGCCGGAGGATTTCCTGGTGCTCAAGAACGCCGGGCCGAAAAGCGCGTCCGGCATGCCGGAGGCCGGCTACCTGCCGGTACCGAAAAAGCTCGCGCGCGCCGGCGTCAAGGACATGGTGCGCATCTCGGATGCGCGCATGAGCGGCACCGCCTTCGGCACCGTCGTTCTGCACGTGACCCCGGATGCGGCCTCGGGCGGCAATCTGGCGCTGGTACAGAACGGCGACCGCGTCCGGTTGTCGGTGCGCAGCCGCAGCCTCGATCTGCTGGTATCCGAAGAGGAACTCGGCAGGCGCCGGATGGCATGGCGGGCGCCGGCCGCGCCAGCGCGCGGTTATGCCAGGCTGTATCGCGAGCATGTACTTCAGGCCGACGTCGGCTGCGATTTCGACTTCCTTCAGGGCCGGTTAAGGGCATAATTGCATAGCCGTTCCGGCCGCCGGTACAGGGTAGCCCGCGGGAGAACCCCCTGGGCGCCAACAACAATTACGCGGTCGCGCCGATAAAGGCGTTCGCAGGCTGATAAGGGATACTTTGACTACCGAAACATGGGCGTCCCGGGTGCTCGTGGTGGCCGGGGACGGACGCAAGCACACGCTTGTTTCCGGGCATCTGGAAGGGTCCGGTGTGATGGTGGAGAGCGCGGCCTCGGGTGAAGAGGCGCTCGCGCTGCTGGAGCAATCGGCGCCCGACCTGGTGGTGCTGGATACCGAGGGCGGGTCGCTGTCGGGCATCGATCTGTGCCGGATGCTCAAGACCAACCCGGACACCGTTTCGCTGCCGGTCATCCTGCTTACCGATACCGCCGAGCGCCGGCTCGAGGGGCTGGCCGTCGGGGCGGACGATTTCATGACCTGCGACGTCAGCCGCGACGAATTCATGGTCCGCGTCAGCGCGCTGCTGCGCGTGCATGCGACGCGCAGATCGCTGCTCGTTGCGCAGCTTGCAGCCGAGGTTCGACGCCGCGAGCAGATCCGCGATACTTTCCGCCGCTACATCTCACCCAGGCTTGCCGACCAGATCCTGGACGAGGCGGGTCTGCGCCACTCTGCGCTTTCCGACCGCGACACCAGAGTGCGGGCGGCGATGCTGTTCGCGGACATGCGCGGTTTCACCCGCATCTCGGAGCAGCTCTCGCCGGGCGAAGTGGTGCCGCTGCTCAACGAATATTTCTCCCTGCTCACCGAGATCGCCTTCCAGCACGAAGGCACGGTATTCAACATGGCGGGCGACTGCCTGATGGTCGGATTCGGCGTGCCCCTGGAGCAGCCCGACGCATCGGTGCGCGCCGTGATGGCGAGCGAGGTCATGTTGACGCGATTCCGCCAGCTTGCCGCGACCTGGAAGCAGCGCCTCGGCATCGAAATCGGCCTCGGCATCGGCATCAACGAGGGCGAGGTGATTGCCGGCAACATCGGTTCGCCGGCCTATATGAGCTACACCATCATCGGCGACGCCGTGAACGTCGCCGCCCGTCTTGGACAGCGCGCGCGGGCGGGAGAACTACTGTTTTCCGCAGCGGTGAAGCGTTCGCTCGACGCCGCCGGATTCGACATCGGCGCGCTCCCGCTCCCGCCACTGGAGTTGCGCGGCCGATCGAGCCCGGTCGAGCTGTATTGCGTGCCGGTGAACCAGCGCCTCGATATCCGATCCTGATCGCCGCCTGCCTTCAGCCGCCGTCCCGAGGGCACGGTCGGCAGAGTTCTGGATTTTCCTCGCGCCGCCTGGGCCGGCACAAGGATCCGCGGGCGAAGGACAGCGAACCGCGGACCGACCGGGTGTTCACGCGGAGGGCGCCCGCTCTCCCCACAACAGCCGCTCGATCGCTCTTGCCGACACCGGCGGACTGACCAGGTAGCCCTGGATCTGATCGCAATCGAGGCTTTTCAGCTTGTCCAACTGCTGCTGCGTTTCCACGCCCTCGGCGACGACGGAGAGCTTGAGCGCATGCGCCATGGAGACGATCGCGGCGACGATTTCCATGTTCTCCGGATTCGACATCATGCTCGCAATAAAGGAGCGATCGATCTTGAGCAGGTCCATCGGCAGGCGGGCGAGATAGCTCAGCGACGAGTAGCCGGTCCCGAAGTCGTCCATGCCGATACGCACGCCCACTTCGCGCAGCCGCGCCAGCGCGTTGGTGCTCAGCTCGATTTCCTGCATGACGACGCTTTCCGTGATTTCGACGTCCAGGCCGTTGTGCGCGCCCGCCTTTTCCGCCAGGGTGACGATGTCCATTGCGAAATCCGGGCGCCGCATCTGCAGCGCTGAGACGTTGACCGCGATGCGCGGCGTCTCGGCGCCGTACTTCCGATACCACGATGCGTAGGTCTTTGCCGCTTCGTGAATCACCCAGCGGCCCACCTCGAGGATCAGCCCGGTTTCCTCGAGGATCGGCACGAACATGCCGGGGGAAACCGGGTCGGCATCCGGCGGTTTCCATCGGATCAGCGCTTCCAGGCCCTCGACCTTGCCCGAAGCCGCGTCGATCTTCGGCTGGTAGTAGAGCAGGAACTGTTCTTCTCGCAGCGCGAAACGCAGGCGGTTCTCGAGGTCGAGCCGCTCGGCGACGTTGGCGTTGAGCGCGGGTTCGTAGTAGACGAAGCGCTCGCCTTGCGCCTTCGCCCGGCGCAGCGCGGCTTCCGCGTTGCGGAGCAGCGCCTCGACGTCCTCGCCGTCGGCCGGAAAGACGGAGATGCCGAAGCGCGCGGAAAGGTTCAGGACGCGGCCGCCGGCCTCGAACGGTTTCGCGAACACAGCCCGGAGGCGATCTTCGACCAGGCCCGCTACGCGCAGGAATTCCCGGATGCGGGGAAAGAGAACCGCGAAGGTGTTCATTCCCACCCGCGCCAGGTGATCGCTCGGGAAGTGCTCGCGCAGGCGGTCGCCGAGCTGTCGGAGAAGCTCGTCGCCGGCGCTTCGTCCGAAAGAGTCGTTGATGGCGCCGAAGCGCTCCAGATCCATGAGCGCCAGCGCCAGCGCCTCGCCGCTTCTGGACGCTTCCTGCACGAAGTGCCCGATCCGCTCCGCGAGCAGCGCGCGGTTGGCGAGACTGGAAACGGTGTCGTAGTGGGCCAGATAGTGAAGCTGCTTGCGTTTTTCGACGTCGTCGAGGGCAAAGCTGAGGTCCGCCGCGAGGTTGGACAGAAGGTTGGTCTCTTCCGCGCCGAAGAACTCCTCATCGGCGGCTAGCGCCGCCAGCGCGCCGAACACGTTCCTGCCCATGGCAAGCGGCGCCACCGCCGCGCACACGATTCCCGCCTCCGCAGGCGCTTCCGTTGCGCCGGGGGAAAGAAACGCCGACAGGTCCGCATGGACCAGGACTTCGCGCTCCCGCAGCGCCGGTTCCGCGAGCGCGGGAAAATCGAGTCCGGGCAGGGCGACGTCCACCTTGCCGTCGCCCGCTGGGGGAAGCAGAGCCCCGATCGATTCGGAGAACCGGAGCTCCTCCGCCGACGGGTCGCGCAGCCCTATCCACACCCCGGCGAAAACGCCGGAATCGATCGCCGCGCGACAGGTTTCGCGCAG
>DASRFY010000182.1:0-19607 GCA_035651315.1 Burkholderiales bacterium
CGATCTCGGCGAGCATGCTTGCGGCGCGGCGCACGTCCTCCGCGCTCGCCGCGCCGTCCGGTCCGGTCGGCGTAACCATCGACAGGTCCACTTGCAGCTGCCTCGCGAGCGCCCGCACCGCGGGTGCCGCCTTGATCGAGACGGCAGCGGGGGCGGCCACGACCGACGCTTCCTCGGTGACCACGTCCTGTCCCACCTGGACCGCGCCGACCACCGTGCCGGCGTCCGCCGCGTCCTCGCCGCCTTCGAAGCCGATGAGCGGCGCACCGATCTGCACTACGTCGCCCGCCTTTGCGTACAGGCGCGCGATCTTTCCCGGCCAGGGCGAGGGGATATCGACGATCGCTTTCGCGGTCTCGACCGAGACCAGCGGCTGATCTACGCCCACTTCCTGGCCCGGCGCGACGTGCCACTCGACGACTTCCGCTTCCTGCAGACCTTCGCCCAGGTCGGGCAGCTTGAACACTCTCATGCGAACTCCATTACGCGGTGCACCGCGTCGACGATGCGTTTCACGCTCGGGATGAACGCCTGCTCGAGCCGCGACAGCGGCGTGACCACGTCGTAGCCGGTCACGCGTTGCAGAGGCGCGAGCAGGTTCAACAGCCCCCGCTCGGCGAGCTGCGCGGAGATCTCCGCGCCGAAACCCGCGCAGCCCGGCGCCTCGTGCACGATCACGCAACGCCCGGTCCTGCCCACCGATTCGAGGATCGTGTCCATGTCGAGCATCTTGAGCGTGGCCACATCGATCACCTCCGCGCGGATGCCCTCCTGGGCGAGCGCGTCGGCGGCAAGCTGGGTTTCGTGCAGGCTCGCGCCCCAGCTCGCAAGCGTCACGTCCTTGCCCTCGCGCACCACGAAACAGGCGTCCAGCGGCTGCGCCTCGCCGTCGTCGGGCACTTCCTGCTTGAACAGGCGATAGAGCCGAGTCGGCTCGAGGAAGATCACCGGGTCGGGGTCGCGGATCGCGGCGAGCAGCAGTCCATAGGCGCGCAGCGGCGAGGAAGGAATGACCACGCGCACGCCGGGAATGTGCGCGAACATCGCCTCCGGACTCTCGGAATGATGCTCCGGGGCGTGGATGCCCGCGCCATAGGGCGAGCGCAGCACCATCGGGCAGCTGAGCCTGCCGCGCGTGCGGTGGCGCAGCCGCGAGGCGTGATTCACGATCTGGTCGAGCGCCGGGTAGATGAAGCCGGTGAACTGGATCTCGGCCACCGGCTTCAGTCCCTGCGCCGCCATGCCCACGCTCACGCCCGCGATCAGCGCCTCGGCAAGCGGGGTGTCGAGCACGCGCCCGGCGCCGAAGCGCTTCTGCAGCTCGACCGTGGCTCGGAATACCCCGCCGTTCGCGCCCACGTCCTCGCCCAGCACGACCACGTCGGCGTCGCGCGCCATCTCGTGCGCGAGCGCCATGTTGATCGCCTGCACCATGTTGACCTCAGCCATGGCCGCTCTCCTGCGCCGCGGCCGTGCGCTGCGGCTGCAGCGGTCTCGGCAGCTGCGCGAACAGGTAATCGAACATCGCTTCCGGCGGCGGTTGCGGGACCGCGAGGTAGGCATCCACCGCCTTCTGCACGCGTTCGGTGCATTCCGCGTGCAGCGCCTCCTCCTCGTTCTTGCCCCACGCACCTTGTTCGACGAGATGATTGCGCAGACGGCCGATCGGCTCGTGCGCCCAGCGCTGCTTCACTTCCTCCGCGTCGCGGTAGCGGCTCGAGTCGTCCGCGGTGGTGTGGTCGCCGAGACGGTAAGTCAGTGCCTCGATCAGGCTCGGCCCGCCGCCGTCGCGCGCCTGGTCGAGCGCGCGCTCGACCGCGAAGCGCACCGCAATCACGTCGTTGCCGTCGACCTGCACGCCCTGGATGCCGGCCGCGATCGCCTTCTGCGCCAGCGTCTTCGCCGCGCTTTGCAGCGCGCGCGGCACCGAGATCGCCCACTCGTTGTTGCACACCACGAACACCGCCGGCAGCGCGCGCACGCCGGCGAAGTTGATCGCCTCGTAGAAATCGCCCTTCGAGGTGGCGCCGTCGCCGAGCATGCACACCGCGACGCGCGCTTGACGCCGCAACATGAAAGCGTAGGCCACGCCGGCGGCGTGCGACGCCTGCGAGCCGACCGGCACGCAGATCGGGAAATCCTGCCGCGGTACGCGGAAGTCGCTGCCGCGTTCGTCGCCGCCCCAGTACAGCAACATCTCCTCCATGGTCACGCCACGCAGCAGCAATCCGCCGCTCTCGCGGTACGAAGGCAGGAACACGTCTTCGGGACGCAGCGCGCCCACCGTTCCCACGCCGACCGCTTCCTGGCCGAGCGAGGAGGCGTAGGTGCCGATCTGCCCGGTGCGCTGCAGCGCCACCGCCTTGGTGTCGAAGGTGCGGGCGAGCACCATCGCGCGATACAGCGGCACGAGCGCGCGCGGATCGCGCGCGAAGCCGGGCAAAGGTTGGGAAACCCGACCGAGTTGATCGAGAAATTGCAGGTACTCGATTTCGAAGCTCGCAACAACCGTCACGACCGTCCTCCCCGGCGCCGGTGGGCGCTGCATTCGAAGCCGCCCCCTAGTGTAAACCGTGCCGTCGTGCGGCAACTGCGCGAGGCGCCGCGGCATCGTTGTCTTGGCTGCGAAGACGGGCGCGCGATTCCTCCCGCAGGCGCGGTGCTCGCCGGCCCCGTCGCTACTCCCGCTGCGGCAGGCGGTCCGGCCGCGTCAGGACCTCCGGCCGCAGGATCTCGTCCAGCCGCGTGCGGGTGAGCAGGCCTTTCTCCAGCACCAGGTCGTAGACCCGCCTGCCGCTCGCCTGCGCCTCCTGCGCGATGCGGGTCGCGTTCTCGTAGCCGATGTAAGGGTTGAGTGCGGTGACCAGACCGATCGAATGCTCGACCATTTCCCGCATGCGTTCGCGATTGGCGGTGATGCCGGCCACGCAGCGCCGCGCGAGCACCGCACAGGCCTGGCGCAGATGCGTCAGGCTCTTGAACAGGCTGTGCGCGATGATCGGCTCGAAGGCGTTGAGCTGCAGTTGCCCAGCTTCGGCGGCGAAGGACACCGTGACGTCGTTGCCGATCACTTCGAACGCGACCTGGTTCATCGCTTCCGGGATCACCGGGTTCACCTTGCCCGGCATGATGCTGGAGCCCGCCTGCACGGCGGGCAGATTGATCTCGGCCAGCCCGGCACGCGGCCCGGAGGACAGCAGGCGCAGGTCGTTGCAGGTCTTGGACAGTTTTACCGCGACGCGCTTGAGCACGCCGGAGAGCTGGACGAACGCGCCCGCGTCCTGCGTCGCTTCGACGAGATTGGCCGCCCTCTGCACCGCGACGCCGCTGATTTCCGCCAGCCGCTGGCAGGCGAGCGCGGGATAGTCGGGATGCGCGTTGATGCCGGTGCCGATCGCGGTGGCACCGAGGTTGATCTCGCGGATGAGCGATGCCGCCTCGCGCAGCCGTTCCTCGTCCTCGCCAAGCATCACGGAATAGGTGCTGAACTCCTGCCCGAGCGTCATCGGCACCGCATCCTGGAGCTGGGTGCGCCCCATCTTGATCAGGTCGGCGAACTCCCGCGATTTCGCCTCGAACGCAAGGCGCAGCTCCGCCATTGCCTCGAGGAGCCGCCCGATGCCGAACTGCAGCGCCACGCGCACCGCCGTCGGGTAGACGTCGTTGGTGCTCTGACTCATGTTCACGTGCTCGAGCGGGTGCAGCTGCGCATAGTCGCCGCGCGAGCGGCCCAGATGCTCGAGGCCGCGGTTGGCGATCACCTCGTTCGCATTCATGTTGGTGGAAGTGCCGGCGCCGCCCTGGATGACGTCGACCACGAACTGCTCGAGCAGCTCGCCGGCGCGGATCTCGCGGCAGGCGCGCACGATCGCGTCGGTCCGCGCGTCGTCGAGCAGGCTCAGCTCGTTGTTGGCGAGCGCCGCGGCTTCCTTCACGCAGGCGAGCGCGTGGATCAGGTCGGGGTAGACCGAGATCGGCGTGCCGGTGATCGGAAAGTTTTCCAGCGCGCGCAGGGTGTGCACGCCGTAATAGGCATCCGCGGGTACCGCTCTGTCGCCGAGCAGGTCGTGCTCGACGCGTTGGGCGCTGCGCAGCATACGGTCTCCTTTTTTCCAGGCCGGCCGGCAAGCCGTACGCGGACGCTGCGGCCTGCCGGGGAGGCCCGCGCCATCCTCCGCCCCGGACGGGGCGGGCACCGTCCGCTCCGAGCGCGGCCGGTGGCAGATCAGTAGTATTCGTAAGCCTTCTTGGGAACTTCCGCCGCTTCCAGCTCCTTGCGCAACCTCGCATCCTGCGGCCGGTCCCACCAAGTGGCGCGGGCCCGCTCCTGTTCCGCGACCAGCTCCGGGCGCTTCCGGATCAGCTCCCGTAGGAAGCGGGTGACGTCGGATTCGTACGGCTTCATACTCTGGTACCGCCCAAAACGCTTGGCGACAAACTGTAATCTGGCGCGAACTCGAAGTGGAGTACTCGCCAAGACGGCGCGTTCTGTGCCTTTGACCCTGCTTACCCAAGGAGTGTTTCCGTGATCCGCACCCGGAACCCGGCCCCGCCCGTGGCGAGGCGCATCCCGCATGTATCGACCGTGCACGGATCGAGCCGCGTGGACGAATACCACTGGCTGCGGGAAAAGGACTCGCCCACGGTGCGCGCCTATCTGGAGGCGGAGAACGCCCACACGCGGGCGATGATGAGGCCTAGCGAATCGCTGCAGAAGAAGCTGTACCGGGAAATGCTGGCCAGAATCAAGGAGACCGACGTCGAGGTTCCGTACCGCGAGCGCGGTTTCTATTACTACTCGCGCACGCGCAAGGGTCGCCAATACCGGATCTACTGCCGCAAGCCGCGCAGCCTGTCGGCGCGCGAGGAAGTGATCCTGGATCTGAATCAGTTGGCGAAGGGGAAGCCATATTTGGGTGTGGGCGTAGTGGACGTCAGCCCGGACGGAAAATTCCTCGCCTACTCCACCGACTTCACCGGCTTCCGCGAATACACGCTGCGGGTGAAAGATCTCGCCACCGGCGCGTTGCTGCCGGAGCGCATCGAGAAGGTTCGCTCGGTTGCCTGGGCGATGGACAGCCGCACGCTGTTCTACGTGACCGAGGACGAGGCCAAGCGTGCCTACCGCGTCTGGCGGCGGGCGCTGGGCGAAAAGGATGGCACGCTTCTCTACGAGGAGAGCGACGCCCGTTTTTCGGTCGCGGTCGACCGCAGCCGCAGCGACGCCTGGATCTTCGTTTCCTCGCACAGCACCACTACCACGGAGGTGCGTTATCTGCCGGCGGCAGAACCGCTCGCGCAGCCGAAACTCTTCCTGCCGCGCCGCCAGGACCACGAGTACCACGTCGATCACGGCGCGGACCGGTTCTACGTAGTGACCAACGACCACGGCCGCAACTTCCGTCTCGTCGCCGCGCCGGTCGACGCGCCGCAGGAGGAGAACTGGCGCGAGATCGTCGCGCATCGCGAGGAGGTGATGCTCGACGGCGTGGAGGTATTCGCGCGCCATCTCGTGCTGCACGAGCGCGCGGGCGGCTTTCCGCGCCTTGCGGTGCGGCGCCTTGCCGACGGCGTAACCCACGAGATAGAGCTGCCGGAACCGGCGCGCAGCGTCTACAGCGGGCCGAACGCGGAGTTCGACACCGGGATCTATCGGCTGGTGTACGAATCCTATGTCACGCCGACGTCGGTCTACGACTACGACCTCGAGACGCGCGCGCTGAAGCTGCTCAAGCGGCGCGAGGTGCGGGGCGGATACGACGCCTCGAAGTACCAGGTGGAGCTGCATTACGCGGTAGCCGCGGACCGCACACGGGTGCCGATCTCGCTGGTTTATCGCAAGGACAGGCGCGGGCAGGGGCCACAGCCGATGCTGCTCACCGGCTACGGGGCCTACGGCATCCCGCACGACGTCGATTTCAGCTCATCGAGGCTTTCGCTGCTCGACCGCGGCGTGATCTACGCCTGCGCCCACGTGCGAGGCGGCGGCGAGATGGGCAAGCGCTGGCACGATGCCGGCCGGATGCTGGAGAAAAAGAACACCTTTACCGATTTCATCGCCTGCGTCGAGCATCTGGTCCGCGAGCACTACACCGACGCCTCGCGGCTCGTCATCGAGGGCGGCAGCGCGGGCGGGCTGCTGATGGGCGCGGTGGCCAACATGCGCCCGGAGCTGTTCCGCGCCGTGGTTGCGCAGGTGCCGTTCGTGGACGTGGTGAACACGATGCTCGACGACAAGCTGCCGCTCACCACCGGCGAGTACGAGGAATGGGGCAATCCGAAGGACGCTGCATATTTCGAGTACATGTCGTCGTATTCGCCGTACGACAACATCGAGCCCAAGGCCTACCCGGCGATGCTGGTCGAGACCTCGCTACACGACAGCCAGGTAATGTACTGGGAGCCGGCGAAATACGTGGCGAAGCTGCGGGCGACGAAGACCGACACCAATCCGCTGCTCCTGAAGGTCAACATGCAGGCCGGGCACGGCGGCGCCTCCGGGCGCTACGACTTCCTGAAGGAGCTCGCGTTCACGTACGCCTTCATCCTCGGCGTGCTGGGAATCACGCGCTGACGGCGGGCGCGACGCCTGCGGCGCGGTGCGGCGCGGGCTAGTTCGTCTTGCCGTCGGTGGCGGCGTCCGCGGGTGCGGAGGCGGCCGCGTTTTTCTCGAACGCCGCCTCGAGTTCCTTCTTGTGCTTGCACTGCGGGGGGATCTTCCTGAGCAGCAGCTTTTCCGAGGCCTCGAACACCTCGGAGTAGACCATCGTCGGCTTGCCTTCGGTGGCGTTGTCGATCTTGCGCGTGCCGAAGGCCTCGAGCTTGCCCTCGAAGATATGACCGACCATCGGGCTCGGGCCGCCGAGGAATTCGAACAGGCCGTAGCCGTTGTCGGTCTTCAACACGAAGAAGTAGCAGGACGGGTCGCGCCAGATCAGTTCGCCGCGCTCGGCGTGGCCGGCCACGGCGTAGAGGCAGAGGATGGCGGCTGCGGCCGCAGCCCGGGCAAGGGTTCGCATCGGGTTTCCTTATTGTCGGGGCCTGCCGGTCGCCCTGAGGTACGGGAAACCGCGCGGGGAAAACGCCCGCATCATAACCCGGCATTTGGCGCGGCTGCCAGAGCCGTCGTGGCGGTGGTGTAACATGCCGCCATAAACAGCCGCGAAAGAATCCATCGAGCGGAGCTCCCCATGAAAGTCATCGACCTGCGCAGCGACACCGTGACCAAACCCTCTCCCGGCATGCGCGCCGCGATAGCGGCGGCGGAGGTGGGCGACGATGTCTACCGCGAGGACCCCACGGTCAACCGCCTGGAGGCGCTGGCCGCCGAGATGCTCGGCAAGGAGGCCGCCATCTACGTGCCGAGCGGCACGCAGAGCAATCTCGCGGCGCTCATGTCGCACTGCGAGCGGGGCGACGAATACATCGTCGGCCAGCAGGGCCACACCTACAAGTACGAGGGTGGTGGCGCCGCGGTGCTGGGCAGCATCCAGCCACAGCCGCTCGACTACGAGCCAGACGGCACGCTCGATCTCGGCAAGGTCGAAGCAGCGATCAAACCCGACGACGCGCATTTCGCCAAGACCCGCCTGCTATGCCTCGAAAACACGCAGGCGGGCAAGCCGCTGCCGCTCGACTATCTCAAGCGCGCGCGGGAGTTCTGCGACCGCAAGGGTCTCGGGCTGCATCTGGACGGGGCGCGCATCTTCAACGCGGCGGTGCACCTGAACGTGCCGGTGACCGACATCAGCAGGCATTTCGACACGGTTTCCGTGTGCCTCTCGAAGGGACTGGGCGCCCCGGTTGGCTCGGTGCTGTGCGGGCCGAAGACGCTGATCGCCAAGGCGCGGCGCTGGCGCAAGGTCCTAGGCGGCGGAATGCGCCAGGCCGGCATTCTCGCCGCAGCGGGCATCTACGCCCTGCAGAACAACGTGCGGCGGCTGGCGGAGGATCACGACAACGCCCGCCTGCTCGCGCAGGGCCTGGCGCGCATCGAGGGCGTGCAGGTGGCGCAAGGCGGGGCGCAGACCAACATGGTGTTCATCCACGTCGAGCCCGAGCGCGGCGCGCGGCTGCGCGAGTGGCTGAAGCGCCGCGACATGCTGATCGGCGCCGGCTATGGCACGACGCGGCTGGTGACGCACCTGGATGTCGATCGCAACGACATCGGCCGCTTCGTCGGCGCGGTGGAAGAATTCTTCGCGCAGGCCAAGGCCGCGTAGCGGCTTCGGGATCGACTGCAGGGGAAGGCACACATCGAACCACGAAGCACACCAGACACATGGATTGCTCTATCGAGATAATTTCATGGACCCGGTGTCTTCCTGGCGCCCTTGGTGTGCCTGGTGGTTGATTCCTGCTTTTTGAGAATCTTGGGGGAGCGACGTGGCCACACGAAGTGACGAACGCAACATGGCGGTATTCTGCGACTTCGAGAACATCGCGATCGGCGTGCGCGAGGCGAAGTACGACAAATTCGACATCAAGAAGGTGCTCGAGAGACTGCTCGTCAAGGGCAGCATCGTGGTCAAGAAGGCCTACTGCGACTGGGAGCGCTACAAGGAATTCAAGGCGCCGATGCACGAGGCGGCGTTCGAGATGATCGAGATACCGCACGTGCGGCAGTCGGGCAAGAACTCGGCGGACATCCGGATGGTGGTGGACGCGCTCGACCTCTGCTACACCAAGTCCCACGTGGACACCTTCGTCATCGTCAGCGGCGATTCGGACTTTTCCGCGCTGGTGTCCAAGCTGCGCGAGAACAACAAGGAAGTGATCGGCGTCGGCGTCAAGCATTCGACCTCGGACCTGCTCATCGCCAATTGCGACGAGTTCATCTACTACGACGACCTGGTGCGGGAAAAGGAAAAACAGGCCAGACGTGCGCCGCGCAGGAAGCCGGCCAAGGCGGCACACGAGGTCAAGACCGCCCACCCCGAGCCTGCCGCCGAGGGCGAGTCGACCGAGGAAAAGGTGCAGAAGGCAATCGACCTTGTGGCTACGACCTTCGATGCGCTGGTCGGGGAGCGGGGGGGCGAAGAGAAGATCTGGGGCTCGATGATCAAGCAGGCGATCAAGCGGCGCAATCCCGGATTCAACGAGGCCTACCACGGCTTCAAGAGCTTCAACTCCTTGCTGGAGGAAGCGGCGCTACGCGGGCTGCTCAAGCTCGAGTACGACGAGAAATCCGGGGGCTACATTGTGCGCCCGATCTCCGCGGAAGCGAGCGAAGCCGCCGCCTGAGCTGGTGCGGGATCGAGGTCCGAGGGACGAGAAAAGGGCGCGCTCAATAATTTCTTGAGCAGGCAGTCTCATTTCTGGAGCACGCTGCGCGCAGTGCGTTGGCTCCGGCCTGAGTGTTCATACTGCTTGACCAAGGTGCCCCCGCACCGCTGCGCAGATCATCGACGCAGCACGAAGTCTCCACTGCATACGAATGCGGTTGGTCGAAGCTCAAGACAAGAATGGCGAGTTGCTCGATGCGGCCGAACGCGAAGGCTTCGAGGTGTTTATCACGGCCGACTCAAACCTCCGGTATCAACAGGATCTCGGCGCTCGACGTATTGCGGTCGTCTGTCTGTTATCGACTGGCCGGCCTCGGATTCAAACGGCGCTTGGCGCAGCGTCAATGCAATCAGCACCGCCACACCCAGAAGCTACACGGAAGTGGAGATCCCGTGAGGACGATTGACGCCGTGCTTAACCGGGGCACCCAGGAGCCTTGCTGTTGGATACCCTTATATTCGCTGCCCAGAGCCATAGTGTGCGAACTCCTTGATGTTGTGCACCAGGCAGTAGAGCTTCCGCTTTGTATCGACCTTCAGCGAGCCTAGTGCGGAAATAGTCTCGGCATGAATGACCGGAATTTCGTATGCTTTATCACCTCGTGCGGTCAGGAGTATCAAGGTCATGGCCAAGCCGAACCCGAAAGGCCCCGCGCAACACTGGATCGTGCGCTTTTTGCCGGTCGAGACGCTGAAGGAAGCGCAGAATCTCGCGCTCCGGTTCCAGGAGGGAAAGGCGTTCCGGCTCTACGTCCTCGGGCGCATGCGACTCGTGGTTCCGGTCGTGTTGCTTATTCTGGTGTTCGGCGTTGCGTGCGCTTCCGCGATCGTGGTGTTTCTTGCCGGACTGAGCTCTCTTCTCGTACTGCCGGCGATTCTGTTGATGCCTTTCGTTCTGGTCGGCAGCCTGTTTGTCCTGGCGTATGTCTTTTTCGCCTGGCTCGAGAACCGGGCCCTTGCGCAAACCCTCAAGCGGGGTGCCAAGCCGCCGCAGGGAGCGGTCGCTGCGTGGCTTTCGAGGAAATTCGGGGTGGACATGGGCACCTATCCGCCGGTTCCGTGGATCCTGGCGGCGATCTTCCTGTTCGTGCCGTTGGCAATGCTAGCGACTTTCGCGTTGGGCATCGCATTGATATTGATCGTCCTCGCGATCCTGGCGCCGATCGTTTATGCGCGGTTCGATCGGTGACCGCATTTGCCTGGTGCGCCCGGTTCGTGTTTCCTCCGGAGGCAATCGCAACAGATCTCTGCGCGCCTTCATGCCGGGTGTGGCAAAACTTGCACTTGACACGTATTCGCCGAATTCGTATTTAACCATAAAGTTAAATATAACCGGCTCATGACCCATGTCTTCAGACCGGCTCAGCGCTACCTTTGCCGCCCTGGCCGATCCGACGCGGCGCGCGATCCTGGCGCGGCTCGCCTCGGGCGAAACCTCGGTCATGAAGCTGGCCGAGCCCTTCGACGTGAGCCTGCCCGCCGTCTCCAAGCACCTCAAGGTGCTGGAGCGCGCCGGGCTCATTGCGCGCGGCCGCGACGCGCAGTGGCGGCCGTGCCGGCTCAACGCGCAACCGCTGCGGGATGTTGCCGGCTGGGTGGAACACTATCACCGTCACTGGGAGCAGAGCGTCGATCGGCTCGACGTCTACCTGAAGGAATTGCAACGGAAGGAAAAGAAGCGTGGCCACAAAAGACAGACCCGCTCCGGCGCCGGTGGATGAGTCGCTCGTCATCACGCGTGTCTTCGACGCGCCGCGCTCGCTCGTGTGGAAGGCATGGACGGAGCCCGAGCGCCTGGTCTACAAGCATGGCGGCGACGAGGACGTCGAGCCGGTGAATTTCCGGGTAGCGGTGATGTTCGCCGAACATGCCGGCAAGACCAGGCTCACCATGCAAATGCTTTTCCCGTCCGCCAACGCGCGCGATCATGTCGTCAAGACTTATGGGGCCGTCGAGGGGATGAACCAGACCCTCAGGCGCCTCGAGGAACACCTGGCAAATGCGTGATTCGCAAGAGACGAGGAACTGCAGAAACCGCGACAAGTGCGCCGCGAGGCGCACATCACAATCCACGAACCGGAGGTTTCGCATGCCTATCGAGAAACTGATGCTTGCCGTCCTCATTGCGGGCGCCGCCGGGCCGGCGCTCGCAGCGGAGGAGAAGTACGCGATCGATCCGAACCACACCTATCCCAGCATCGAGTTCTCGCACATGGGAATCTCGGTCTGGCGCGGCAAGTTCGACAAGACCCGTGGCAACATCGTCATCGACCGCTCCGCAAGGACCGGAACAGTCGACGTCGTGATCGACACGGCCAGCATCAACTTCGGTCTGGCCGCGATGGACGAGAAAGCACGTTCGGACGACTTCTTCGACGTCGCCAGGTTCCCTACGGCCACCTACAGGGGCACGCTGAAATTCGCCGGCGACAAGCCCAGGACGGTCGACGGCCAGGTCACGATCATGGGCGTCACGCGTCCGGTCAATCTCACCGTCAATCTCTTCAACTGCATACCGCATCCCATGCTCAAGAAGGAGGTGTGCGGCGCCGACGCGGAAGGCGATCTCAACTGGTCGGAGTACGGAATGAAGATGAGCCAGTACGGCCAGGGTGACGCGGGGAGGGTTCACCTCCGGATTCAAGTCGAAGCGCTGAAGCAAGACTGATCCGATCCAGTCGCACGACATAACCGGACTTGCGTTTCCCATGGCCCTCAAACGCCGCAAAGGTCCCGCCGGCACGCTGGTCGTGCTGGAGCATACCTCGAGGATTCTCAGGGACAACCCGCTTCGCGACCCGCACGTGCGCAACGTCGGGGTGTGGCTGCCGCCGCAGTACGACGGCAGGCGCCGCTTTCCGGTGCTCTATGACCTGGTCGGCTTCACCGGCTCGGGCCTGGCGCACGCCAACTGGAAACCCTTCGGCGACAACGTCCCGGAGCGCGCGGCGCGGCTCATTCACGAACAGAAGATGGGGCCCGCGATCATCGTCTTTCCGGACTGCTTCACGGCGTTCGGCGGCAACCAGTACGTGAACTCATCCGCGATCGGCAGTTACGCGGACTATCTCACGCGCGAGATCATTCCCTTCGTCGATCGCGAATTCAAGACGCTCGCGAGCCGCGAGCATCGAGGCTGCTTCGGCAAATCGTCCGGTGGCTACGGCGCGATCCTCCACGGCATGAAGTACGCGAACCACTGGGGCGCCATTGCCGATCATTCCGGCGACGCATATTTTGACTTCGTGTACTGGCACGATTGGCCGAACACGCTGAACGAGCTTGCCAGGCACCGCGTGCCGAAGCGGCAAGCCGGCGCCTATGACGCGCGCGGCGAATCGAGCCGCAAGGACCTCGCCGAGGGCCTGGACGACGGTCGCATCAAGCGCTTTCTGGCGCAGGTGTGGAAAAAGGAAAAGCTCACGGCTGCCGAAAGCCACTGCCTCATGAACCTTTGCATGGCGGCCACCTATGATCCGGATCCGCGGGCGCCGCTCGGCTTCCGCGTGCCGTTCAACCTGGAGTCGGGCGAGGCCATCGAGCGGCGCTGGAGCAGGTGGCGCGGCCACGACCCGATCAATCTCGTCGCGCAATACCGTGAGAACCTGAAGTCGCTCTCCGGCATCTACATCGATTGCGGCTGGCGCGACCAGTACCACATCCATTACGGCGCGCGCATCCTGTCCAAGCGCCTCGCCGCGGCCGGCATCCGGCACATCTACGAGGAATTCGACGACGACCACTCCGACATCGATTACCGGATGGACGTAAGCCTGCCGTTCCTGTACCGGGCGCTGAAGCCCTGAGAAGTCCCCGGGCTGCGCGCCGACGGGCCGATGTTGCGGCACGCGCATGACGGGAGCAATATTTCCGGGGCCATAATGTCTTAGCCCGGCAATTCACCGGAGTGCTCGCCGAAAACGCGGTGCGCCCCTCGATATTGCCCGGAGAATCCTGATACCGGTCGACAAACAACAGCGCGGACTCGCGAAGCCGACGATACGAAGGGAGCAGCATGTGGAACAGATCAGCGGTGAGATGAAGGTCGCGGAAGTGATCCGGCGCTGGCCCGCGACGGTGGAAGTGTTTCTCGGTCGCGGCTGCCCCGACATGCGGCGCGGCTTTTTCGGCTTCATGGCACGACTCATGAGCGTGCGCCGCGCGGCACGCATGCACATGATCGACTTGCAGCCCTTGCTCGACGACCTCAACCGGGTGGCGCGCGAGCCGTTTCGTCGGAAGCCGTGACGGCTTCGCGGTCGAAGTCTCGGCGCCCGACCGGACCTTGCGGCGGACTCGGCGCTGAATCGCGACGCTCCGCCGCTTTTCGTTGGAGTTCACCGTTCGTCCGCCTCCGGTGAACAACATCATCCGCGCCATCGGTGATCTGTTCGATATCCTCCCGGATGCGGTGATCGTCGTCGATGGCACCGGACGGATCGCATTTGCGAACGCCGCCGTGCGCCGCGTCCTGGGATACGAAGCGGCGGAACTGGTCGGACAGCCTCTCGGACGGCTCATTCCGGAGCGCTATCGCGCGCAGCACGAGCGTCAAGTGGCGCAGTTCCGCGAGCACGGACTACCGCGGGCGATGGGCTCGCGGCCGGTCCTGTACGCGCTCGGCAAGTCGGGCGAGGAAGTGCCGGTATCGATTTCGATCAGCAATGTGGATCTATCGGGAAAGCGATATTCGGTCGCCGTGATCCGCGACGCGGCAGCCGTTCGTGACCAGCTCGACATGGCGATCGCGCAGGCGGAGTCTGACGTGCTCACCGGTATCGGGAACCGCCTCTACCTCACGCGCCGGATGCAGTCTGCGCTCGCCGCTGGCAGGCCGTTCGCGCTGTTGTTCCTCGACCTCACGCAATTCAAGCTGGTCAATGACCGCTACGGCCACAAGATCGGCGATGAAGCCTTGCGCGTCGTCGCGAAGCGGATCCAGGCGCTGGTGCGCGCGAAGGACATGGCGGTGCGATTCGGCGGCGACGAGTTCGTGATTCTGCTCGACATGCCCCCGGAGGCGCGTCTCGTGGAAATGCGCGTGGCCGCCATCGTCCACAGCCTGAGCCAGCCGTTCCGGATCGATAATGTCTCGCTCACGATTGGAGTCAATATCGGTGGCGCGATCTTTCCTCGCGACGGACGCACGGAGGGGGACCTGATCATGGTCGCCGACCGGAACATGTACCGGGCGAAACAGTCGCGACGGCCGTATTGCATCGACCCCGGCCCGGCCGAGGGCGAGGTCTCCTGACCGTCCCGATTCGTCGCCCATTGTCCGAATAGCCGAAATGAGTATCCGCAGCCAGATCGTCTTGATGGCCTCCTACAACGAATGGATGAATGGAAGGCTATACGAGGCGGCCGCCCGGCTGCCCGCGCAAGAGCTGGCAGCCGACAGGAAGGCGTTTTTCCGGTCGTTGCTCGGAACCCTCAACCACATCGTGGTGGGCGACACCATCTGGTTGAAGCGGTTCGCCACGCATCCGTCCAATCATCCCGCGCTCGATCCGGTCCGCGGGCAGGCGACTACGCTTCTGTCCCAGGCCGGGGTGGTCGTGGGAGTCACCGATTCTGAAAGCGGGCGCGCTCTATTTCGCTCTCGTGTTTGGGGCCGGCTTCGTGCTTGGAACTGTCCGCGTCCTGTGGCTGGCCCTGAATCTGGGTACGAGGGCGGCAGAACTGATGGAAATGCCGGTCATGCTGGTGGCGGTCATTCTCGCGGCGCGGTGGACGGCTCGACGGCTCGCCGTTTCGCCCGCCCCGATTGCGAGGCTCGGCGTCGGTCTCGTCGCGCTCGGCCTGCTGCTGGTCGCGGAATTCGCGGTTGTACTCCGGCTTCGAGACTTGACGATCGATCAGTACCTCGCAAGCCGGGACTCCGTGGCGGGAACGCTGTACATCGCGATGCTCGGGGTGTTTGCCGTCATGCCGCTGCTCGTGGCCAGACGATAGAATCGTCGCAGGAAATTCGGGAGGCGCGATGCATCAGGTTCTCGTTTACGCAGACTCGTTGTCGTGGGGGATCGTTCCGAATACCAGAAAGCGGCTGGCGTTCGATCAACGCTGGCCCGGGGTCATGGAGAACCGTCTGAACGCCGCCGCGAGGAAGGTGCGGGTCATCGAGGATTGCCTCAATGGGCGCCGGACCGTCTGGGACGATCCGTTCAAGCCCGGCCGCAACGGCCTGGTGGGGCTGGCCCAGCGCATCGAGATCTGTTCGCCGCTGGCGCTGGTCATCCTGATGCTCGGAACCAACGACTTCCAGTCCATGCATCCGCACAACGCATGGCATTCGGCGCAGGGCATCGCGGCCCTAGTCGCCGCGATCCGCCAGGCGCCGATCGAGCCCGGCATGCCCGTGCCGCCGGTATTGATCGTTGCGCCGCCGCCGATCGGCGTTCCCAAGGGGCCGATCGCCCCCAAGTTCTCCGGGGCGGAGCACAAATCCGTGGGTCTGGCCGATGCCTACCGGGAAGTGGCGACGGCGCTGAATTGCGATTTCTTCGACGCCGGCAGCGTGACGCCCGCCAGCCGTGTCGACGGCATTCATCTGGACGCCGACCAGCACTTGTTGCTGGGCAAGGCGCTGGCCGAGGTCGTCGGCCGGCTGCTTCCGGCGGCCTGAAGCTCCATTTCGTCGCGCCGGGAAGCGGGAGACCACATGGCCATTCACACTGCGGTCGTCTCTTGGGAGAGAGGCGAGCAAGCGTTCATCGACAATCGCTACAGCCGGGCGCATCTCTGGCGCTTCGACGGAGGGATCGAGGTCCCGGCCTCGGCTTCCCCGCACGTCGTGCCGCTGCCGCTTTCGAAGGCGGCCGCAGTCGATCCCGAGGAGGCCTTCGTCGCCTCGCTTTCAAGCTGCCACATGCTGTGGTTCCTGTCGATTGCTGCGAAGCGCCAGTTCCGCGTCGACCGCTACCTCGACAACGCGGAGGGCGTCATGGCGAAGAATGCAGAGGGAAAGCTCGCCATGACGCGCGTAACGCTCCGCCCGGAAGTGTCCTTTTCCGGCGAGCGGCGCCCCTCGCGCGAAGAGCTGGATCGGATGCACCACGAGGCCCACGAGGAATGCTTCATCGCCAGCTCGGTAAAATCGGAGCTGCGGTGCGAGCCGGTGTACGGCGCCCGATAACCGTTCGCTGCCCGTCTGCCGCATTCGCGCATTCACTGCGCACGACCCGAGCCGGCCTTGGTCCTGCCGATTCGGACGGCGATCAGAAAGCTCGCCAATCCCAGGGCCGCCAGGATCGCAAGCCCGATTACGCCCTGGGCGACCGTGAGACCGCGCGCGAGCACGGCTGCGAACGCGACCGGCGCCATGGCCTTGGCGATGAACGCGGGGCGCGCCAGGCGCCCGAGAAGCTGGCCGAGGCTTTCGTGGCCGAACAGCTCGGCGGGCGCCGTCCCGCGCACGATCGTCATCACGCCGTTGGCGGCGCCGTACAAAGCGGCGAACAGCAATGCCGGGACGAGACTCTGCCCCGCCATCGCCAGAATGAGCATCGACGAGGCCAGCAGCGCGAAAGCCGCCGTGCCGACCGTAGTGGCGCGGACGCGGCGCGCAAAGCCGAATTCGACGATCCGCGCGGCCACCTGCATCGGCCCGACGACCGAAGCCACGACGATGGCGTTGCCCGCGGACATTCCGCCGCCTTTCAGCACTTCGATCAGATAGGCGGAAAGCACCGCGACGATGAACATCGCGATCGAAAACGCGGCTGCGATCCAGTAATAGCATGCCGTCGGCGCGGCGATCTTTTCCTCTGCGGGGGGATCGACCCGGCGGTCGGGCGCAACGCGTCTTGCCGCGTCCGGGAGAAAGAGCCAGTGAATCGGGAGACAGACCGCCAGGTGCAGAACGGCATAAGCGCCCAGCGTCGCGCGCCAGCCGATCGCGCCCTCCAGCCAGTGGGTGAGCGGCCAGAAGACGGTGCTGGCGAAACCACCGAACAAGGTCAGAGCGGTCACGGCGCGCCGATACTTGTCTCCCGATAGCTGATGCAAGGTGGCGAACGCGGGGTCGTACAGGCACGCCGCCATCGCCAGGCCGGCCACGATCCATCCGAGGACGAACTGCGCCGGGTTGCGGGCGAGGCACAAGATGAGGAACGCCAGCGCGCTCAGCAGGGAGCCCGCCGCCAGCACGCGCCGGCCGCCGCGTTCGTCGACCATCCGCCCGACCGCAGGCGACGCCGCCCCGGAAACCAGAAGCCCGACGGTGAATGCGCCGAACAGCAGCGTCTGCGAAATGCCCAGCGCGTGCTGCATAGGCGAGGCGAGAACGGCGATGCTGTAATACAGGCTGCCCCAGGAAATGATCTGGGCGAACCCGAGCGCCGGAATGATTCCCGTCAGGCGGACGTCCCCGTTGCCTCTCTTGCGCAGAGGCGCGGAATGCCAACGCAGCCTCTGGAAATCGGGCAAGAGGTTTTCCGAAGTTACGTCGTGCGGACGCCCGGACGTGAAACGGGGCTAGGCGCGCTAGTTGTCGGCGATGTGCCGGTCATGGATCGCGCGCACCGCGCTCCACTGTACTTCCGCGCGCCGCTTGGCCATCGAGGCGGGGTAGAAGATCACTTCGGTGACGTAGTCGTAGCGCTGCCACGCGGGAATGAAGCGCGCGACTCGCTCGTCGACGATCAGCTCGCCGTCGGCGAGCGTCCATTCCATGTGCGCGTACGGCATCGGACCGTCGGTTTCCAGGCCGCGCCTGCGCGGCGTGCCGAAGCGTTCCAGCACGCCGCGGCTGACGGCCTCGAAATCGTCCGACTGCACGCGGACCGTGAGCTGCGCCAGCTTGTCGTCGATGAACTCCAGCTTCAGGACCGCCCGTTTGCCGAAGTAGGTCGACGCGTCCTCGTCGCAGCGCACCAGCGCCGGCACGTCCTCGTCGCGCGCGCAGCGCAGCACGGTCTGGACGCGGCTCTTCGCCTGCTTGATGGTCACGTCGCCGTTCATTCCCTCGTAGTCGAACGCCGGCTTTGTTCCCTCCGCGGCGGCGGACCGCGCGGCGCACAGCGACACGGCGATCAGTGCAGCGGCGAGTTGCCGCCGATGTCGCCGAGACCCGACAGGAATCCAGCGTTTCATCCTCATCTCCTCATGCACCCACGCGCACGCGCCCGGTGATCGGTCGCGAATGGAACGTCGTTGCAACAGACCCGGAAAACCGCTGTCTACAGGCACGGGGCAACATGCCGGCGCCGCCGGCGGTGTGTCCCACAGCCGGAATTGTAGACGCATCCAGCGCTTTGCCGCATCGAGAAAGGAGCCCGGCGATGGCCACCATCAAAGTCGCAGTCATCAACGCCAGCACCGTCGTCGCCGACGATCAGGTCAAGGCGACGGTTCCGGTCCTGCAGACGCAGGTTTCGCGGGACTTCGCTGCGGCCTGGGGAATCGACGCCGAACTGCGCTTCGTCCCGAAAGGCTCGAAGCCCGCCGCAGCCGAGTGGTGGCTGGTGGTACTGGAGGATTCGGACCAGGCCGGCGCGCTCGGCTATCACGACCTGACGCAACAGGGATTGCCGCTCGGGAAGGTGTTCGCCAAGACGGACCAGGCATTCGGAGAGCAGTGGACGGTGACCGCCAGCCACGAGCTGCTCGAAATGCTCGCCGATCCCGACATCAATCTGACGGTTTTCGTGGAATCGGGTTCCGGCGGACGGCTCTACGCCTACGAAGTGTGCGACGCCTGCGAGGCGGACCAGAACGGGTACAAGATCGACGGCGTGCTCGTCTCCGATTTCGTATACCCGGCGTGGTTCGAGTCGTTCCGCACCTCCGCGACGCAGTTCGACCAGACGAAGAAGGTCGGCAAGCCGTTCGAGCTGCTCAAGGGCGGATACATCGGCGTGTACGACGTGCGCAGCGGCTCGGGGTGGACGCAGTTGACGGCGGAGAAGATCAATTTCCGCGCGCGGCCTCCGGTGGGCAGCCGTCGCGAGCGGCGCGGCATTCCCATCGATCGCCGGATTCGCAGCACGGCATTTTCCAGGTGAAGCACGGACCGCGGAACCGGAGCGCTGGCACGGGATGCGCCGCATACGTGCGGCGTGCGCCGCCGCGTAGAACGGGATTGTCGCAGCCCATAAACGAAAAGCCCCGCGGGAGCGGGGCTTCGTGAAGGACGGAAGAGCGCGCCTCAAACCGGCACGGGCTCTTCTTCGTCGACCGGCGTCGGCGCCTTGGCGGGCTCCGCCGTGGGAGCCTTTTCCTTGCGCTTCCGCTCTTCTTCTTTCTTCTTCATTTCCTCTTCGGCGACTTTGGCCCAGTAGAACGCTTCGAACTCGTAGCACATGGCGAACCTCCTTTCCG
>DASRFY010000183.1:0-29140 GCA_035651315.1 Burkholderiales bacterium
CGATCTCCTGGACCGACGCGTACGGCCGCAGCCACGACAAGGTCGTCGGCCGCCCGCTGTCGATGTACGCCATGCGCGGCATCTCGGCGCATTCGAACGGTTTCCATACCTGCCGCGCGCTGCACCTGATCCAGATGCTGCTAGGCGCCCTGGAAGGACCGGGCAATTTCCGCGCGAAGGCGCCCTTCCCGCGCCCTATCCCGCCGGCCCAGTTGCCGGAGAACGATGCGGCGCTCATCGACGCGCCCGATACGCCGCTCGCCCGGCCTCCGCTCGGCTTCCCGACGCGCCCGGAAGATCTGTGCATCGACGCCTCCGGCCGGCCGCTGCGGATCGACCGCGCCTTCTCGTGGGAATCGCCGCTTGCCGCGCACGGCGCGATGCACATGGTCATCACCAACGCGGTGAGCGGCGATCCCTACCCGATCGATACGCTGATCCTGTTCATGGCGAACATGGCCTGGAACTCGTCCATGAACACGGCGCAGATGCAGGAGCTGCTGCGCGCAAAGGACGCCAGCGGCGAATACAGGATCCCGTTCCTGGTGGTGGCCGACGCGTTCCATTCGGAGACGGTCAACTTCGCCGACCTCGTCCTGCCGGACACCACCTACCTGGAGCGCTTCGACACCATCTCCCTGCTCGATCGCCCGATCTCGGAACCGGACACCGCGGCCGACTCCATCCGGCATCCGATCGTCGCGCCTGATCGCGACGTGCGGCCGTGGCAGGAAGTGCTGGTGGAGCTCGCCTCGCGCCTGAAGTTTCCGGCATTCACCAATGCCGACGGTTCGCGAAAATTCTCCGGCTATCGCGATTTCATCGTCCGCTTCGAGCGCGCGCCCGGCATCGGCTTCCTCGCCGGCTGGCGCGGCAAGAGCGGCGAAAAGAGCCTGCGCGGAGAGCCGAACCCCGAGCAATGGGAGCGCTACATCGAGAATCAGTCGTACTTCGCGCACCATTGGGCGGACAACGAGAAGTACTATCGGTTTGCGAATCGCGACTATCTCGCGCGCGCGGCCGAGGCGGGCTTCGTGGGCAAAGCGGAGCCGATCGTGCTCCAGCTCTACTCGGAGCCGCTGCAGAAGTTCCGGCTCGCCGGGCTCGGGCTGTACGACGGTCCGCAGCCGCCCGAGGCGGTCGACCGGGAGCGGCTGGCCCGATTTTTCGATCCCCTGCCGATCTGGTATCCGCCGCTCGAGGAGAGCGCCCAGCGCGGCGCGGCGCGGGTCGCCGAGGAATTCCCGTTCCACGCCCTCACGCAGCGCCCGATGGTGATGTACCACTCCTGGGACTCGCAGAACCCGTGGCTGCGCCAGATCCTGGGACAGAACTTCCTCTACATGAATGCCGGCCGCGCGCGCGAGCTGGGCCTCGCCGACCTCGACTGGGTGTGGGTGGAATCCCATCACGGGCGCGTCCGCTGCCAGCTCAAGACGATGGAAGGCGTGGAGGCGAACACGGTGTGGACGTGGAACGCCATCGGCAAGCAGGCCGGCGCATGGGCGCTGGCGCCAGATGCATCGGAGGCCACCCACGGGTTCCTGCTCAACCACGTCATCTCCGAGCATCTGCCGCACCGGGCCGACGAGCGCCGGATCACGAATTCGGATCCCGTCACCGGACAGGCGGCGTGGTACGACGTGCGCGTGCGCATCACCAGGGCAGCGCCGGGAGAAACCGGTGCCTGGCCGACGTTCCCCGCGGTGAAGGCGCTGCCGTGAAGCTGGGGCTCGTCATCGACCTCGACACCTGCGTCGGCTGCCACGCGTGCGCCGTGGCGTGCAAGGAGTGGAACGACGCGTCGAAGGTCGCCGGCCCGCTCCCCGATTACGACCCGCGCGGCGCACAGCCGAGCGGCGTCTGGTTCAATCGGATTCGCCACTACGAGATCGGCGAATACCCGGCATCCAAAACGGTGAACGTGCCGATGTCCTGCATGCACTGCGAAGACGCGGCGTGCGTGACTGTGTGCCCAACCGGCGCTTCCTACAAACGTTCGGACGGCATCGTGCTGGTCGACGCGGACAAGTGCATGGGTTGCAATTACTGCTCGTGGGCCTGCCCCTACGGCGCGCGCGAGCTCGACCGCAACGCCGGCACGATGAAGAAGTGCACGCTGTGCGTGGACCGTATCCACGACGAGCGCTTGCCCGAGGCGGAGCGGCAGCCGGCCTGCGTGCTGGCCTGCCCGACGCACGCCCGCCTGTTCGGCGACTTCGACGATCCCGAATCCGCCGTGTCCGTGAAAGCGCGCGGCCGCGACGGCTTCGGCATGCTTGCCGAACTGGGTTACCGGCCGGTCAACCGCTATCTGCCGCCGCGCAAGCCGCCGGCAGTCGAAACGTCCAGCGAGCCGCTTACCGAGAACGGTCTGCTCGAAAGCCTGCAATCCCTGGCAGCGCGCGTCATCGGCCGCTGAACCCGGATCCCGCCCACGCGATGCGCCCCGCCCTGTCCGTCATCTTCTTCACTGTGCTGTCCGGCGCCGGGCTGGGGCTGTTCGCCCTCCTGGCGTTGGCGCAGGCTGCCGGCTCGCCGGCTGGCTTGGAACCCGCCATGCATTTCGCAGGCGGCACGCTTGCGGTCGCGCTGGTTGCCGCCGGCCTCATCTCGTCGACCTTCCATCTCGCCAATCCGAGGAACGCCTGGCGGGCTGCGACCCAATTCCGCTATTCGTGGCTGTCGCGCGAGGCCGTGCTCGCACTTCTCTTCTTTCCGATCGCGCTTGCTTATCTGGCTGCAGTGCGCCTGCATCTCCCGTTCGCTCTGCAGACAACGCTCGGGCTGACCGGCACGGCGCTCGCATGGGCGATCCTGCTCTGCACCGGGATGATCTACGCCTGCCTGAAGACGATTCCGCGGTGGCATACCCCGCTCGTGCCCGCCGCCTATATCGTCAACGGCCATTTGTCCGGAAGCCTGATCCTGCTGGCGCTGGCGGCGGCGGACCGCAAGCCGACGGGCGCCTACGTGGCGCTGGTCCTGATCGCGCTCGCAGCCGCCGGCGCGATCAAGTGGCTCTACTTCCGCAGGTTCGGCCCGCCGCGGGTCGGCGCGCATTCTCTCTCGTCGGCGATCGGCATGACGGCGGCACAGGCCAAGCTGTTGGATGCCGGCCATACCCACGGCACTTTTCTCACCCACGAGTTCGTCTTCCGGCTCGGCCGCGACCGCGCGCTGCAACTGCGAGCGCTATTTTTCGCGCTCAGCCTGCTCCTGCCGGCCGTCGTCGTTGCGCTGGATGTCCGCAGCGCGTGGGTGCTGGCATCGATCGCGCTGCTCTGCCTTGTCGGGCTTCTCATCGAACGCTGGCTGTTCTTCGCCGAGGCCCAGCACGTGGTCCGGCTGTTTCACGGTCAGCAGGCCGTCTGACCGGCCTCGTCTCCACCGCACTGACCTTCTTGCAACGCCACGGGTGACATCGCCGCCCATGGCGCCATTGCCGCGCGGCGACTCCCGCTGATTTGCCAGTCGTACTGCGGCGAAAACGAACCGCCTCGACTGGGCTCGGATATATTTTTTGCGGCCGCCTGGGCCGATGCCCAGCAGGCGTCAGACGTTCGGGTCCACATCCAACCGCACAATCCAGTCCTCCATGCCCGGGCGCGCAACCGGGTAACGGTCCATCACCAGCGGATCGTGGCCGGGCACGATGTGGTTGCGCGAGGTGGCCAGGTTGCGCAGCGTGTTGAAACCCTCCAGCATGTCGGCCACGTTGTACACGATCGGGAACAGCCGGTTCTGCTCCATGTGCGCGTAGAAATGACTGGCGTCGGAAGCCAGCACGACCCAGCCGCGTCGGGTGCGCACCCGCACCGACTGCATTCCCTTGGTATGGCCGCCGATGTGATGCACCTCGATGCCCGGCGCGATCTCGGCCGCGCCGTCGTGGAATTGCACGCGCTCCTCGAACACGCAGCGAACCATGTGCACCACGTCCTCGGCTTCGTAGCCGTGCCGCAGCATGCCGTGGCACATGCAGCGACCGGTCACGAAGTCCATCTCCTTGTCCTGCAGGTGATAGCGCGCGCGGGGAAACAGGGAAAGGTTGCCGGCGTGATCGTAGTGCATGTGGGTGATGATCACGTTCTCGACCGACTCCGGCGCGACGCCGAGAGCGCGGATGCCCTCGGCAACCGGGCGCACGATCTGGCGGCGGCGCTTTCTCGCCACTTCCTCGCCGAACCCGGTGTCCACCACGACCGTGCGGTTGCGCCCCGCGATCACCCACACGTAGTAATTGAGCGGCATCTCCGTGTCGTGCTCGTCGCCGCCGATGAAATTCTCGGGCGACCGGCGCGACAGCCGCGCGTACTTGATCGCATAGACCTCGTAACTGTCGTCGTTCATCGGTACGACCTCCCGCGTTTCTCCGCTGCCTGCGAAACCGCGATTCGCCGGCCGTTCATTTGGTCTGGCCGCGCTCCATGTCGGCGAACGCTTCCCTGGCAACGCGGAAGGCGTCGACCGCGGCGGGAACGCCGCAGTAGATGGCGACCTGGAGCAGCACCTCGCGGATCTCGTCCTTCGACACCCCGTTGCGGATCGCGCCCGCGACGTGCATCTTCAGTTCGTGCGGCCGGTTCAGCGCGCTGATCATCGCCAGGTTCAGCATGCTGCGGATCTTCTTCGGCAACCCGTCGCGGCCCCACACGGCGCCCCAGCAGTATTCCGTCACCAGCCTTTGCAGCGGCATGTTGAAGTCGTCGGCGGAGGCGATCGCCTTTTCCACGTACTCGGCGCCGAGAACGGATTTACGGATCTCCAGACCGCGCTTGTACAGTTCGTCGTTCATTTCATTTCTCCTGTAAGAAAACCAGTGATAGGCGCTCTTCTTCCCTGCGCACCCGCTGCCGGCTACTGCTTCGGCCAGATCGGGCTGCCGAGTGCGTCCTTGGGCGGATAGACGGTGATCGGCACGCCGTTCTGCCACTGCACGATCAGAATCCCGGCCCCCGCGCGGCGACCGCTTTCGTCGAACTTCAGCCTGCCGCCCGCGAAGTACTTCGCCGGCCCGTCGGTGAGATCCATCGCGCGCAGCGCCCTGGCCACCGCTTCCCGGTCCGCTTTGCCCGCCGCCTCGAGCGCCGCCTTGAAGATCCACATGTCGCCATAGGTCGTCACGAAGTGCTGGGTCGGCCAGGGCTCCGAGGTCCTCTTCCGGACCTCCGCCACGAAGTCCTTCTGCGCGCTCGTCGTCCAGTCGGCGACGACCGCCATGACCCCTTCGAGCTGATCGACGCTCATGTTGTTGCGCAGGTCCGGATCCAGGATCGCCGCGCCGTTGGAAATCGTCGGCAGCCTGCCGTGTCCGAGGCCGAATTCGTTCATCTTCTCCAGCAGCAATTTGGCGTCCGAAATCGCTGTGGGCATCAGCAGCAGGATGTCGGGGCGCTGCGAGCGCACGCGCTGGATCAGCGGCGTCGCGTTGGCGAGCGGCGGGGTGAAGGTCTCGTCGACCACCAGCGTCAGCCCGAGCCTGGCGAGCTGGTGTTCCTTGATGGGCTTGACGAACGCCACCGACGCGGCGGTGTTGTCCATGACAATGCCGATCGTCTTGGGACGCTTGCCCGAGGCCTTCTGCGCCATGTCCATCAGCGCCGGCAGCGATGCTTCCGCCTGCTGGTCGCCGGTCGCCGAGGTCTGGAACACGTACTTGAAGCCGCGCGAGGTGATCAGGTCGGAGTACGAGAAGGTGACCACCGGCAACTGCGCGCGCTCGGTGACTTCGGTGACCGCCAGGGTGAAGGAACTGAGATACGCTCCCGTGGCCACCACCAGGTTCGGCGCCTCCGCGACCATGCGCTGGGCCGCGTTCTTCGCCTTTTCCACGCTGTCCCCGGTATCGAAGACGGAAAGCTTCAGTTTCGCCCCGCCCATGGACTTGATGCCGCCCTGCCGATTGATGGTGTCGATCGCGAGGTCCGCGGCCATTTTCATGACCTGGCCCTGCCGCGCCCACGGGCCCGACATCGGTGCGATCAGGCCGACCTCCACTTCCTGCGGCTGCGCGCTCGCCGCCAATGCGACGGCCGCCGTCGCCATTGCGAGCGCGACAGCGCCCGCACGCCTGCGGTGCGTATTCATGATTGCATCCTGCATTGCATCCTCCCGCTTCGTTTTGAGGTACGGAAAAGCACGATCGCCCTACATGCCGAGATACGCCTGGCGTATCCGGTCATTGTTCCGCAACTCGTCGTGGCTGCCTTCGAGCACCACCCGCCCGGCTTCCAGGACATAGCCGCGATCGGCGAAATGCAGCGCCTCGGCGACGCGTTGCTCGACCAGCAACACGGTCACTGCCGAGCCGGAGTGAATGGCGACGATGCGCTCGAAAATTTCGTCCGCGACCGCTGGAGCCAGCCCCAGCGAAGGCTCGTCGAGCAGCAACAGCTTCGGCGACGAGGCGAGTCCCCTGGCGATGGCGAGCATCTGCTGCTGTCCGCCGGACAGCGCGCCCGCCTGCGCCTTTGCGCGCTGGGCGAGGACCGGAAACCAGCTGTAGATCCGTTCCAGGTTCTCCTTCCACGCGCGGCGGCCAGCCTCGGTGTAGGCGCCCATCTCCAGGTTCTCCCGTACCGTCAGCGACGCAAACACCTGGCGTCCCTCGGGAACGTGCGCGATCCCGAGGTGCGCACGGGAGGACGGGGCCACCGCCAGCAGGTCCGCACCTTCGAAGCGGATCGCGCCCGCCGTAGGCGGCACGATGCCCGAGATGGTCTTGAACAGCGTCGTCTTGCCCGCGCCGTTGGGCCCGACGATCGCGACCAGATCCCCGGACTCGACGCGTATCGTGACGGAATTCAGCACCGGGACGCCACCGTACCCGGCACACAAGCCGCGGATCTCAAGCATGGGCGACTCTCCACCTCTTGCCGAGGTAGGCGTCGATCACCGCGGGATCCCGGGTGACGTCCGCCGGCTGCCCCGCGGCCAGCACCGCGCCGTTGTCGAGCACGACGAACCGGTCCACCAGACGGACCATGGCCTGCATGGTGTGCTCGATGATGACGATCGTGACGCCTTGCGCGGCGAGCCTGCGGATCACGGCGATCACGTCTTCGGCGTCGCCGCCGCCCAGGCCGGCCAGGGTCTCATCGAGCAGCAGCACCTTCGGCTTGCCGGCGAGCGCGCGGGCGAGTTCCAGCAGGCGCAGTTGCCGGTTCGACAGACCGCCCGCGAGCAGCTGCGCCTCGCGGCGCAAACCCACCTGGGAAAGCGATTCTTCCGCAACGGAACGCGCCTGCTCGTCCGACGCCGCGTGCACATAAGCGCCGACGACGACGTTCTCCAGCACCGTCATGCGCCGGAACGGCCGGACCACCTGGAAGGTCCGGCCCACGCCGGCGGCGCAGATCTCGTACGGCCTCCTGCCGACGATGTTTTTCCCCTCGAGTAGAATCTGCCCCCGGTCGGGCCGGATGTAGCCGTTGAGCAGGTTGAAGAACGTGGTCTTCCCGGCGCCGTTCGGCCCGATGATGCCAAGGATCTCACCGCGCAGGACCTTCATGCTGACGTCCCGCAGCGCTTGCAGGCCGCCGAACGCCTTGGAAACACTGCGTACCTCGAAGACCGGCGCCGCGTCGCGATCCTTTCTGCGCACCGGCAACTCGGCGACCGCGGCCGATTCCGCGGCGGCGGACGCGGACTGCATCCGCGGCGCGAAGAGCCGGCGCGCGCGCAGGCGCCACAGCAGGTCCTTGACCTTCCAGAACACGCCCTCGGGCGCGAGCAGGGTTACCGCGACGATCGCGATGCCGAACACCGTGCCCTGGATGCCCGGGATGACGTTGCCCAGCCTGGCATAGAGAAGCTCGCTCAGCGGAACCAGCACCAGCGCGCCGATCACCGGCCCCCACAGCGTGCCCACGCCGCCGAACATGGTGACGATCAGCGCCTGCGCGGAGACCAGCATTCCGAACACGGCGGCCGGCGTCACCACCAGCAGCACCACGGCGTAGAACCCGCCCACGGTGCCGGCCATCGCGCCGCTCAAGGTGATCGCTTTCAACTTCCACGCCAGGGTTCGGATCCCGGCCGCCTCGGCCGCGGCTTCGTCCTGCTTGATCGCGAGCAGCGACATGCCGAATCGCGAGCGCTCGATCAATGCGGTGAGCAGCATGGCACCGATCATCAGCGCGGCCGCGAGCCAGGCGTAGATCCGGTGATCTTCGAACTGCATGGAGGCGAGCGGCGCGTCGCGCCGCATCGGCAGAGCGAGCTCCTGATAGCCCAGCCACTCGAAGACGTACAGCAGCGCCAGCGGATAGGCGAGCATCGCGAGCGCAAAGTAATGGCCGCGCAGGCGGAACGTCGGAATGCCGACCACCAGGCCGGCCAGGCCGCCCAACACGCCGGCGCAGGGAATTCCCAGCCAGGGCGACAGGCCCCAGCCGATCTGCGTCAGGGCGACGAAGTACGCGCCGAGACCGAAGAACGCCGCGTGGCCGAAAGACACGAAGCCGCTGTATCCGCTCAGCACGTTCCACGCCAGTCCCATCACCGCCCACACCGGCACCACCGTCATGATCAACTGGTGATAGGAGTTCTGCGCGAATGCCGCCGCGACCGCGTACGCGAGGCCGAACGTCGCGATCAGCAGCGCTTGACGGCGAAAGCTCGTCTGCCGCACCTTCAGGTCCTCCGAGCCGCGCGCCCGAACAGACCTTGCGGCCGCAGCAGCACGATGACGAGAAAGACGACGAATATCGCGCTGTTCTGGAGCTGGTTCGGCAGGAACAGGGTCGAGAGCTGCTGCACCAGCCCGATCGTCAATCCGCCGAAGAAGGCGCCCGCTACGCTGCCCAGGCCGCCGAGCACGACGCCGGCATACATGACGATGACGTACTCGAGACCGACATACGGCTGGAACGGACCGCCGGAGGCGAGCAGGCCGCCGCCGATGGCCGTCATGGCGACGCCGAATCCGAAAGCCAGGCGATGGGCCCGATCGACGTCGATGCCCATGTACACGGCGGCCTCGGGATTGTCCGCCGCCGCGCGCAGCGACTTGCCGAGCCGCGACCCGCCCATGAGCAGCACGAACCCCAGAACCGCCGCGACCGCGATCGCCGCGGCGACAGTCTGTCCCTGATTGACGAAAATCTCGATCCGGTCGCGGTACAACGGACCGATCTCCCAGGCGCTGGAGGACAGCGGCGTGGGAATCGATACCGGGGCCGAACCGAACACGTACAGGCCGCCGTTCTGCAGGATCAGCGCCACCCCGAGGGTCAGGATGAGCTGCGCGTAATGCCCTTCCGACTCGAGCGCGCTGCCGCGGATACCGGTCACGCGGCTGACCAGCAGCTTGTGCACCAGCACGCCGGCGACAAAAATCGCCGGCCCGGCGAGCAGCGCCGCGAGATACGGATCCGCCGCCGCGCCGAAGACCGTGTGCGCGCCGAACAGGCCGAACGCGTAATAGGCGGCGTACATGCCGAGCATCATGAAGTCGCCCTGGGCGAAATTGATGACGCGCATGACGCCGAAGATCACGCTCAGCCCGACGCACATCAGCCCGTAGAGGGCCCCCGTGAGCAGACCCGCGGTCAACGCCTGGAGGAAATTCTCGGCGAGCTGCGCCGCGCTCATGCGCGGCCCCGCCATGCTTCAGGCGAAACTCCCATGCCCTCCCCCGTTATTGTCAGCGTGTATTCTGCCCCGCGGGGCCCAGCAGCGCGCCGAGCCGGCCGACGTCGTCGCTGCCCTCCAGGTCATCGATGCAGCGTTCGATCTCGTGCGCACGCCGGGTTCCGACCACGCCTTCGGTGGCTGCGCGGAACCGCCCGCGCACGTCGGCCGCGCTCGCATTGACGACGTCGTCCAGGCGCACGCGATGCGTCGCGCCGCCGGATTCCCGCACTTCCACTTCGCCGCCCTGCCTGCCGGGATAGGCCCGCGTCATGTCGTCGTCGATTTCCAGCGTGGTCAAGCCGACCAGCCGCCGCAACGCCGTGTCGTTCAGCAGCGTGAAATTCTTCTCCGACACGCCGCCTGCGATCAGCGCCGCGGCGACGTTGTACTGGATGCTCATCTTCGCCTGGAGAATGTGCTCGAACGGGCCGCTGGAGTCGCAGCCGGGATAGAGCGCGCCGGCGCGCGGAACCCGCACCGCGATCGACGCGATGCGATCGGGCGGGCAGTTCCGTTCGCGCGCGATCCGCAATGCGGCCTGACAGGCGGTCTGGGCGAAGTTACAAGCGGGTACCGGCTTGTGGTAGACGGACAGGATTTCCGGTTGCCCGCGGAACAGCTCGACTTTCGAGCCCGCCGACGGCTTGCGCAGCGCCGCGAACAGCCCCGCCTCGCCGTCCAGCGCCGAGGGCGACGCGAAGGCGCCAAGCTCCGCGAGGCGCACCGCCGTCACCGCGTTGCGGGCTGCGAAGCCGGCGTGGAAGAACATCTCGCTGCCGCCGGTATGCGCCCACTGGTTGAACCCGACGACGGTATTGGCGCCGATCGCCACCGCGCTCGTCGCCTGCTCGGCGCGCAATCCCAGCAGACGCGCCCCGGCTGCCGCGGCGCCCACCGGACCCGTGATCCCGGTGGGTCGGAAGACGCGCGCCAGCTCCGCATCCATCACCGCGCGGCCGATCTGCCCGCCCACTTCATAGCCGACCGCAGTCGCGGCGATGAAGTCGCGCCCGCCGACACGACGCGTCTGCGCCAGCGCCAGCAGGGTGGGCAGCACCACGATGCCCAGATGACTGATGCTGCCGGAATGCATGTCCTCGCGCACCAGGCCATGGCCCATCACCGCGTTCGCGAACGCGGCGTCGGCGCAGGACGCGCCGTCCGGCGATCCGATCACGGTCGCTCCGCCCGCCTCGTCGCCGGCGACACGCTGCGCCAATTGCGCCGCTTGGCGGCTCCACGGCAGATCGCGCGCCTCGAAGGCGCAGCCGATGAAATCGATCAGGCAGAGCTTGACCTTTGTCGCCACTTCGCCGGGCAGATCCCGCGCCGACACGGCCGCCGCCGAGCGCGCGATGCGCGCGGCGAGAGGTTCTTCGGCTCCGGCGACGATGGCGGGAGATTTCCGTCGACTTGCGGTTGACATCGCAGCTCCTCCTGATGTGTGCCCTGCGCCAAGAGCGGAATACTACGCGCGCCGCACCTGCTTCAGCCGCGCACCTCCACTCCCGCCCACGACTCGACCACTTTGCACAGCGAAGTGAAATCCGATTCGGCCCCGTAGACCGCGTTGGTGACCGCGAGCATCTCACGCACCGCGGCGCCGACGATCATCGGCACGCCGAGCGCTTCCGCCTCGTCCACGCACAGACGCACGTCCTTGTACGACAGGCCGGTGGCGAAGCCGAAATCGAAGGTCCGCGGCAACACCGAGCGCGGAAACTTGTCCTGCGTCGCGCTGTTGCGCCCCGAGCCGGCGTTGAGGACGTCGAGCATCATCTTCGGATCGAGCCCGGCCTTCACCCCCATCACGATCGCTTCCGAGGAAACCGCGATCGCGGCGGCGGCGAGCAGGTTGTTCGCGAGCTTCATGGTCTGCGCCTGGCCGGGGCGCTCGCCGAGATGGAACACCTTGCCGAAGGTCTTGAGCACCGGCTCCAGCTCGGCGAAGACTTCCTTCGCACACGAGACCATGACCGCCAGCGTGCCGTTGCGCGCACCGGCGATGCCGCCGCTCACCGGCGCATCCACGTAGGCGACTTCGCGCCCGGCGAGCGCCTTGGCGACGATGCCCGCGGTGCGCGGCCCGATCGTGGAAAAATCCACCACTCGCCTGACCCGGGTCCCCTCGATCACCCCGCCCCTGCCCAGCGCCACGTGGTGCACGATTTCCGGGTTCGGCAGGCTGAAGAATACCGTATCGGCGAGCGAGCCGATTTGCGCAGCGGAGTCCGCTCTTTGCGCGCCGATCTTCGCCAGCGCCTGGACCGCCGATTCGTTCGGATCGCACACGTACACCCGGTGGCCCTTGTCGAGCAACCGGGTTGTCATGGGCGACCCCATACGTCCCACGCCGATAAACCCAAACGTCCCGCGTTCCATCTGAATCCTCCCCAGTCGAATCGATTCGCGCGCGATCGAGCGGCGCCCCCGAAATCGCGGTCCCGGCAGCAGGCATCTCACTGCGCCCGGTGCGCAAAATACCTCGGGCAAGCGGCGCCGCAAACGAGTGCCTTCATGCAGACCACCCGGCATGCGTGAGACGCGAGCCGTAATCCTTTATCCGAACGGGCACAGCCGCTACGCAGCCGTGCGCCGTCACAGCGCACGCCGGCGGATCCCGCTCTCCCAGCCGCAATGCCAAGGGCGGAAGGCCGCCATTATCGCAGCAGAAGCGGGCGGGGTTTGCTTTGCGTCCGCCTCTCAATCTGCGGACCGGCTGGGGATCTCGGGGAGCCGTCCTTGGTGCGCGGCCCGCGAGCTGGGTGTCGAAGCGGCGCTTCTTTGGTTCCGAAATCCGTTGATGCTCCGTGCGTCCCGGCTCGGCTCAGTGTGTTCCGTTCCTGGTCTGTGGCACGCATTGCACGGTGAACCGCCACAAATCGATGTGCGGCAGCACCGCACGGCCTCCCGCTCGAAACTACTTAAGCGGAAAGGAAATGGTAACGCCGGCGATCTCCGTTCCAGGATTCTCGGTCTGACCCAGAACTTTTCCGTTCGACATGTGATGATATGCCAGTCCCACGCGCAGTCCGTCGTCGAAGGCGTATTCGAAATCAAGGCCAAAGCGACCGATGAGCGGCGGACTGCCCAGGTCCTTGCCTTCTCCGCGGCTATAGCCGCCTGCTGCAAAGCTCGGCGTGATCACCACGTGTTGCGTCAAATAAGTGGCCAGGCGGATCCCGGCATAGCCGTATGCGCTCCGGTCGGAGGTAAAGCCACCGCCGACAAAGGGGCGAAGCTTCCACCACACGATCGCCTTGCTGCGGTATTCGGCACCGAACGCCGCCGCCTGCCGCGCATTCTTCACCGGATCGAATTCGCCTCCCTCCATCGCAAGATAGTCGGGTTCTTCGTGCACTGGGCGGTCGATGAACGTTGCTGCGAGGACGGCGCCGCCGGCGGCAACCGCCAAGGCCTGCACCTCCGTGTCGGCCCCTGCCGGCCCGGTGCCGATGGCGGCAAAGGCGAGACCCGCACAGATACTCGCCAGCTCCCTGCTTGTCTTCATTGGCCGTCAGCGCCGGGAATTCAGGAATGGCGTGAATTCGAGCCGTCGAGGCCAGAATCCTTCACAACTGGCTGCGCCGCGGCGTCCGTGTTCATCGCGGATTTGGCAGCGCGCCACTTCGATCAACGAACGAACAATCCTCCCAGCCGCTCCAGGACTGCCGCCTCCGCTTGCCGAGAATGTGCAGAACGGCCCTCTCGACTCCCCAGTCGCGATCAATATGCGTTCGTATATCAGGTCGCGTCCGCGAATCAGACTCGATTCGCGCTGTTCGACACAGCACCGAAATATCTGGTCGTTGGCGGCACTCCGCGCAGAACAGATGCTTATCGCACGGTTCGCCATCTGGCGTGAGCGCAGACGCGGGATTTCCACCGGCTTGCGGCGCAAAAGCTGATTCACGTGCAGACGGCCTGCTCCAGCACATACGCGTGGATCGAATCGGCGTGCCGCAAAAATCATTGACGATCTGGTAGACATATATCAAGGCCGCCCGAAGTCATCGCCATATGCTGTTGTCAATCGCGAATTGCTGATGATATGCGCGGCGGATGTACATGGGTCAAGAAACCGCTCATCCCGTTGCACGTGACGCTCCGTGACGCAACTGCACGACCCTGGGCGGGCCGGTAGCGGCGCAAGTAAAGAGCCGCGCTTCCGATGACGCGTATGCGGATATGATGCGGGACTGGGACGGAACCCTCACGAAGGGCAAGTTCGTCGTCGGCATCGGCGCCGGGAAACCAATAGTCACAACCGGCGGCATCGGCGCAGAGCAACTCGGACGCCGCTAACGAGCGTTTCGCCTGTACCTAGCGATCTGAACGAATTCCCTCGCGGGCGGCTCTGCCGGCCCGCCTGGGATTTCTGGTCACTGTCTGGACAGTCGAGGCGGACCGAGCGATGCAGATGGCAGCTCGGGCGCCCGGACCGGCGGAGTGGCGGTGCCTGATTTTTCCGGTAGAACTCGCAGGAGTGCGTTCGCCTTTTCGAGGGCGGTGGTCGCCGCTTGCTCGCGCTTCAATTTAGTCAGAATACGAGCCAGGCACAACCACGATGCAGGATTATCTCGGTCCGTCGCTACCCAATTCTTTCGCGACGCCATAGAGCGCTTTCCAGTCTTGATTGGCCTTAAGTGAAGCAGCCCGCAGAAACACGGACTTTTCCGCATCGGGACGTTCCCAGAATGCCTGCTCGCGAAGGTCATGGACGGTGGCAGTGCCGACTCGGTCGTGAATTGCATCAAGTGCGCAGCCGAGCGGGAGCACGTAATTGAAATCGGCTCCGGTGCCGGCCTTGAAACCGATGATGCCGATAAGGCGACCGGCTGCATCGAAGAGTGCACCGCCGCTCTGTCTGTGCTCGAAGTGTGCGGAGACCTGCAGCACGCTGGCCCCGTCGAGAGGGTGTATTCCCTTGATTTCGCCATGGCTCACAGCGAGCTTTCCGCCCCGCGGGTAGCCTGCCGCGATGACCGGGTCGCCCAGACGCAAGTCTTCTGTCGAACCGATTGCGGCAGGCGCGGCAGTGGAGAGTTCCGAAACGGCTGGATCTTGTACACGGTTGCCAGAATGGCGAGCGCTGGCCACGCAAGCAACATTGGGAGCGCGAGAAAAAGTCGCTGCAGCCGATGCACCATTACCGGACCAAGTGTTACGTGCGAATTTGCGGGTTGTACTGTCTTGAATATCAGCCGGACAAAAATCGCGTCTGCACGCTCGCCATCCGCGGATCAGTTCTTGCTGCAGCATATCCGGGCAGCGGTGCGTGCCATGGCAAAGGCACACGTCGGGATGTCGAATACGGGACACTGAGGCGCATTGCAAGGTGCGAACGCACGCGTGTCTGATGCAAAAGCCCCTGAAAAAAAGGAACTTTCGCGGCCTTACGCGGACAGAGAACAGGGGTTGCAGCCGGCGGCGGCAAGGGCGGGATTTCGTATGCTTCGTCCCGGGCCGATCCGACGATTTCTCGACATGCGACACACCGTGCTGCGGCTACCCTGGAACGCAGTGCGTTCCGGTCGACCCGGTGGGCTCTCGCATGCCGACGATGCGCGGCCCATCGCCCGCACCGGATGCTCAGGCTCCGGCATGAGCATGTTGACGAACCAGTGGGTTCGTACACACACCCTCTTCCAGAACGAATGAGCCCCCACGAGGGGGGCTCATTCGTTCTGGCGGAGAGGGTGGGATTCGAACCCACGTGACCACGTAAGTGGTCCATCTGATTTCGAGTCAGCGCCGTTATGACCGCTTCGGTACCTCTCCCGAGGACCCGATATTTTAGCAGGGCCGCGAGGACGTGCTACTCAGACGCACCGTGAGAACGATCAGGAAACGATACAGGAAACGCAGCAGAAGGAAGAGCGCGCTTCGACGCTCGCGTTCGCTCGCCAGCGCAACGGCGACCGCGCTGCTCGTGCTGCTGCCTTTCTGCGACCCCGGGGAGCTCATCCAGCACCCGGTGCCGCCGTTCGGCCACACCGACGAACTGGTGGTGCTCACCCGCAACTCGCCGAGCACGCGCTACATCGGCCCGGACGGCGACTACGTCGGCTTCGAGCAGGATCTCGTCGAACTGTTCGCCAAGGACGTCGGCATGAAAGTAAGGATGGTCGAGCGCTCCAGGCTCTCCGACATCCTGCCCGCCCTGGAGCAGCATGCGGCGCATCTCGCCGCCGCGGGTCTGGGCGTGACCCGCGAGCGCGAGTCCGAGGTGCGCTTCGGCCCGGCGTATCTCACGGTGCAGAAGGCGGTCGCGTACAACACCGATATGCGCAGGCCCCGCGCCCTGGCCGACCTGGCCGGCAAGCGCGTAGCGGTGCTTGCCGGCTCGAGCAATGCGGAAAAGCTTCGCCATGAGGCGCGTGGCGCGCCGGACCTGACTTGGGGCGAAGTCCATGCCGCCGGCATCGACCCTCTGCTCGATCAGGTGGCGGACGGCGCTCTCGACTACGTCATCGCCGACTCGACCGTGCTCGAGCTGACACGAAACTTCTATCCGAACGTGGGCATCGCGTTTTCCTTCGGCGCTCCGGAGTCGATCGCGTGGGCGCTGCCGAAGGACGCACCGCCCGAGCTCGCCGACAAAGTCAACGACTTCTTCCGCAGGATCACCGCCGACGGCACGCTGCGCATCCTCGTCGATCGCTACTTCGGTCACGTGAAGCGTCTCGACCAGGGCGACATCGTCGCGTTTCTCACGCAGCGCCAGACGGTGCTCCCGCAATACGTGGCCGCATTCAAGCAGGCGCAGGAGCTCACCGGCATTGACTGGCGGCTGATCGCCGCACTGGGCTTCCAGGAGTCGCACTGGAACCCGCTCGCCACCAGTCCCACCGGAGTGCGCGGCCTGATGATGCTCACCGAGATCACCGCCGATCGTTTGGGCGTCGGAAACCGCCTCGATGCGTGGCCCAACATCCTCGCCGGCGCCCGCTATCTGGAGATGCTGAAGGACGCGCTGCCGGATCGCATCCGGGAACCGGACCGCACCTGGCTGGCGCTCGCCGCGTACAACGTCGGCTACGGCCACCTGGAAGATGCGCGCATCCTCGCGCAGCGCAAGGGCCTCAACCCGAACTCCTGGCTGGACCTGAGAAAAACACTGCCGCTTCTTACCCGGTCGGACTATTACGGCACCGTCAAGCGCGGCTTCGCACGCGGCGCCGAAGCCGTCATCCTGACCGAGAACGTGCGCAACTACTACGACATCCTGCAACGCTACGAGGGGCCGTATCGGCCGCTGTTCGCCACCGTCACCGCTGACGCCAGCCAACCCTGAGCAATGCGGGCCCGCGCCGAAACATCAGCGCTCGGGCGTGATCGCCTTCAACCCGTCCAGGTAGGGCTGCAGCGCGACCGGAATTTCGACGGCTCCGTCGGCGCGCTGATAGTTCTCGAGAATTGCGATCAGCGTGCGCCCCACCGCGAGCCCGGAGCCGTTCAGGGTATGCACCAGCTCTGGTTTGCCCTTTTCGCTGCGGAAGCGCGCCTGCATGCGCCGCGCCTGGAAGGCCTCGAAGTTGGAGCAGGACGAGATCTCCCGGTAGGCATTCTGGCCCGGCAGCCATACCTCGATGTCGTAGGTCTTGGCCGAGGAAAACCCCATGTCCCCGGTGCACAGCATCACCGTCCGGTAGGGCAACCCGAGCCGCTCGAGGATGGTTTCGGCGTGGCGGGTGAGGTGTTCCAGCGCCTCGTACGACTTGTCCGGGCGGACGATCTGCACAAGCTCGACCTTGTCGAACTGGTGCTGGCGGATCATGCCGCGCGTGTCCTTGCCGTAGGAACCCGCTTCGGAACGGAAGCACGGCGTGTGGCAGACGAATTTCAGCGGCAGCCTCTCCAGCGCCACGATCTCGTCGCGCACGATGTTGGTCACCGGCACCTCCGCGGTCGGGATCAGGTAGAACTTGCCTCCGTCGGCGCGCGGCACGGAGAACAAATCCTCTTCGAACTTCGGCAGCTGGCCGGTGCCGCGCATCGAATCGGCGTTGACCAGATACGGCGCGTAGATCTCGGTGTAGCCGTGCTCGCGGACATGCACGTCGAGCATGAACTGCGCGATGGCTCGGTGCAGCCGGGCGATCTGCCCGGAGAGCAGCACGAAGCGCGTGCCGGCGATCTTGGTCGCGCGCTCGAAGTCCATCATCGCCAGCCTCGCGCCGATGTCCACGTGGTCCCTGGGCGGGAAACCCAGCTCGCGCGGCTCGCCCACACGGCGCACTTCCACGTTATCTTCGGGCGACCGGCCGACCGGCACCGACTCGTGCGGCACATTGGGCACGCCGAGCAGGAACTGCTCGAGCCGGGACTGAATGTCGTCCAGCTCGGTCTCCATCTGCTTCAGTTCGTTCCCCACCTTGCCCATCTCCGCGAGCAGCGCGGACGCGTCCGCGCCCTTCTTTTTCAGCTCGCCGATCTCCTTCGACGCGCTGTTGCGCCGCGCCTGCAGCTCCTGGGTGCGCGTTTGCATTCGCTTGCGCTCTTCCTCCAGCTCACGAAACTTCTGCACGTCGAAGGTTATGCCTCGCGTAGCTAACCGCGTAGCAACCCTTTCTAAGTCAGTTCTCAGCAGTTGTACGTCGAGCATCTAGCCCTCTAAGGATTCACCACAAGACACAGAGGCACAGAGAACTTCAAAATCGAATTCACCACCAAGAGCACCAGGCACACCAAGAATTCCAGGAATAAATCCGTTTTTCTTGGTGTCCTTGGTGGTTCGTTGCCGTCGTTGATTTTCTCTGTGCCTCTGTGTCTGTGTGGTTATTCTTTACTTCTTCTCTTTGCGGTCCAGCTCGCGCAGATGCGCGAGCTTCTCGGCGATCTTGCCTTCCAGTCCGCGCGGGGTGGGCCGGTAGAAATTCTGCGGCGGCATTTCGTCGGGGAAGTAATTTTCGCCTGCGGCGTAGGCGTCCGGCTCGTCGTGCGCGTAGCGGTACTGGCGACCGTAGCCCAGGTCCTTCATCAGGCGCGTCGGCGCGTTGCGCAGATGCACCGGCACCGGCCGCGACTTGTCGGACTGCACGAGCGCGCGCGCCTCATTATAGGCAACGTAGGCGGCGTTCGATTTCGGCGCGCAGGCAAGATAGATTGCGGCCTGCGCGAGCGCCAGCTCGCCTTCGGGCGAGCCTAGCCGCTCAAAGGTTTCGCACGCATCCAGCGCGACGCCCAGCGCGCGCGGGTCGGCAAGTCCGATATCCTCGACCGCCATCCGGATCAGCCTGCGGCCGACGTACAGCGGGTCCGCTCCGCCGTCCAGCATTCGCGCCAGCCAATAGAGTGCCGCGTCGGGCGAGGAGCCTCGCACCGACTTGTGCAAGGCGGAGATCTGGTCGTAGAAAGCGTCCCCGCCCTTGTCGAAGCGGCGCAGATTCCGGGCGAGCGTGCGCTGTGCGAACGCTTCGTCGACCCGCGTCGCCTTCTCCGCCCGGGCGGCGTTGCCGATCGCCTCGATCATGTTGAACAGCCGGCGCGCGTCGCCGTCCGCCGCACCGACGATCATGTCGCGGGCGCGGTCGTCGAAGCCCACGTCGGCGTAGGCCAGGCTGCGCGCGCGCTCGAACAGCCCTCCCAGCTCCTGCTCCGAAAGCGGCTCGAGCACATACACCGCCGCGCGCGACAACAGCGCGCTGTTCACCTCGAAGGAGGGATTCTCGGTGGTCGCGCCTATGAAGGTGACCAGTCCCCGTTCCACGTAAGGCAGGAACGCGTCCTGCTGCGCCTTGTTGAAACGGTGCACCTCGTCGACGAACAGGATCGTCGGCCGCCCCGACTGCTGCAGCACGGCTTCCGCCAGCGCCACCGCCTCGCGGATCTCCTTCACGCCGGAGAGCACCGCCGAGATCTGGACGAACTCGGCGTCGAACGCCTTTGCCGTCAGGCGCGCCAGCGTGGTCTTGCCGGTGCCGGGCGGCCCCCACAGGATCATCGAGTGCAGCTTGCCCGACTCGAAGGCTACCTGCAGCGGTTTGCCGGGACCCAGAAGATGAGCCTGTCCTGCGACCTCGTCGAGCTGCTGCGGACGCATCCGCTCCGCGAGCGGTGCGGCGGGTTGGCGCGGCTCGAAAAGGTCTGTGGGCATCAGGTCTCACCACAGAGGCACAGAGACACAGAGAAGAAAAGTGACGTCAACCACCAAGACACAAAGGCACCAAGAAAAGCAAAACTCGGATTACGGTTTCCTTGGTGTCTTGGTGCCTTGGTGGTGAGATTTTCATTCTGGAATTCTCTGTGTCCCTGTGCCTCTATGGTGGATTCTATTCGGTAACCACGTCCGCCCCCGGCGGCGGAGTGAAAGCGAAGGCGTCGGGAGAAAGCGCGGGATTGCGTTCGAGCCTTGAAAAGCGGATCACGGTCTTCTGCCCGAAGCGATCGTACAGCTCCATCACCTGGAGCGTATTCTTCGAAAAGCCCATGCGCACCCGCTCGAACATGCTTTCCTCGTCGTACGGTTTGATCTGCATCCACTCCAGCTTGCCCCTCTTGCCCAGCGCTTCGAAGGAGAAGTATTTCTCGATGTCGTCGGCGCCGGCAAGCAGCGCCGCCGGGCTGGAGCCGATCGCGCGGTCGAGCTTGCGCTTGGTGACCTGGTTCAGATCCTTGTCGTAGATCCACAGGGTCTCGCCGTCGCCGACCAGCAACTGTTCGACCGGCTTGTCGTACTGCCAGCGGAATTTCCCGGGGCGGGAAAACTGCAGCGTGCCGCTCGATTCCTGCACCGGCTTGCCGTCGCTGTCCGTGACGGTCTGCGTGAAGACCGCGCGGGCGGCGCGGGTGCTCTCGATGAAGGTCCGCAGTTGCTCGATTGCGCCGGCGTGCGCCGACGCGCCCAGCGATAACAAGAGGACCGCCAGCAGCAGACGCCGAAGTCTCATTTTCGCCAATCTTTCTTGTATGGCTCGGGCCGCGGATGCGTTACGCTTCGCTGCGCGAGGGGGCCAGCACTTCGCGATTGCCGTTGGTGGACATGCTCGACACCAGGCCCGCGCGCTCCATCTGTTCGATGAGGCGCGCCGCCCGGTTGTAGCCGATACGAAGGTGCCGCTGCACCAGCGAGATCGACGCCCGGCGCGACCTGAGCACGATATCGACCGCCTGATCGTACAGCGGATCGGCCTCCCCGTCGCCACCCTCGCCCGCAATGCCGCCTTCCGCGTCCGCTTCTGCCGGTTCCAGGACGTCTTCGATGTACTGCGGTTGGCCGCGCGACTTCAGGTATTCCACCACCTTGTGCACTTCCTGGTCGGCGACGAAGGCGCCGTGCACGCGCTGCGGATAACCGGTGCCAGGCGGCAGATAAAGCATGTCGCCCTGGCCGAGAAGCTGTTCCGCGCCCATCTGGTCCAGGATGGTTCGCGAGTCGACCCTGCTGGACACCTGGAACGCCACCCGCGTCGGAATGTTGGCCTTGATGAGACCGGTAATGACGTCGACCGAGGGTCGCTGCGTGGCGAGCACGAGGTGGATGCCTGCCGCCCGCGCCTTTTGTGCCAGCCGCACGATCAGCTCCTCGACTTTCTTTCCGACCACTATCATGAGATCCGCCAGCTCGTCGATGACCACGACGATAAGCGGCAGCTCCTGCAGCCGCTCGGGGTTCTGTGCCGTCAGCGTGAACGGATTCGTGAGCGGCGCGCCGGCCTTCTCCGCGTCCTTCACCTTCTGGTTGAAGCCCAGGAGATTGCGTACCCCCATCGCCGACATCAGCCGGTAGCGGCGGTCCATCTCCCCTATGCACCAGTTCAACGCATACGCCGCCTGCTTCATGTCGGTGACCACCGGCGCGAGCAGATGCGGAATGCCTTCGTACACCGAAAGCTCCAGCATCTTCGGATCGACCAGGATCAGGCGCACCTCGTTCGCCGTCGCCTTGTAGAGCAGCGACAGGATCATGGCGTTGATCGCCACCGACTTGCCCGAGCCGGTGGTGCCGGCGACCAGCAGGTGGGGCATCCTGCCGAGATCCGCGACGACGGGATTGCCGGCGATGTCCTTGCCGAGCGCCAGCGTGAGCAACGAACCCATGTCGGCATAGACGCGCGAGGACAGGATTTCCGACAGGCGCACGGTCTGGCGTTTCGGGTTCGGGATTTCGAGACCCATGCAGGTCTTGCCCGGAATGGTCTCCACCACCCGCACGCTCACCACCGACAGCGACCGCGCGAGGTCCTTGACGAGGTTGATGATCTGGCTGCCCTTCACGCCGACCGCCGGTTCGATCTCGTAGCGGGTGATGACCGGCCCCGGTTGGGCGGTGACGACCTTGACCTCGATGCCGAAGTCCATCAGCTTCTTCTCGATCAGCCGCGAGGTGTATTCCAGCGTCTCGGCGGACAACACTTCGAGGTCCTGCGGCGGCTCGTCGAGCAGATGCAGGGGCGGAAGCTCTGAGTCCGGGAGATCCTCGAACAGCGGTTTCTGTTTTTCCCTGATGACGCGATCGGACTTGAGGATCTCCTTCGCCGGCGGCTCGATGCGGACCCGCTGGTGGTCGACGAGCTTTTCCTTCACTTCCCCGATCCGTTCCTCGCGCTGCACGGCGGCGATTTCGCCCGCCCTGCGGTCGCGCCACGCGTCCCACTTCTGCGCCGCGAACAGCCAGGTGCCCTCCAGCCCCGTGCCGATGCGCTCGATCATCGACAGCCACGACAAGCCGGTGAGCAGGGAAAAGCCCACCGCCCAGAGCACCAGCAGCAGCAGAGTCGCTCCGGTGAAACCGAACAGGTGCGAGACGGTGCCGGACACCACCGCCCCGATCACGCCGCCCGGCCCCTGCGGAAGCTGGGCGCCCAGGCTGTACAAACGCAGCGCTTCGAACGCGCTGCTCGCGCCCAGCATGACGAGGAATCCAATGCCGGCAAGGATCACCGAGCGCCGATCGGTTTCCTGCGTGCGGTGAATGCGCCGGTATCCCCGGACGATGGCGACGACGGCCCCGAACAGCCACCACCATGCCGACAGCCCGAACAGGTACAGCAGGATGTCGGCGAACCACGCACCGACTTCTCCGCCCGCGTTGTGGACCTGCGAGCCGGTAGCCTGCCGCGACCAGCTCGGATCGCCGGCGCGATAGGTGATCAGGATGAGCAGCAGGTAGACGGCGGCGGCGACGGCAAGCAGCCACCAGGACTCGCGCAGCAGCCCGGCGATCCGCGGGGACAGCGGCTTACGGGCCTCGGCTGCGGCGGCGGACTTGCCACCAGAAGGGGAACGCAGGGCCATTGATCCGTTCTGTTTCAAGGGATTCTATCGCACCGCCGGCACCGGCCGCACGCTTCCGGGCAGGCGGCTGGAAGCAGACGATGGCTGCTGTACCATTTACCTTTTTGCATTTCCACCCCCAGATTCGGCACCATGGCACAGACAAGCAAGCACGCCCGCCTTCTCATTCTCGGCTCCGGCCCGGCCGGGTATACCGCCGCGGTGTATGCCGCCCGCGCCAATCTCAAGCCGGTGCTCGTCACCGGCCTGGCCCAGGGCGGCCAGTTGATGACCACCACCGACGTGGACAACTGGCCGGCCGATGCAACCGGCGTCCAAGGACCGGAACTGATGGAAAGATTTCACAAGCACGCGGAACGATTCGGCACCGAAATCCTCTTCGACCACATCCATACCGCAAAGCTCCGGGACAAACCCATGAAACTGGTCGGGGACCAGGGCGAATATACCTGCGAGGCGCTCATCATCGCGACCGGCGCCTCGGCGAAGTATCTCGGCCTGCCTTCCGAACAGAGCTTCATGGGCAAGGGGGTCTCGGCCTGCGCCACCTGCGACGGCTTTTTTTACAAGGGCCAGGACGTCGCGGTGATCGGCGGCGGGAACACCGCGGTGGAAGAAGCGCTCTATCTTTCCAACATCGCCAAGACGGTCACGTTGGTGCACCGGCGCGACAAGCTGCGCGCCGAGGCGATCCTCGTGGATCGGCTGATGGACAAGGCGAAAAACGGCAACGTGCGCCTCGAATGGAACCACACGCTCGACGAAGTTCTGGGCGACGCGAAGGGCGTGAACGGCATCCGCATCCGTTCCACCGTGGGCGAGGCGAAGAAGCAGCTGCCGCTTGCCGGCGTGTTCATCGCCATCGGCCACACTCCGAACACCCAGCTCTTCGAGGGCCAGATCGAGATGGTCAACGGCTATATCGTCACCAAGGGCGGGCGCGAGGGCGACACCACCGCGACCAGCATCCCCGGCGTATTCGCCGCCGGCGACGTGCAGGATCACGTCTACCGCCAGGCGGTGACCAGCGCCGGCAGCGGCTGCATGGCGGCGCTAGACGCCGAACGCTACCTCGACGCTTTAGGCCATTAAGAATCGCTATTCACCACAGAGACACAGAGGCACAGAGAAAATCAAAAGCAGATTAACCACCAAGACACAAAGGCACCAAGAAAAGCAAACACGGACTGAGATTTCCCTGGTGTCTTGGTGCCTTGGTGGTGAGATCATGGTTCTTGAAGTTCTCTGTGCCTCCGTGTCTCTGTGGTGAAGGATCGAGATGTCCAAGAGACCGACACTGCCGAAAGAGCCCGACGAGACCGAGCTGCTGCGCGAGGCGCTGAAGGACGTCGCGCCGCTGCCCGACAGCGGGCGCGTGGAACAGCGGCCGCGCAAGCCCGCTCCGCTGCCGTTGCAGCGCCTGCGCGACGAGGCGCAGGTTCTCACGGAAAGCCTGTCGGACGAGTTGTCGGTCGAACAGATGCTCGGGTCGGGAGAAGAGCTTGCCTATCTGCGGCAGGGAATCGATCCGCAGGTGCTGCGCAAGCTGCGGCGCGGCCACTGGGTGATACAGGATTCGCTCGACTTGCACGGATTGCGGTCGGAAGAAGCGCGCGAGCTGCTGGTGGGATTCCTGAGCGAGGCGCTGCGCGAAGGATACCGCTGCGTGCACATCGTGCACGGCAAGGGCCATCGCTCGCACAACCGCGAGCCGGTATTGAAGAAGAAGGTCGCCGGCTGGCTGAAGCAGCGCGACGAGGTGCTCGCCTACTGCCAGGCGCAGCCGGCCGACGGCGGCGGCGGCGCGCTGCTGGTGCTGCTCAAGGCCCGCCGCGCGGGCGCCTGATCGCGGCAAGAGGCAAAGCCGGAAACATCAGCCACAGAGTAAAGAACAGGTCCCCGGTCGCGAACGTGCGAAGCAAGCGGACTCGAATGCCTGGAACAGCGGGCGGCCGCACTCGACCCGCGTCGCGGCCGATATCGAGCCGCTTCAGATCGCCGCTTCGTCGGTTTCGCCGGTTCGGATGCGGATCACCTGCTCGACCGTGGTGACGAAGATCTTGCCGTCGCCGATCTTGCCGGTGCGCGCGGACTTGACGATCGCCTCGATCGCCCGCTCGACCAGGTTGTCGCCGACCACCACTTCCACTTTCACCTTGGGCAGGAAATCGACGACATACTCCGCGCCGCGATACAGTTCCGTGTGACCCTTCTGCCGCCCGAAGCCCTTCACCTCGGTGACCGTAAGGCCCGTCACGCCGATCTCGGACAGCGCTTCCCGCACCTCGTCCAGCTTGAACGGCTTCACGACGGCTTCGATCTTCTTCATGACTGTCCCCTGAAAGGTCTGCGCATGACGCCGCGCTGCGGCTTCATGCAGCAAGTATAGACGCCACCGGCCTGATGCGGGAAGCGCGTCCGGACGGCGTCACAGCCCGCCGCGATACCTGTTGGTGATGGGGTAGCGCCAGTCCTTGCCGAAGCCGCGCGGGGTGATACGGATGCCGACCGGAGCCTGGCGGCGCTTGTACTCGTTCCTGTGCAGCAGCTTCACCACCTGCTCCACGTCGGCGCGCGAAAAACCTTCGCCGAGGATGTCCTCGACGCTGCGATCGCGCTCGACGTAGCGCTCCACGATCGCGTCCAGAACGTCGTAGGGCGGCAGGCTGTCCTGGTCGGTCTGGTTCGGCCGCAGCTCGGCGCTGGGCGCGCGCGTGAGCACCCGTTCCGGAATGACCCGCGAGATCGTGTTGCGGTAGCGCGCCAGGCGGTACACCATTTTCTTGGTGATGTCCTTGAGCACCGCGAAGCCGCCCGCCATGTCGCCGTAGAGCGTGGCGTAGCCGGTGCTCATCTCGCTCTTGTTGCCGGTGGTGAGCACGATCGATCCGAACTTGTTCGACAGCGCCATGAGCAGCGTGCCGCGGATGCGCGATTGCAGATTCTCCTCGGCGGCGTCGAACGGCCGGTCGCCGAACTGCGGTGCCAGGGCTTTCAGGAACGAATCGAACACCGGCCGGATCGGGATCTCGCTGTAGCGGACTCCGAGCTTCTCGACCATCGCGCGCGAATCCTCGTTGCTCATCCCGGCGGTGAACTGCGACGGCATCATCACCGCATGCACCCCGTCGGCACCGAGCGCGTCCGCGGCGATGCACAGCGTGAGCGAGGAATCGACGCCGCCGGACAGGCCGACCAGCGCGCCGGGAAAGCCGTTCTTGCGCAGATAGTCGCGCACCCCGAGCGTGAGCGCCTTGTACACCGCCTCCTCCACGGGAAGCTCCGGCGCGATCTCTCCCGGCACCGGCTTTCCGCCGCGGAACTCGACCAGGCCGAGACCTTCCTCGAAGGCCGGCAATTGATGCGTGAGACCGCCCTCGGCGTCCATCACGAAGGAGGCGCCGTCGAACACCAGTTCGTCCTGTCCGCCCACCAGGTGGCAGAACACCACCGGCATCCGCGTTTCGACGGCGCAGCCGCGCACGATTTCGTGGCGCGTGCGCTGCTTGTCCATGTGATAGGGCGAGGCGTTGAGCACCAGCAGCAACTGCGCACCTGCGGCGCGCGCCGCTTTCGGCGCCTGCCGCTCTCCCAGCGCGGTGCGCACGCCGGGGGGCTCGGCGGCGCCGGGGGCGGCAGCCTGTTCCGGGCCCCACACGTCCTGGCAGATGTTGATTCCCACCTTGACGCCGCGAACATCGAACACCAGCGGGGCGGTGCCCGACTCGAAGTAGCGTTCCTCGTCGAGCACTTCCGAATTGGGCAGATCGCGCTTGTGGTAGGTGCCGAGAATGCGCCCGTCGCGCAGCACCGATGCGGCGTTATAGCGCTTGCCGCCCTCGACGTGCGGATGGCCGACCACGACAGCGATGCCGTTCACCTTGCTCGCGAGATCCGAGACGGTCCGCTCGCACGCGGCGCAAAAATCGTCGCGCAACAGCAGGTCCTCCGGCGGGTAGCCGGAGATGGAGAGTTCGGGAGTCAGCAGGAGGTCGGCTCCGGCGGACTTTGCGCGCTGCGACCAGTCGAGAATCTTCGCCGCGTTGCCGGAGAGGTCGCCCACGGTGCAGTTGAGCTGGGCGATCGCGATTTTCATGCGCGTTACTATAGCATTCGGAAATTCATGCCATGAACGCACGAGACGGCATCCACATCCTCGAATCGCTGGACGGCGCGCCCGCCGCCGAATGGGACGCGCTGGCGGGGCGCAATCCGCTGCTGTCGCACGCCTTCCTGCACGCGCTGGAAGAATCCGGATGCGCGTCGGCCAGGGCCGGCTGGGCGCCCTGCCATCTCACGCTGCGAAAGCACGGCCGGCTCGCCGGCGCGATGCCGCTGTACCTCAAGCGCCACTCCTACGGCGAATACGTATTCGACTGGGGATGGGCGGAGTCCTATCACCGCAGCGGGCTGCGCTACTACCCGAAGCTGGTGAGCGCGATCCCGTTCACGCCGGTGACCTGCGCGCGTCTGCTCGCCGCAGGCGCGGAAGACCGGCGGCGGCTGATCGAAGGCGCGCTCGCCTTCGCGCGCGACGCCGGCGTGTCCTCGCTGCACTGCTTGTTCCCGACCGAACCCGAGGCGCAGGCGATGCGGGAAGCGGGGATGCTCCTGCGCACAACGGTGCAGTTTCACTGGGAAAACGCGGGTTACGCGGATTTCGACGACTTCACCGCGCGCATGAGCCACGACAAGCGTAAGAAGATCCGCCAGGAGCGCAGGAAAATCCGCGAAACGGGGGTCGAATTCCGGCGCCTGCCCGGCGGCGAGGTCTCGGCGGCGCAGTGGCGCTTCTTCTTCGAGTGCTATTGCCACACCTATCGCAGCCATCTCTCCACGCCTTATCTCAACCTCGATTTCTTTCTGCGCCTCGCGCGCGCGATGCCCGACGACCTGCTCCTGGTGATCGCTTGGCGCGCCGGCAAGCCGGTCGCCTCCTCGTTCTTCGTGCGCGGCGCGGATACTCTCTACGGCCGCTATTGGGGCGCGCTCGAATACCATCCGGGACTGCACTTCGAATGCTGCTACTATCAGGCCATCGAACACTGCATCGAGCACCGCATCGCGCGCTTCGAAGGCGGCGCCCAGGGCGAACACAAGCTCTCGCGCGGGCTGCTGCCGGCCGCGACCGTCTCGGCGCACTGGCTGGCGCGCCCCGAGTATTTCAAGGCGGTCGCCGATTTCCTGCGCCGCGAAACGCGAGGGGTGGCGCATTACGTCGACGAGCTGGCCGAACGCAGCCCGTTCAAGCACGAGGAGGGCGCACCTTGAGCGCCGCACGCCTGCGCCGAGGTAGCGCCGTCCACCACCCATCGACGAGACCGGATTGAGACTTCCCGCCCTGCTCGCCCTCGCGCTTCTCGCGCGCGCGGCAATCGCCGCCAACCTGCCGGACGCGCCGCCGGACCAGCTCCTGGTGATCGACGAAAAGCCCGGAGACGGCCCCGAGCTCACGCGCGGCAACTTCGGCGTGGCGCACTACGAAGGCTGGGTGTTCGACGCGAACGCGCCGGACCGCAAGGGCAGGAAATTCGACAGCTCGCGCGAGCGCGGCCGGGCGCTGTCGTTCTACTACAGCCCGGGGCGGATCATCGAGGGCTGGTACAAGGGACTCGCCGGCATGAAGGCGGGCGGCAGGCGCGTGCTCGTCGTTCCGCCGGCGCTGGGCTACGGCGAGCGCTACGCCTTCGGCGTGGTGCCGCCCAATTCGACGCTGCTGTTCGAAATCGAGCTGCTCGACGTCGTCCCACGGCAGAACCCGCGCTGAGCCGGGACGCGCACCGACGGCGCTGCGCTATGATGCGTGCGCCGCGAGCTCAGCCCATGAAAGGAGAACCGAGCCCATGATCGGAGAACCGGTCGCACTCAGCATTCGCCGCAGCACGAACCGCCCGGCCAAGACCCTGCTCAAGGCCTTTGCCGGCCGTCCCACCGGCTATGTCACCGACGCGTACAACGGCAAGGGGTGCCTCGATCTGGAAATCAAGCCGCTGCTGCCGAAAATGCGCTTCTGCGGCCCGGCGGTCACCGCCTTCTGCGGTCCGATGGACAACCTCGCCGCGATGGCGGTCCTGGATTTCGTGAAAAGGGGCGATGTGATCGTGATCGCGACCACCGGCGACGAGACCGCGGCGACGATCGGCGACCTGTGGGCGTACTGGGCAAAGCGCATCGGCGCGGCGGCGATCGTCTGCGACGGGCTGGTGCGCGACCTGCCCGGGCTGCTCAAGGTCGGCATCCCGGTGTTCGCCCGCGGCGTGAA
>DASRFY010000184.1:0-6868 GCA_035651315.1 Burkholderiales bacterium
ATCCAGGGAGTGTCCATGCGCACAGCGGTGTCCCGGCGGGATCTTGCGCGGATGTTCGGCGTCGGTGTCGTCGCGGCGGGTTTGCGGCCTCTCTCCGCCGCTCAGCCGCCGCGGCGCGCCGCTGCAGAACCCATTCGCCTGAGCGCGAACGAGAATCCGTATGGCCCTTCGCCTGCCGCGGTCGCGGCGATGCGCGAAGCGACGAGTCTCGCCTGGCGCTATCCGGACGAAGCCGGCGATGCGTTGATCGCAGATCTCGCGCGCTTCCACGGCATGCCCAAGGAGTGCTTTCTCCTGGGTGACGGATCGAGCGAGATCCTGAAGCTCGCCGCGAGCGCACTCACCTCGCCGGAGCGCAGCCTGGTGATCGCGGAGCCGAGCTTCGAAGCGGTCGCGGTCTACGCGCGGGCGCGCGGCGCGAAGGTGATGCCGGTGCCGCTCGACGCGCTCTTCGCGCACGACCTGGAGAAGATGGCGGTCGACGGAGCTGGCCTCGTCTACGTCTGCAATCCCAACAACCCCACCGGCAGCATCACCCGCAAGGGCGCCTTGCGCGCGTTCGTTGCCCGCTTGAGAGCGCCGGTACTCGTCGACGAGGCCTACCATCACTATGCCGATTCGCCGGAGTACGAGAGCGTGGTTCCGCTGATCGCGTCGCACCCGAACCTGTTCGTCGCCCGGACGTTTTCGAAGATCTACGGCATGGCGGGCGTGCGGCTCGGGTACGCGATCGCGCAGCCGGAGGTGATCAAGAGCCTGTCCGCGCAGGCTGCGTGGGATTCGGTGAACGTGTTCGCGCTCGCCGCGGCGCGGGCCAGCCTGCGCGATGCGGGCTGGGTCGCGACAGGGCAGAAGCGGAATGCGGCCACGCGGGATCACGTCATCTCCACCTTGTCGCGGCTCGGTTACGCCGTGATCCCTTCGCAGACGAACTTCGTCATGTTCGACACCGGCCGCGAGGTGAAGCCGCTGATCGCAGCGCTGCACGATCGCGGGATCGACGTCGGCCGCCTCTTTCCCGCGCTTCCCCGCCACTTGCGCGTGACGATCGGCACTCCGGAGCAGATGAAGCGGTTTCTCCAGGCTTTCGCAGCGGTGATCGCGTAGAGCATTCCCAGGCGACAGCTCGCACAGCGAAGATGTCGCCGCCCAGGAGGATACAGATGAAGTCATCGATTCCGTTCGCGCTGATCGCGGCGCTCGCCGCTGCCGTCCCCGCTCTCGCCGACGAGAAGCCGAGCCCGGAGTTCGATCACATCAAGGCGCTGGCCGGCGATTGGGAGGGCACGGCGAGCAAGCCCGGCGCGGCGCCGTTCAAGGCAACCGCGACGATCCGCGTCGTCTCCGCCGGGTCCGCCGTGATGCTGGTCACCGACCCCGGAGGCTCGCACGAGATGGTGACGATGTTCCACCGCGACGACGCGGCGCTCCTGGCGACGCACTACTGCTCGGCGATGAACCAGCCTCGCCTCCGCGCACAACCCACGAAGGATGCGACGAAGATCACGTTCGAGTTCGCCGACGGTACGAATCTCGGCGCGCATCCCGGGCGCATGCAGGGCCTCGTCCTGACGATGGCCGATGCCGATCACCATCTCGAGGAATGGACGTTCCAGGCCGGCGCCACGCAGCAGACGATGGTGTTCGACCTGCGGCGCAAGAAGTAGCTCCGCGCGGCGCGCGCTGGCCCGGCCGACAGCGCGGACCACTCCGGGATGGAAGGCGGATTGCCGCGTGCGCGCGGGCTGCCACAGCTTGTCGCATGGCGACCATCCTTCATTCCGGAGGCACTTTCGTCGTCGCCGACCCGAGCGGCGACATCTCGCCGGGCACCGAGCACGGCTACTACCACCTCGACACGCGATTCCTCGATCGGCTCGAGTTGAGGCTCGACGGTCGCAAGCCCGTGCAGCAGAGCGCGTCCACGCCTCGCTGGGAAGAGGGCTTCCACTTCCTCACGAACCCTTCGCTCGAGGGAGCGCAGCGCCAGACGCTGCAGATCTGCGTCCACCGCATCGTCTCTGACGGACTCCACCAGGACATCGAGGTCGAGAACTTCGGCGACGGCCCGGCGCACCTGCGACTCGAGGTCGGGCTCGGCGCTGACTTCGCCTACATCCTGACGGTGAAGCACCGCGCGAATACCGGGTCGAGCGACTGGCACCCGCGCATCTCGCGCGAGCGGCAGGGCGACCGGGCGGTGTTGTTCCGGCTCGACGGAGCCGAGATCCGGCACGAGGCACTGGTCACCTTCGACCGGCCGATCGACGCCTTCGACGACGGCGTGGCTGCGTTCCAGCTGGATCTGGAGAGGCGCGGGCGATTCCGGCTGTGCATCGGGGTCGTCACGCGCCTCGCGGACGGCGAGGCCGCGCCGGAGCACCGCTGCGGCGACCCGCGGCCGCCCGGGCGCAAGGGACAGCGCAACCAGCGCCGGCGCCAATTCGCTGACGCCAGCTGCTCGCTGGAAACCGATCATCCGGTCCTTCAGCGCGCCTTCGATCGTGCCCGTGACGACCTCGCCTCCCTGCGCATCAAGTCGGAGGAGCAGGCGGACGGCGGCAACTCGAGCTCCTTCGCCATCGCCGCCGGGATCCCCTGGTACATGGATCTCTTCGGGCGCGACTCGCTGATCGCGTCGTATCAGACGATGTTCGTCAACCCGGCGCTCGCGCGTGGCACCTTGACGGCGCTCGCGCGGCTTCAGGGGACGAAGGTGGATCCGGTCTCCGAGGAGGCGCCGGGGAAGATCCTGCACGAGTACCGCCGAGGGCCAATCACCGCCGCCGCCCGCAAGCTGATCCCGACGTATCCGTACTACGGCACGATCGACGCAACGCCGCTGTTTCTCATCACGCTCTCCGAGTACGTCCGCTGGATCGGCGACCTCGGCTTCGCGAGGCAGCTGTGGAAGAACGTCGAAGCGGCGGTGCAGTGGATGTTTCACTACGGCGATCGCGACGGAGACGGCCTGCTCGAGTACGCCCTCGACTCGAAGCACGGCCTCGACAACCAGGGCTGGAAGGACTCGCGCGATTCCATCCGGTTCCGCGACGGCACGCTGGCGAAGCCGTCGATCGCGCTCGTCGAGGTGCAGGGCTACGCCTGCGAAGCGATGCGGCGCGTGGCGGAATTGTCGGAGCACCTCGGCCATGACGGACGCGGGCTGCGCGAGAAAGCCGACCGGCTGCGCGCGGACATCCTCTCCCGGTACTGGATGGAGAACCGCGGGTACTTCGCCGAGGCGCTCGACGGACAGAAGCATCGCGTCGACTCGTTGACCTCGAATCCCGGTCACCTGCTCTGGTGCCGCGTGCCGGACGAAGATCGCGCCGCGAGCACCGCCCGCGTGCTGCTCTCCGACGAGCTCTTCAGCGGCTTCGGCATCCGCACGATGGGCTCGCGCGAAGGCGGGTACAACCCGCTCAGCTATCACAATGGCTCGGTGTGGCCGCACGACTCCTCGCTTGCCCTCGCCGGGCTCGTCGCCTGCGGCCAGCGCGAGCGCGCGGCGCAGCTCGCCTCCGGCATCCTGCACGCGCTCTCGCTCTTCCCCGACGCGCAGCCGCCGGAGGTGTTCTGCGGCTACTCGCCAGAGCGCTATCCGGAGCCGGTGAGCTACCCGAATTCGAACAAGCCACAGGCGTGGGCGTCGGGCGCGGTGATGCTGCTCCTGCGATCGCTGCTCGGCCTGGAGGTGAACGCGCTGCGCGAGGAGATCGTCGTCCGGCCGCTCGCGATCGACGGGCTCCGGGAGCTGGTGCTGAGCGGCGTTCCGGTCGCCGACAAGCGCGTCCGGATCGCGGTGTCGTGGAAGGATGGCCGCCCGCGGGTGCGCGTCGAAGGCGCTCCCGGCGGCTGGTTCGCGCCGGACTGAGGCGCCGCCTTTCGTGATTCCCCGCTTGCTCCCGGGTTGCGCCGCCGGGCGCTTGCCAAAGCTCGCTTGCGATGTATACTGATCAGTGTACAACGTGCTCAGGAAGTGCGCATGCCCCAGGTCACGGTCTGCACCACCCCCGGCCTTCTACCCCGACAACGTGGAACGCCTGGCCAAGGAGTTGGCCGGCTTGATGGTCGAGGTGATCGGACGCAGCCCGAGTCCATCACCATCCAACCCGGTATCCAGAGGAGTTTTCCATGAGCAAGATCGCAATTACCTCACCCGAGCTCACGCCGCCGGTCGGCCCGTTTTCCCAGGCGATCAAAGTCGATGGTTTCATCTATTTCAGCGGACAGGTCGGCCAAGACCCGACGACGGGCAAGCTGGTGACGGGAGGTGTCGCTGCCGAGACGGAGCGCGTCTTCCAGAATCTCTCGGCGGTTCTCAAGGCGGCCGGCAAGGGTTTCGGTGATGTCGTGCGCGCTGCTGTGTATCTTACGAACATCAGTGATTACGTGGCGTTGAATGGCATCTACGCCAGGCATTTCAGTCAACCCTTTCCCGCCCGTACGGTGATCGGGGTGGCCGCCCTGCCGCTTGGGGCCTGCGTTGAGATCGATCTCGTCGTCAAGGCTTGACGTCGAGAGCAGGGCTGGGACGTCGCTGGTCAAGGCTTCGCGGGCATTGCCCGCATCTGCGAAGGGAGAAGAAATGCTGCGGACACTGTTCTCAGCAACGATTCTGGGTGGCGCGCTCGCCGGAACTGCGGCGCAGGCGCCGGACGCCGGCTGTGCGCAGCCTTCGGAACGCACCTTGGCGCAGGGCCAGGAGCTCAAGTTCAACTCCAACGCGGATGACATCACCAGGATTGGCCACCTGTTGGAGGAGTTCCGTCAGGACATACTCCGCAAGGATGGGTACGCGCTGACGAAGCTCATGCTGCATCCCAACGTGCTGTTTCATTCGATCGACGACCAGGAATCCGTCGATAGCGCCCGAAGACTCAACGCGCAGTTCGATGGGATCGGCCCGAGCGCGCTCGATGGATTCGTGAAATTGCTCGCCACGTCGAGGGACAAGCTCGAAGAGAGGTTTCAACACATAGAGATTCGCCAGGACGGCGACCTCGGATTGGTGACGTTCAATTACGACTTCGTCATCAACGACAAGGTTCATCATTCAGGTCTCGAGCACTGGCAGGTCCGAAAGATCGACGGGCAATGGAAGATCTTGTCGGTTACCTGGACCAGGTACAGTCAGAAGTGACCCTTGTGGCGGGAAGCCCGCTAGCAAGCGAGGCTGACTCAGGCGCGGTCATCGAACGGATCCCCGCTCGGTGCTGAGGCTGACGCGTCCAGGCGGTATACTTCGAGGATGGCGCGCCCCAAAGATCCGCAGGAAACCCGCCGACGCCTCGTGGCCGCGGCCGACGACGTGTTCTACGCCCATGGCATCCGCAACAGCAGCGTGGACGAAGTGGCGCAGCGCGCGGGGCTGACCAAGCGCACGCTGTATTACCATTTCCCCTCCAAGGACGATCTCGCCGCCGCCTACGTGCAGCAGCGCAGCGACCTCACGCTGGCGCGGCAGATCGGCGCGGCTTCGAGCGTGGCGGGGCCCTTCGCGGCCAGGGTGGCCGCGCTCTTCGACGCGCTGGAACGCTCGGCCGCCAAGACGGGGTGGAACGGCTGTCCCTTCATCCGCACCGCCGGGGAATTCGTGGACGAGCCCCGGCATGAAGCGGTCCGGCACGCGTCGCTGCACAAGAAGAACCTCGAGGCCTGGTTCCAGGCCGAGCTGGTGAAGGACGGCTACGCGGGCCATCAGCTGCTGGCCCGCCAGCTCATGGTGTTGGTGGACGGCGCCGTCGCCCAGATGCTGCTGCACCGCGACCCCGCGTACGCGCAGGCGGCCAAGCAGGCCGCCGCGGTACTGCTGGGCAGTGCGCGCCGGCCGGCTGCCGCCGCCCGCTGATTCCACGCTTGCGCCCGGCATGCGCCACCGCGGTGCTTGCCAAAGCTCTCGCCTGCCATGTATACTCACCAGTGTACCACATACTCAGGAGATGCACATGCCCCAGATCACCGTGCGTACCACCTCGACCAGCCTTCTGCCCCAGCAACGTGAACGCCTGGCCAAGGAGCTGGCCGGCTTGATGGTCGAGGTGCTCGGGCGCAAGCCCGAGTCCATCCTCGTCGGCTTCGAGCCGCTGGACCCGCAAGCCTGGTTCGCCGGCGGACAGGCGCCGGCGGCCGGCGCCAGCGTGGTGCAGGCGCACATCACCGTCGTCGAAGGCACGGGCGACGCCAAGGCGCGCGAGCAGATGCTGCAGCGCACGACCGAAGCGTTGCGGCAAGCCTATGCTCCCGTACACGGGCCGGTATACGTCCTGTTCGTGGACGTGCCCGCCGCCTCCTGGGGCTACAACGGGCGCTCGGTGGCCGCGTTGCGCGCCCAGGGCTGAGCGGGGTTCCAAATGAAGAAGACTCTGACTCAGTACGGAGTGTGCGCGCTTGCGGTCGCTCTGATGGTGCCGTTGGTGCAGGGGCAGCCGGCAGGAATACAGGCCGCCTTTGGAAAAGATGCCGGAACTCTTTCCGACAAATTCACCGGACTCGCGCGCGTTATGTCGGGCAAGTACGACTGGAAGCCCGGCCAGGGCGTTCGCTCCGTCGGCGATGTGTTCAACCTGATCGTTAAGGAGAACGGCATGCTCGCCGGTGTGCTTTCGGGCACATCGAATACGGAGGCAAACCCCGCGCCCATCACCGATCCGGAGAAATTGCAGGAAGCTCTGAAGGTTTCTTACGTCAATCTGCAGAAAGCGATTACGGGACTTTCCGACAGAGACTTACAGACGCCGGTGAAAATGTTCGGAAGAGACATGACGAAGCTGGGCGCGCTGATGCTGATTCTCGGAGATCAACACGAGCATCTGGGGCAGTCGATCGCCTACGCGCGCAGCAACGGCGTCGTTCCGCCCTGGTC
>DASRFY010000185.1:0-38779 GCA_035651315.1 Burkholderiales bacterium
TCGCGTTGCTCGACGAAGCCCGCGAACACAAACCGGCGATCTGCGTGGTCGGGCCTCCCGGTGCCGGCAAGACCACGCTGGTTGCCTCGTGGTTCGATGCCCGTGGCATCAAGGGGATCTGGTATCAGGTCGATGCGGGGGATGCCGACCTGGCCACTTTTTTCTACTACCTCGGCGAAGCGGCCAAACCCTACACCCGCAGAGGCCAGCGGCCGCTGCCACTTCTGACGCCGGAATACCTCGCCGACGTGGCCGGCTTTAGCCGGCGGTACTTCCGCGAATTGTTCTCGCGATTGCCGGCTGGCGCAACCCTCGTCCTCGATAACTATCAGGAAATCCCTGCGGAGCAGCCCTTCCACGAGTTGATCTCCGGGGCGACTGCAGAGGTGCCGCTTGCCATTACCCTCATTTGTGTGAGCCGCCGCGATCCACCCGAGTGCTACGCCCGGTTGATGGCCAATGACCGTGTCGTCCTGATCGACTGGGGCGAGCTAAAGCTCACGCTCGAAGAAGCTTGCGCTATCGGACAACAACGCCAGCAGTTGAGCCGCGAAGAGGTCGCACAGCTACACGAGCGCTGCGACGGTTGGGCTGCGGGGCTGGTATTGCTGCTCGAGCGGGTGAAGCGCAGCCGAGGATTCGAAGCCACTTCCACCGACTCCTTGCGCGAGGTCTTCAACTACTTTGCGGCTCAGCTCGTCGAGCAATTCGACACTTCGGCGCAGAAGGCGCTAACGCAGATGAGCTATCTCCCGCGCATGAGCGCGCCTATGGCGATTGCGATCACCGGTACGCCTTCGGCGGCCGCGCTGCTCGAAGAGTTGCATCGGCGGCATTTGTTCACTGACCGGCGTGCGGCGCAGGAACCCGTGTATCAGTTCCACGCACTCTTTCAGGCCTATCTACAGCATCGCGCGCAGCAGACCCTGACACCGCAGGAGCAGATGCAGGCGGCATTGCACGCGGCACGGCTGCTAGAAGAAGGCGGGCATCCCGAGGAGGCGTTCCCGCTCGCGCTGAAGGCGGGCGACCCGGACGGTGCTTCGGCCATTGCGCTGCGTAATGCAGCAACGCTCATTGGGCAAGGGCGTTGGCGGGTGGTTGTGGATTGGACCGAAGCGCTACCGACGGACCTGGTCGCGTCGAACTGCTGGCTGCTGCACTGGCACGGGACCGCATTGATTGCGGTCAATCCACCCGAAGCCAGGGTGCTTCTGGAAACAAGCTTCGAGGCGGCCGAAGCTGCGGGCGATGCCCTCTGCCAAGTGCAGGCCGCTGCCGGAGTTATTCAGACTTACATGCTCGAGTACGCGCAGTTCCGTCCGCTTGATCGCTGGATTGAAGTTCTACGCGCCAAGCTCAAGACGATTGGATCCTTCTCTTCTGCTGATGCGGAGCTGCGCGCACAGTCGGCACTGCTTATTGCGCTGGCGTATCGCAAACCCGATGATCCAGCACTTGATCCCTGTGCAGAGCGTGTTTTCGATCTGCTGAATAGTGATGCAAATGCGAACCTGCGGCTGCTCAGCGCTGCTTATTTGGTTGCATGGGGTGCCTCGACAGGACCAGTAAGCGTGGCAACGCGCGCGCTGCCCCAACTGAAGGGCTTGCTCTCGCTGCCGGAAATCACCGCCCTGAGTGCTGCCTGGGCGTGGTTCATTATTTCCTTTTATTACTCGCTGGCGGAACTCGATGAGTCGGCTGAAGCGATCGCGCAGGTGGAAAGGATAGGTACTGAGAATGGCCTGAACTCGGTCTACCGATGGGCGGCCATCATCGGCTTTTGGAACGCGATCCGCGTATATGACTTCGAGACTGCCGAGAAGTGTATTCGCCGACTTGAGAAGGTGGTGAATCCCGCACATCTATACGATGTGGCGAGCGTCCACTGGGACAAAGCTTGGCTTGCGACCTTAAAGGGCGAGCCTTTGGAAGGGCTCAAACACGGAACGGCGGCGGCAAGGATTCACGACCAATCAGGTTCATTGATGCATCGGACGAATGTCCGAAGCTGCTGTCAATGGGCGTACATTCAGCTAGGAGACTTTGAAAACGCCAGGAAGTGGATCGAAGACCAGAGAAGACTCGCTTCGAGGCTGCGCTCGCGTTATCAGGAGGTCAGGCTAAGGCTTACAGAGGCGTATCTTGCACTTGAGGAAGGACACAGAAGCCTCGCTGTCGAGCGAATACGGTCTGCGGCTACGCTCGCTCGTGAAACGGGATGCGACTACGGCTTCGATGCATGGCTTCCTCGATGGAAGTTCCAGCTCGCGGCAATCGCCCTGTCGGAAGGCATCGACGAAGAATTCCTGCGGCACGTGATTCGTCGATTCAGGTGGCCGGCCCCCTCTCTGCTAATTGAGCAGTGGCCGTGGCCAGTTCGAGTCTACACATTGGGCCGGTTTCAACTCGTTATAGACGACAAATTGCTTGCGTTTTCGCACAAGACGCCTAAGAAGCCGATTGCGTTACTCAAGGCAATCGTATCCTTGGGAGGGCGAGACGTCAGGACCGATGCGCTTGTGGATGCACTGTGGACCGAATTGGAAGGCGATGCCGGCGAAGAAGCCTTCAATCAAGCGCTACATCGGCTGCGCCGGCTGCTCGGATCAGGCGAAGCGGTACTGCTGGAAGACGGCAAGGCCTCGTTAAACGAGGCGCTCGTCTGGACCGATGTGCGGGCGTTCGAGGAGTTGCTAGGACAGGAGCAACCCAACGGCGACCACGAAGCGCTATTCAAGCTCTATCGCGGCCAGTTTCTGGCCGAGGAGCCCGAGGCAGGCTGGGCGGTATCGATGCGGGAGCGCCTACGTGGTAAATTCATCCACAAAGTGGAGCAGGCAGGCGTCCAACTGGAAAGCGCTGGTCGCTGGTATGACGCCATTGCCCTGTACCTGCGCGGCCTCGATGCCGATTCTCTCAACGAAGCGTTCTACCAGGGTCTGATGCGCTGCTACGCAGGGCTGGGCAATCGCGCCGAGGCGCTCAGCGTCTATCGCAGGCTTCGTGATCAGTTATCGATCGTACTGGGCATGAAACCGTCCTCTTCATCCGAAACCCTCGCCCGCGAACTGCGCCTGCAGTAGCTCCCCTCGCATCATCTCTACATCTCGATCTATAAGCCATCGGTAAGGCTCCACTCCTTAACCTCTGGTCGTGCGAGCGCGAGGAAGGACATGCTGCGCGGAGAAACCTATGTCGTCCGCATCTATCGCCGGGAGGGGTATCCGGACAGATCCCCGAAAGGTGTGGTCGAGATCGTGCGACAAGGAAAAGTCGTTCCCTTTAGCGGGTTTGAAGCGCTCCGCGCGATTCTGGCGAGTCCTTCTCTTGGCGTTCGCAGGAAGGCGGGGAAGCCGCTGAGCAGATAGTAGCGGCCAGCGGCAACTTGCCGCCGCTTTCGCGGGCTTGGCCCGCGCAGCCAACGCGAGGAGGGAATTCAAGTCATGAGAAAGCTGGACGTAGTGAGTGCAAGAAGGCCAGACCGGCGGAAGATCCAGGCACTGCTTCTTGGTGGTCTGCTGATCACCGGCTGCGCCGGCAGTGCCGAACTGGTCACAAGCATGGCTCCAGATCAGGCCGGCGTCACGTGGTTCGAATGCGGGGGCGGCGGAGTATGGCCCAAAGGCTGCGAGGCGTCCTTGGTATGGGGCGACTACGAGAAAGGCGCGAGCGGATGGTTCGTCAGAGCGCCAGGAGGGTATCTGTTTCCCCGTCACGAGCACACGTCCGAGGAGCGGATTCTGGTTATTCGCGGCAGGATCACCGGCTCCGTTAACGGAGCGAAGGAAACGATGGTGACGCCGGGAATGTACTGGGGCTTTGCCGGAAAGGCGGTTCACTGGGCGCGCTGCGAAGACCCATGCCTGATGTACATCACGTACGACAAAGCGTTCGATCTGACTTTTCGATAACGGACGACTGAGTGCTCGGTGCAGTACTGGCCCTCCCAAGGGCCAGAACGATCTGACGTTGGGACTGTTCCACCGCCTATAACCAGACCGGGCAGCCCTTGGGGAGGGGACCATGGCGCGCAAGGCGCCGCAGCGTGCCAGGCTTGCCGGCTGGCAGCCTCAACACGGACCTACTGATCCAGGTCGATGGCTCGCACGAGGATTGTTCTCAGAGTTTCAGGTCCGCTGGGCCCGACAACGCCGTGGCCGCAGGAACCGCCATGACGCCCCCGCCCAGGGAGTAGCTCTGGTCGCCGGGGTAGATCAGCCAGGCGCGATCGAGCCTCAAATCCTGCATGCAGCGGCGCAGGCTGGAGGCGTCCTCGGCTGTCGGAGCCGAGTTGAGCTTGATCTCGATGGGCAGCAAGCCGGCGCCGGCGTCCGCGAGCAGATCGACTTCCTCGCCTCGGGCGGTTCGCCAGAAATGGAAGCGGCTGCCGGGCGCGGCTCTGTCAAACATCGCGATGAGCTGATCGACGATGAAGCATTCCCAGCTTGCGCCGCGCTGCGGGTGCGTTTCGAGGTCTGCTGCATTTCGAATGCCGAGAAAGTAGTGCAGCAAACCGGTGTCCCGGAAGTAAACCTTGGGACTCTTGACCAGCCGCTTTCCGATGTTGGCGAAGTAGGGCGGCAGCCTGCGAACGAGGAAGGTCTGCTCCAGCATGTCGAGATAGCGATTCACCGTGTGATATGAAAGCCCCATCGAGGCACCGATCTGGGAGGCATTCCAGATCGCGCCATTAAGATGGGCGAGCATCGTCCAGAGCTTTCGCATCTGCACCGGCGACACCTGGATCCCGAGCCCCGGGAGATCCCGCTCGATGAAGGCCCGCGTGTAGGACTCATGCCAGTCATGCCGGGCGGCGTCGTTCGGAGCGAGAAAGGCGTCGGGAAAACCGCCGCGCAGCCACAGGTCCTGAAGGCCGTCGGGGCGTCTCAAGCCCGACACCTCGTCCCAACGCAATGGCGCGAGATCGATAAACCCGGTGCGTCCGGCAAGGGACTCGGAGATTTCTTCCACAAGTGACGGCGAGGCGGAGCCCAGGAGCACGTAGCGGCCGGTCCGCCGCCGGTTGCTGTCGATGGCGCTGCGAAGCACCGCGAACAACTCCGGAACGCGCTGGGCCTCGTCGAAAATCACCTTTTCCCCGAGCTGACGGACGCGCGCCTCGGGATCGGCCTGGAGCGGCGTGGCATGAGAGGGCCTTTCGAGATCCAGATAGGTCCAGTCCGGCAGCGACTGGCGGATGAAGGTTGTCTTGCCGCACTGGCGCGGCCCCAGCACGCTGACGGCCGGGAATCGGTCAAGTAGCTGGCGCAGTCGGGTCCCATAGCGTCTTTCGATCATGTGGGCATATTAGAAGTCACGCTTCTATTTTGCAACAAGCAGGTGGGTCCGAGCGCGTTGAGGGATACCTCGTCGTTCCGATTCAGTATTCATCCGGATGTCCGGCGGGCGCGAATCTCCACCGACCCGCTGCAGGTCGATCCCGGGCATCACCGCACCGAATTTGAGAATGCGCAGTTTCGCGTCGATCGGGGTTTCTTCGGCGCGCACGAAAGTTCGCCGGATTTCTTCGACGCCGAAGGCGTGGTGATCATTGCGCTGACACCGATGCGCATGAGACTTCATCTGCCGGACGGCAAATTTGTGGACCCGCCTCCGGCGCCAGCGGGCACTGCCGTTTGGGCGCCTCCCGGGAAGATACGCCCGGAGAATCTTCTCGATCAGCGGATCGAGTTCGTGATCGTCATCCCGAGGGGTGCGAACGGGGCGTCGTCGCGGGTGGGTGCGGACGCTCTGGCAGTGGACCCCGATCACTGGAAAGTCGAGGTCGATAACGAAGCGGTTCGCGCCCTGCGCTATCGAGGCGATCCACGCGGAAAGGGTGTGATGCACGGACATCCTGCGTACGTCGTGGTGTTCCTCACCAACGCGAAAACGTTGGTGCACAAGCCGGACGGAAGTAATTTTCTCGGGGTGGACAAGTCGGGCAGCGTGATTGCCACACCGGCCGGCGAGCATGCCCCAGAGAACCTGCTCGACGAGCCGGTGGAAACGATCGTGATCGAGCGAAAGTAGCGTATAGCACGACGCGATTTGTACTTGAGGAGGGAATATGGACGCAAAGAACTTTCGCAGAATTCTGCTCGGGTTACCGGTTCTGGCAGTCATGCTGTGCATCGCGGCCTCGGCGTCGGCCCAACAGAAGTTCCCGATCAACTCTACCGGAGAGGGGGTCAAGAGCAGTTACGTCCAGCAGCACATCATTGACGTGGGCGACGTCGCTGGACATCAGGTGCGGATTCTTGAGGTTCATCGTGTCCACTCGATGAAGCAGATCGTTCTCGGTGGTGTGAAAGTTGTCGAGGAATGGGATCGCGGATTTTCTGACTATACCAACGGTGTCGGACCGGCCAGGGGATATGGCGTCTGGGTTCTGGAGGACGGCAGCAAGGTCTTTCTAGAGTGGAGCGGGACAGCGTATTCAGAGGCCACCGCAACTGGCTCCAAGCGCGGAACATTTCACGGAGCCACCAAAATTGTAGGCGGCACCGGGAAATTCGCGAAGATTCGGGGCACGATGACAGACGCGGTGGAATTCGACACCGACCCTCAAAATGGATACAGCCGCGCATCGAACAAAGGCGAGTACTGGTTCGAGGAATAACGCCGCTGGTTACGAGCCCGTGCCGGAAGCGGCAGGTCGCTTGCGACGAGCTGCGGTCCGACGCTAAGGCCGGTTGGCACTGGGCGCGCCGAGAACCTTCCCGTCGATCTCGCGCCCGTAGTAGTCGTACTTGTGATCCTTGTGGTAGAGCAGGCGCGTTTTCTCGACGCTCTCGGTGAAGCGTGGATCCTGCGGCCGCGGGCGGCTGTTCACGAAAACGGCGACGTCCCAGGCCTCCTGGTCGGTGAGCGTGCCGCCCGCAGCGTAGGGCATGTTGCTCTTGATGAACGCGGCGGCCATGTCCACTTGGTGCATGCCTGCGCCCCAGTTGAACGAGCGCGAACCCCAGAGCGCGGGGAAAACGGGCTTGCCGTCCGCGTTGCGTCCCGCGCCGTCCTCGCCGTGACAAAGCGCGCACTTGGCCGCATATACCCTGGCTCCGCGCGCCGGGCTCGGCGGCTCCTTCGGTGACTCCAGCTTCGGATAGCCCACCGCCTTGGGCGCGATGCCCACCGGAAGGCCGGTCGCCAACCAGTAGAAGTAGCTGGCGAGCGCGGTGATCTCGGGACTGTCGGCCGCCGGCGCGGCGCCGTTCTCGCTGTAGCGGAAGCAGCCCTGGATGCGCGCCTGCAGCGTGTTGACCGTGCCGTCCTTCTTGCGGTACTGCGGGTAGTGCACGTAGGCCGCCCACATCGGCGAAGAGCGCGGATGCCTTCCGCGGTCCAGATGGCAGTTGCGGCAGCTCAGCGTGTTGCCGACGTATTTCCCGGCGTGCTTCGGCGTGTCCTCGAAGATGTTTTCTCCCAGTCGCACCATGTCGCCGAAGGGCCCGTCCGGCATCGACGCTTCAGGGGGCGGCGTGAAAGCGTCCGGCGATTGCGCGACTGCGCGATAGGCTTCTGGCGCCGACGGACGCGGGATCTCCGGCATGACGCCCGGACGCAGGCTCGCGATGTAAAGCGCGACGTCGCGCGTGTCATCGTCGCTCAGGCCGGAGGCGATGCGGCTCATCAACCCGAGCGGGCCGCCCGGCCGCGTGCTGTGCCGGAATGCCTCGAGTTGCGCCGCGATGTACCGGGGCCACTGTCCCGACAGCGCCGGCATCGCCGGCGCGACACCTTGCAAAACCGGCCCGTGGCAGCTCACGCAGGAGGGCACGCCGTGCGCCCAGTCGCCGATCGTGACCAGCGCCTGTCCGCGCGCAAGCTGTGCCTGCTTGGCGCCGGGTGCGACGGGAAACTCCGGGGCCTGACGATTGAAGTAGTCCGCGACCGCGGCGATGTCGGCGTCGGTCAGGACTTTCGCCATGGGCGACATCAGCGCGTTCGATCGAGAGCCGTCCCGGAACGCCTTCAGTTGCGTCTCGAGATAGGCGGTCGGAAGACCCGCGACGCGCGGGTAGAGCCCGTCGCCGCCGCCTTCCCCGTGCGCGCCATGGCACGTGGCGCAGGCGGGCGCCTTGTCCGGGATTCCGCGCAGCGCGATGGATTCGCCGGCATCGAGGGCCCAGGTCGCCGAGGCGAGGAAACCGAGCGCGATCGACACGCCCGACAGGATCGCAGCGAGTCGCCCTCTCCCGATTGCGTGCGCCGTCGTCTCCATAGCTCCCGCTTCCTGGTCCGCAGCCGGTTCTATCCGGGCGGCAGGAATCCGTACTTCCGGTACACCGCCTGGCCCTCGGCGCTCTGCAGGAAGCGCAGGAAATCCTCCGCGGCCTTGCGGTGCGGAGCCGTCTTCATTACGCCGGCCGTATAGATCGCTACGCGGTTCTGCGCATCGGGCAATTCCACCATCGAGACGGCGTGCTTCATGACCTTCGCGTGGTAGTACGCCTCCGTGTACCAGACTGCGCCCGCCACGCACTTGCCTTGCATGATCCATAGCGGCGTCTGGCGGTGATGGATCTGCGTGAGCACGGCGCTGCCGTCGCGCACTTTCTCGGTATAGATGTCGCGCACCAGCTCCTCGCCACCAGTGGTGCGGATCGCGGGGATGATGACGTTGGCCGCCACGCCCTCCCACTGCGGGTTGGGCATGCAGATGGTCAGGCCGGCACGCGCCAGATCGCTCCAACCGGCGATCTGCTGCGGATTGCCGAGGGAGGTCATGATCGCCAGCCGATTGCGGGCGTAGTCCGCCGTCTGCGAAAACCATTGCTTGTCGCGCTGCAAGGCCTCCATGCGGCCGCGGCCGGTGGCGTAGACATCGGGTTGCGGCGACAGGCGCATGTTGCCGACGATCAGCGCACCTTGCTCGATCTGCTCGATCAGGATCCCGGGCGGCAGGGTCTCCACGAAAATCCGCTGGTACTGCGGGTGCACAGCGCGGAATTCGCGCAACAGATCGTCCACCACCATGTACTGGTTGCCGGCCAGGAAAACGACGAGCTGCGGATCGACGACGTCGCCGTAGAGATCCGGAACGTTGTCGATGCCAGGAACCGTGAAATTCTTGCCGCCCTCGGGCGGCGGGTTCCAGGGCGGCTGGATGCCGCCCGCGGCGGCCGCCGCGGTCCAGAGGGTCGCGACCAGAACCGCCGTCTGCAATAAATTCTTCATGTCAGTCCGCTGTTGCGCATGAATGCAGAGGACCGGGAAGCGGACGCTTCCCGGCGCCCTGCGACGTTGCCGGTCCGGTTACAGCGGGAACAGTTGATAGCCGGCCTTTTCGAGAATGATCACATCGGAGATCGCGGACAGCGTGATCTCGACCTCCGGATTGACCGCCTCATGCGCGATGTTGTTGTAGGCCAATGCCTGCCCGCACACGACGACCTTGACGTTGGCCTTGGTGAGCGCGGCGATCAGCGGGATATTGGGATTGTCCATGTTGAACTTCTGCCGGTACGCCTCGTTCTTCATCACGATCGGCGTGGCGGGGCCGTGGATCACGACGATGAAATGCAGATGAGACAGCGGTACGCCGGCCGAGGTGAAGATGTTGACCGTCCGGGCCACGCGGTCCAGCGCCGCGTTGAATTTGTCCGGATCGCCGCCGGGGGTCAGGTTGAAGACCACCTTGTACTCGTCACTCTTGCTGGGCTGCATCGCCGCGTGGGGCAATGCGGCCGTCTTGCCGAAACCCTGGATCGTGGGATACACCCACTCTGTCTCCGCCGCCGACGCGAGGGTAACGGAAGCCGCCACGGCCAGACCGAGCAGGGTGGCGCGGACGGATGCGGGGATGATTCTCCTCATGATGTCTGACTCCTTCTTTTCTCTGTTGATGAAAGATTCGCAGCCCCGCGATGTTACGCGCGGCAGCGCGGGGACACTGCTCCAACGCCGCTAATAATATCCGAATTGTCTAATATTGCATCGTTCGGCCGCCCGGCCGGGAACCGGCCGCGGCCCGCGCGGTTTCCGAGTGCCGCGCGGTCTTCTTCCCGTCGCTCGCGGCGGTTCAGAGCGCTTTCCACAGCAGCGAAAGGCCGCTTGCGACGAGCAGCAGGCTGACGAAGCCCGACAGGCGCCTGCGGTCGAGTCTGCCGTGCAGGCGGTGGCCGATGAAAAGCCCGACGAACATCGCCGGCAGCATGAGAGCGACCCCGTACCATACCTCGGTTTGCAGCAACAGGCCGGAAGCCAGGAACACCAGCAGGCGCAGCCCGGTGCTGACGCTGAAGATCGCCGACAGCGTGGCGCGCATCCGCATCGGGTCGTGTACGCGCGCCGCCACGTAGGCCGCATAGATCGGCCCGCCCACACCGAACAATCCGCCGACCAGCCCGCCGGCGAGCCCGGTCGGTATCCCCCACCAGCGCGAGATGGTGTTCGGCGTCGCGCGCGCCGCAAGCCGGTAGAGTCCGTAGCCGGTAACGAACAGTCCGAGCAGCGCGAGCGTCGCCTGCTTAGGCAGCGTCGCGAGCAAGGTGACGCCGAGCAGAATGCCCGCGATCATCGGCGGAATCACCAGCTTCAGTTCCGCTCTTTCCACTTCCCGGCGAAACCGCAGTTGCGTGGCGAAGGTGGCGGCGAAATCCACCGTCACGATCATCGGCACGATGGCCGGCATCGGCAGGAAGTGCGCGAGCAGCGGGATATTGACCAGCGCCGATCCGAAGCCCGAGACGCCGAGGATGATGTATGCGAGCAGGCCGATGAGCGGGATCGCGACCAGCGTGTCGAGGGGAAAAGGCATGGGAGTCGGTTGGGAAGGCGGCAAGTCTATCAGAGCGGCTCCCCTATAATGCACGTCCTTTCGGGGGAGAACGCATGACCGCGCAGACAAACGATTTCGCCGGCCTGAAGGAAGCCAGGGCGGTCTGGGATTTCAGCACCGGCGACGAGAAGATCTTTCTCGAGCGCCTCGGACTGGTGAAGAACTCGATCGAGATCCTGCGCCGCAACGGCGTCACGCCACGTTACGTGATGCTGCTGCGCGGGGCGGTGCTGAAGTTCGTCGCCAAGTCGGTCGATCGCACGTCATTCGCCGGCGAGCGATTCGAGAAGCTGGACCGGATCCACGCGGAGCTGGAGGAACTGGCGCGCCTCGGCGTGAAAATCGAGGCTTGCCTGTACGCGATGAACAAACGGGGCGTGGCGGCAGACAACGTGCTTGCGCTCGTGGTGCTCGAAGAGAACGTTTTCGCCAACGCGATCGCGCTGCAAAACAGCGGTTACGCCTTCATGCAGGTGGATTGATCTTTACCTCAACGCCGCACGAGACCGCGGCCGAGGCGCATCGCGATGCTCACCGCGGGCAGCGCCTTGACCGCCCAGCGCAGCGCCCGTCCCCGCCCGGCGAGCACCAGCGCGGCAGCGGCGATACCCACCAGCAGCGGATGCGCGCGCAGGTAACGCGCGATCGTGATCACGCGGTCCGCGATGCGCGTCGCGGCCTTCACGCCTTGCGCGGCCTGCGCAAGCTGGACGCGCTCCCGCTCGGCTCGCGCGATCAACGCCTGCCGCTTGCGGGCGAGCGTGTCCGAGCGGCTGCTCATGGCGCGGAGCGAAGCCGCTGTTCGTCCTTGGCCAGCTCGTCGAGCGTGGCCTCGAGCAGCCGCGGCGCGGCGGCCGCTTGGGTGCGCAGCCGGAGCCAGAGCAGCACGGCAATGCCCAGCGAGGACAACGACAGCACGATGGCCGAGCCGAGGCGGTAGGAGTCCCAGAACGCGATGATGATCGCCACCGCGCCGAGCAGCACGCCCAGCGCGAGGAAAAACAAGGCGACGAGGCTCCATAGCAGGCGGGCGACGACCCGGTCGATTTCCTCCTGGATCTCGGTGCTGAAAAGTTCGAGCCGCGTGTGGGCGATGCTCACCGTCGTGGCGAGCAACGCCTTGATTGACTCGAACAGCCCGGCTCTGGGATGCTCGACCCCGGGCTCCTCGCTCATCGCGTCCACTAGCGGCGGCCGATCAGCAAACCGATCAGGAATCCCACTCCGGCTGCGACCCCGATCGAGGTCCAGGGGTTCTCGTGCACGTAATGGTCGGTCGCATGCGCGGCGGCGCGGCTACGTTCGGCGACCTCGTGGCCGGCGGCAGCCATGCGCGCCTTGGCCGCGCGCACCGACTCCTCCGCGCGGGCGCGCGCCGCGGTAATCTTCTCGCCTGCCTGGTTGGCGGTGGCCTTGAGCAGGTCTTCGGCGTCCTCGACGACCGCCTGCAGGTCTTGCATCAACTTGTCTGTGGATACTCGGTCCATTCCTGGTCTCCCTCTGTGTCCCGGGATCGAAATCGGGGAGGCGGGACAGGCCCTCCACTCGGTGAGCAGAGTAGCCTGCCCGGCCGGGTGCGGAATTGAGCCAGATCAAAGTCCTGGGATTGCGAGGCGCCCCGCGCTCCGGCCCCGATCGCCAGGGCGGTGCGGGGCAAGATATTGTGCGGGGCGCGGGAACGCAGAGCGAGGCGCGACGGCGAGCGGCGAACAATGCAGGAGCAAATTGTCATACTGGTTCATGGGCTTTGGATGAACGCCTTTGCCTTATATCCTCTCCAGACGCGGGTCGGCCGCTGCGGGTTTCGGGTCGAGCGCTTCTCCTATGCGACGGTCGGAACCGGGCTCGAGGAGAACGCGCGCCGCCTGGGGCGCGGGATCGAACATGCGCAAGCCGCTGCGATCCATCTCGTGGGCCACAGCCTGGGAGGCGTGGTGGCGCTGCACGCGATTGCGCTGCGGGCCGATCCGCGCGTGCGCAGGATCGTGCTGATGGGCAGCCCGGTGGCGGGCAGCGCGGCGGGACGCAGCCTCGCGCGCACGTGCCCCGGCCGCTGGATGCTCGGTCGAAGCGAGACGGCCTGGTCGGAAAGGCCTTCCCCGTCTGCACCGCCGGGCGTGGAGGTCGGGATCATCGCCGGCCGACTGCCGCTCGGCCTCGGCCGTCTCCTCGCCCGGCTTCCTTCCCCCAACGACGGTGTGGTCACCGTCGAGGAAACGCGGGTGCAGGGAGCGAAGGATTCGGTGCTGCTGCCGCTCAATCACACCGGATTGTTGTTCTCGGCGCGCGCCGCGAGGCAGGTGTGCGCGTTTCTTCGCGATGGACGTTTCCTGGAAGACTAGGGCCGCGGTGATCGCGGCGATGCTGCTGCTCGGCGGCTGCCAGACCCTCGGTTACTACGCGCAGGCGATCGACGGCCAGATGCAGATCTGGCGCAGCCGCCGGTCCATCGAGCGCTGGGTGGCGGACGAGAAGACCGATCCGGCGCTGCGGGATCGGCTCGAACACGTGCTGGAGATCCGTCGGTTCGCGGTCCGTGAACTGGGCCTGCCGGACAACGGCAGCTACCGCGGGTACGCGGACCTGCACCGCCAATTTGTGGTGTGGAACGTGTTCGCGGTGCCGGAATTTTCCCTGCAACCGAAGCGCTGGTGCTTCCCCTTCGCCGGCTGCGTCGCCTACCGGGGATATTTCGCGCAGGCCGACGCGCAAGCCTTCGCCGAAGACCTGCGCGGCAAAGGCTACGATGTGTTCGTGGGCGGCGTGCCGGCGTATTCGACGCTCGGTTGGTTCGACGATCCGGTGCTGAACACTTTCATCCGCTATCCGGAGCCCGAGGTCGCACGCCTGCTGTTCCACGAGCTTGCCCACCAGGTGGCGTACGCGGGCGGAGATACCGAGTTCAACGAATCCTTCGCCACCACGGTCGAACTGGAAGGCATGCGCCGCTGGCTCGAAATGCACGGCACCCAGGCGCAGCGCGAGGCGTTCGACCGGGCGCAGGCGCGCAAGCGCGATTTCCTGGCGCTCGTGCAGCGCTGCCGCGACGTGCTCAAGGCGCTCTACGGCGAGGAGATCCCCGACGCGCGCAAGCGCGAGGCAAAGGCAGCGGTCTTTGCACGGATGCGCGACGACTACGGCGCGCTGAAAGAGAGCTGGGGCGGGTTCGCCGGTTACGATCATTGGTTCGAGCCGCCGCTCAACAATGCCAAGATCGTTTCCGTGGCGGCGTATGCGGACCTCGTTCCCGCCTTCCAGCGCCTGCTCGCCGACGAGCGGGGAGACTTGCCGGCGTTCTACGCCGAAGTGAAGCGCCTGGCGCGGATGTCGAAGGAGGAGCGCCGTGCCCGCCTCGGCTCCGCGAGCCCCGCGATTCCTTCGGCGCCCCCTGTGTAGACTGGAAGCGCCGGGCAAGTAGCAGAGGAGAGGATCATGCGAATCGTTGCGCTGAGGTGGGTCGGGATATTCGTGCTGTGGGCGGCAGCGCTGCAATGGGCGCAGCCGGCCGGCGAGCCGGCGAAACTGCAGGCAGTGCTGCTCGACGGAAACCGGGTGAACCTCGAGCAGTGGAAAGGCAAGGTCGTGATGGTGAACTTCTGGGCCACCTGGTGTCCGGTGTGCAGGGCCGAAATGCCGCAATGGCAGAAATTCTACGAACGGAACAGGTCGCGCGGATTCGAGATGATCGCGGTCAGCGTGGACGACGGCGAGGAGGAGGTGCGCGCGTTCATGGCGGCAAAGGGCTACACCTTTCCGGTCGCCTGGCGCTTCGACAAGCGCGAGGACGACGATTTTCCCACCGTTCATGCGACGCCGACCACGTACTTCGTTGACCGGCAGGGCCGGGTGGCGGCGATGCGCGTCGGGCAAATCAGCGGCGGCTTCCTGGAGCAGACCGTGGAGCGCCTGCTCGCACAGTGAGCAGCCGGACGTGGCGCGGGCCGGTGCTACAATCGCTTCGAACTCATCGACAGCGGGGCCGTGCGGGCCCCGTCTTTTTTGTCCGCACGCGAGGCCATGAGCGATAACACCGACATTAACACCCTGCGCCGCATCCTGCGCCAGTACAAGACGCTCGCCGTCGTGGGGCTGTCCGCCAACTGGTACCGACCGAGCTATTTCGCGGCCAAGTACATGCAGGAGCACGGCTACCGCGTGATCCCGGTCAATCCGTCCTACACCGGGCAGGCAATCCTCGGCGAGAAGGTCTACGCCAGCCTGCGGGACATCCCCGGGAAAGTGGACATCGTGGACTGTTTCCGCAAGAGCGAGGACATCGGGCCGATCGCCGACGACGCGATCGCGATCGGCGCCAAGGTGCTGTGGATGCAGCTCGGGGTGAGCAACGAAGCCGCGGCGCAGGGGGCTCGCGCCGCCGGGCTCGAAGTGGTGCAGGACCGCTGCGTGAAAATCGAGCACGGGCGGCTGTTCGGCGGGCTCAACTGGGTGGGCGTCAACACCAAGGTCATCTCCGCCAAGCGCCCGCAGTGGCTACCTTACTAATTTCACCACAGGTACCCTGACAAGCAGGGAATTAACCACCAAGGGCACCAAGAGCACCAAGAACGGCGATCCTCACCCTTATTTTTCCTGGTGTCCTTCGTGTCCTTGGTGGTGAACCCTGATTTTTTCTCTGTGCCTCTGTGGTCAAGACTTCCTGGGAATCCAGCAAATGGCGGATAGAGAATTCGGATTCGGCACGCTGTGCCTGCATGCCGGTCAGATTCCGGATGCGGCGACCGGCTCGCGCGCAGTGCCGATCTACCAGACGACCTCGTACGTGTTCGATTCGGCCGACCACGCGGCGAGCCTGTTCAACCTGCAGACCTTCGGCAACGTCTATTCGCGCATCTCGAACCCGACGGTGTCGGTGTTCGAGGAGCGCATGGCGGCGCTCGAAGGCGGGCGCGCGGCGCTGGCCGCGGCCTCCGGCCAGGCGGCGCAGATGTGCGCGCTGCTCACGCTCTTGCGCGAGGGCGACGACATCGTCTCGGCGAGCACGCTCTACGGCGGCACGTACTCGCAGTTCGAGGTGACGTTCCGCCAGTTCGGCATCAACACCATCTTCGTCGATCCCGACGATCCCGAGAATTTCCGCAAGGCGCTGACGCCGAAGACCAAGCTCCTCTACGCCGAGACGATGGGCAATCCGCGCATCAACGTCCTCGACATCGGCGCCTGCGCGAAGATCGCAAAGGAAGCCTGCATTCCGCTGGTGATCGACAACACCTTCGCTTCGCCCTACCTGTGCCGGCCGATCGAGTTCGGCGCCGATATCGTCGTGCATTCGGCGACCAAGTTCATCGGCGGCCACGGCACCACCATGGGCGGGGTCGTCGTCGAGTCGGGCAAGTTCCCCTGGGGCAACGGCAAGTTTCCGATGATGACCGAGCCCTCCCGCGGCTACCACGGCGTGATCTTTCACGAGACCTTCGGCGACTTCGGCTACACCATGAAGTGCCGCATGGAGACGATGCGCACGCTCGGCCCGGTGTTGTCGCCGATGAGCGCCTGGATCCTGCTGCAGGGGCTGGAGACGCTGCACGTGCGAATGGAGCGCCACGTGCAGAACGCGATGCGGGTCGCCGAATTCCTCGCCGCGCACCCGCGCGTGTCGTGGGTGAACTATCCGGGGCTGAAGGCGAGTCCGTACTACAAGCTGGCGCAGAAATACCTGCCCAAGGGCTGCGGGTCGATCCTGACCTTCGGCATCAAGGGCGGAGTCGAGGCGGGCATCAAGTTCATCGAATCGTTGCAGTTCTTCTCGCACCTGGCCAACGTGGGCGACGCAAAGACGCTGGTCATCCACCCGGCATCGACCACCCATCGCCAGCTCTCCGAGGAAGAGCAGATCAAGGCCGGGGTGTCGCCGGACATGATCCGCTTGTCGATCGGCATCGAGGACATCGACGACATCCTCTGGGACCTCGACCAGGCTTTGGAGAAGTCGAAGAGCTGATTGCAACCACCAAGCACACGAAGAACACCAAGAGAGTCGGAAGCGATCGAGATCATCCCAATGAGCTTGCCGGCTGTGCGCACACCGGCTCCTGCGGTCGAGTTTCGTTCCATTCGTAAGGGTTTTCTCGGCGCCCTTGGTGTTCTTGGTGGTGAATTGTTTTTTCCAAAGGCGAGTGCGCCATGACCGGATTTCTGTTGCCGCTCATCGTCACGCTCGCGGTGCAGATCCAGGCCTCGCTGGTGGTGTTCACGCCGCCGGTGCTGGCGCCGGTCGCCGAAATCGATGTCGGCGTGCGGGCGTCGGCGGTGGGCATCGTCACCGCGCTCATCTACGGCGCCTCGATTCCGGCGGCGCTGCTCGCGGGCCATGTGCTGGAGCGCGTGGGCGCGATTCGCGTCAGCCAGTTCTGCCTGCTGCTCACCTCCGCGGGCATGGCGCTGATTGCGGTGCCCAGCGCGTGGGTGATCGCGCTCGGGGCGCTGGTTGCCGGCCTCGGCTACGGGACTGTTACGCCGGCTTCCTCCACGGTGCTGGCCGAGCGCGTGCCGCCCGGGTGGCGCGTGTTCCTCTTTTCGCTCAAGCAAACCGGCGTGCCGGTCGGCGGCGCAATCGCCGGCGCGCTGGTGCCGGTGGCGATCGATTTGTTCGGCTGGCAAGCCGCAGCGCTGGGCGTGGCGCTGCTCGGGCTGGTGGTCGCGGCGGCGGCGCAGACGGTGCAGCGGGCGGTGGATTCCGAGATCCCTCCGCGGCGCTCGGCGCACGGCACCGGTCTCGTCGAGCCGCTGCGATTGGTGTTCTCGCACGCCAGGCTGCGCGAGCTTGCGCTGTCTTCCTTCGCCTACTCCGGCATGCAGATGTGCCTCGGCTCCTATCTGGTCGTGTCCTTGATGGAACGAACCGGATTTTCCGTGACCGCCGCCGGCGCCGCGCTATCGGCGGCGATGATCGCGGGGGCGATCGGGCGTCTTTTCTGGGGTGCGATTGCGGACAACTGGGTGTCGTCACGCAGGCTGCTGGGCCTGCTCGGGCTGGCGATGTCCGGCGCCGCGTTCCTGACCGCCGCGATCGGCGCGGCGTGGCCGCCGCCGGCGATCTATGCGCTCGCATTCTTCTTCGGCGCGTCCGCGGTAGGGTGGAACGGGGTGTACCTCGCGGAAGTGGCGCGCATTGCACCGCCAGGGCGCGCGGGCGCCGCGACCGGCGCCTCGCTCGCAATGACCTACTCGGGCGTGATGGTGCTGCCGTCGCTCTTCTGGCTGATTCACGCCGCGACCGACAGCTACGCGGCCGCCTTTGTCAGCGTTGGCGCGCTCACGCTCTGGCGCGGCGCGGCGTTTCTGCGCGGCCGCTGACTGCGGCTGCCCGCCCGCTCGACGGGGTCGAGCAGGCGATACGGCAGCGAATGCGCGTTGTGCTCGGCTTGCTCCTCGCCGAGCCGGGGCGCGCCATTACTGCTTGAACGCCGACTGCCGCGCCGCCAACTGCCACCGCCCGTCGCGCTTCACCCAGACGTTGAGGTAGCGCAGGTCCGAGTTCCTGCGCTGCCCGCCCAATTCCAGGTCGAGGCGGGTTTCGCCCATTGCGGTCGCGATGTCGCCGTAGACGTGGATCTTCACGTTGTAGCGCTCCGCCTTGAAGATCTTCACGGTGCCGCTTTTCATCTGCGCGATGTAACCCGGCTTGTCGTTGACCTTGCCGTTCGGCTGGTGATATTGGAACTCCTCCGCCAGCGTATCGGCGAGCAATGCGGCATCGTTTCGGATCATCGCGTCATAGCGCCGGTCCTCGACCTGGTTGATTTCGTCTTCGGCGCCGGCGATGGCGCCGGCGGCGGACCACGCGAGCCCCGAGATCGCCGCGGCGAGATACGCGAGGCGCAAAACGATCGAGCGCATTTTCCCCTCCCGGATGTGATGACGATGGCAACCGGCTCCTCCGAGCCGGAGGCTCATAGTCTAGGCCTTCCCGGGGGAGAGTTTCCCCGGCGCCCGCTTCGCCGCCGCGCGGGCCCGCCTGCAGCGCCCGTGCTCCTCGCTCCGGGGCGGCGGTGGACTACGCGGAAACCGCAAGCCAGGCGGCGTGTCGCGCCGAGGTCGACGCGATCACTGCTGGAACCTGCGCACGATCCGCATGATCGCTGCGAAGACGAACAGCCCGGTCACGATGACGCCGATTCCCACCGAGACGCCGGCGACGACGAAGGCGCGGCGCACGGCCGCGAGCAGGAATTTAACGCGGCTCGGCACGGCAGGAGCGAGCAGGGTGCGCACGACGCGTTCAGCCCAGGTCTCCCGGCTGACGCCGCAGGAAGAAATCGGATTGCGACGGCAACGGCATGAGCCGCACGTGCGGCATCAATTGCAGCCCCTCGGTCGCGAGCGGTTGCCGCTGCGGTACTGCCGTGCCGGCGGTGCCGAGCCCCGGCAAACCGTCGCCGGTCGTCGCCGGCACCGCGATGTCGGACGACTGCTGTTGCGGGAGCGGGGCGTGAGCCAACAGGACTCTCGCTTCCGCGGCGTGGATGCCGAGTGCGAATACGGCGAGCGACATCGCGACGACACAGCTGAAACGTTTCATGTTTGTCTCTCCTCGAACTTCTGGACGCCAGTCTGCGGCTTCGCTGTTACCGGACGATTCCGCGTGCCGCGCGGGGGTTACACGCTGAAAAAAGAACGGCGGACGGGGAGGGTCCGCCGTGGAGACCCGGCAGGGGGGTGCCGGGTAAGGGAGTCAAAGAATCAAACGGATTGCTTGGTCACGCGTCAGGAAGAACGCCCCATCACATCGTTGGCATTGCGATCCGAAGCCGAACGCACGGCCTGGCCGCTGGCCGCCGGATCGCTCGCAATCGGCGCTTCCGGACCCCAGACCTTGTCCCACTTCAGCGCGTCCGACCATACCGCGTCCGCGCTGCTGGTCTTGAGGTTGGCGGCAGAGCGGCCTTCCACTTTGCTTACGTTCGGCTCGGGCGCGATGAGTTCTGCCGCCCAAGCGGAACCGGCTGCCAGAATCAATGCGGCGCAAGCCGCAGTCTTGAATGCGTTCATGGTGATCTCCTTTCTCACATCGTTATCCGCCCGGCATCTTCGGGCGGCGCCCGCTCGAGCAGCCTCGCTCGGTCTCGGCGGGCCCTGGGGGCAATAGGCAGCCACGGTTTCGTGGCACCATGCAGGAGGAATAATGGGAGGCTGCGGTTTCCGGACGATTTCGGGACGGGCGCTTGCGTTACGCCGCGTAATGCATGTACTGGCAGGAGAGGTATTTCAGCGGTGCAGCGCGGCGGCCAGCGCGTGCGCCAGATCGCGAGCCTGCAGAGGCTTGGTGAGCAGGATCGTGATGCCCGCCGCCGCCGCTTCCTGCTCGAGCAACAACCCGCGGTAGCCGCTGACCAGGATCACGGGAAGATCCGGCCGCAGCGCGCGCAATTGCCGCGCCAGATCGGTGCCAGACATCTCCGGCATGAGCTGGTCGGTCACCACCGCGTCGAATCCCGTCGGGGCGGCGCGCAGCGCCTCCAGCAGCGCGGCCGGGCTCATGTAGCCTGCCGGCTCGTAACCCAGCGCGGCGAGCATTTCCTCGCCGAGCAGCATGAGCGCCTTCTCGTCTTCCAGAAAGGCGACTCGCTGCCCTTCGCCGCGCGGCAGCGGCCGATCCGCGCCCGCCTGCGCGCCGGTCGGGTCGATGCGAGGCAGGTAGATCTCGAAGCGCGTGCCGGCGCCGGGGATGCTCACCACGTCGATTGCGCCGCCCATGTCGCTGACGATGCCGTGCACCAGCGCAAGCCCGAGCCCGGTGCCGCTGCCCGGCGGCTTGGTGGTGAAGAACGGTTCGAAAATGCGCTCCAGCACCTCCGGCGCCATGCCGTGCCCCTGGTCCTCTACGCGCAGGCGCACATAGCGGCCAGCGCCGAGCAGACCATGAGACAGCACACGCCGCACCGGCGCATCGGCGAAGTCCACGGTCACCGCGATCGTGCCGCCGCCGTGCATCGCCTGGACCGCGTTGCTGCACAGGTTCATCGCCAGCCGGTGCACATGGGTCGGGTCCCCGATCACGGTCGCATCGCGCGCCTCGATGCGTCTTTCCAGGGCGATGTTCTTGGGCAGCGAGGCGCGCACCAGATCCAGCGCCTCCCCCACCGCCTTCGAGACGACCACCGGCTCGCGCCTGCCGCGCTGGCTGCGGCTGTAGATCAGGATCTCGTCCACCAGCGCCTTGGCGCGCCTCGCGGCGGTCAGGACATTGTCGAGATAAGCCTTGAGTGCGCTGTCCGCAGCGGCGCCGCGCGCCATTTCGCCGTAACCGAGAATTGCGCCCAGGATGTTGTTGAAATCGTGCGCAATGCCGCCCGCCATGGTGCCGACGGCCTCCATCTTGTGCGCCTGGCGCAGGCGGCTTTCGAGGCGGGTCCGCTCTTCTTCCGCTGCCTTGCGCTCGGTGATGTCGGCGATCGAGCCGGACATGCGGTACGGGCGGCCCGCGGGATCTCGCAGCGCGAGTCCGCGCACCAGCATCCAGCGCCATTCGCCGCCTGCGTGCCGCAGGCGAAGCTCGCACTCCAGATGCGGACTGCGCCCGGCGAGATGGGTGGCGAGCATCTCTCGCGCGCGCGGCAGATCGTCCGCGTGGACTTGCAGCAACTGCTCCAGGTCCGCGCGCCCCAGATGCTGCTCGTTCTCCGGCCGGCCGAGCAGCGCCATCATCCGCGACGACAGGTAAAACCGTTCGGCCTCCATGTCCCAGTCCCAATGCCCTTCGTTGGAACCCGCCATGGCGAGCGCATAGCGCTCCTCGCTTTCGCGCAGCTTCGCCTCGGATTGCTCGCGCCGCGCCAGCGCCCTGCGCAGCAGGAACAGCAGCGTCGCAATGAAAGAGCTGAGAAAGCCGCTGCGCAGCACCGAATGCAGCGTCTGCTGGTACCAGGGCCCGAGCGCCGTGTCCTTCGCCATCCCGACGCCGACGACCAGCGGGAAGTGGTTGACCGCTTGCAGCGCGACGAGGCGCCGGACATGATCGACCGGGCTTTGCGCTTCGATGGCGCCCCGTGAGATCTGCCCGCCGCCGGCCTCGAAGTCCTCCGCGGTTTCTACCGCCGGGGCCGGATGGCGGGCCAGCACCGGACCGTCCCGGCGCAGCAGGACGACCAGGCTGTCCTTGCCCAGCCCGATCGCCTGGTAGAAGTGCGCGAAGTGCTGCGGATCCACTTCGGCGGCGATCACGCCGGCAAAACGGCCGTCGGCCGATTCGACGCGCCGGCTCACCAGCAGCAGCGGTTCGTCGTGGTCCATGGCCTTGGCCGACGTGCCGATGAACAAATCCTGATCCGGCGAATCGCGGTGACTGCGAAAGAACGCCAGATCGGCGGCGCTCGCTGGCAGCGCCAGAGCGTCTCCGACCGATTCGGCGCGGCTGCCGAGGGCATCGTACGAGGCTATGGCGAGGATCGTGGGCGTCGCGCGCCGGATCTCGACCAGTCTGCGCAACAGCGGCTCGGCCCGGCTTGCCTCCGGCTGAGCGGCGATCGTCGCCGCATCGCGCAGCGCGAGATCGAGTCTGGAGAAGACGCTCGCGGTCTGACTGGCGAGCACGCGGGAAAGGTTGTCGAGCTCGCGCCCCGCATTGTCGAGAAGCCGAGTCCGGTTGTGCCAGATGTCCCATCCGCTGGACAGCAGCACCAGCACGATGAGGAGCGTGCCGCCAGCGACCAGCCGGCGCTGCAGATTCGCGCCCGGCGCGGAGGTCGGCATCAGGGGGCGGCTGCGGGGCGATCCGCGTCCAGAACTTCCCGCACTGCCTCGAGCAGATCGGTTCGAGAGAAGGGTTTTGCGAGCACCCGCCGTGCGCCGAGCGCGATTGCGTTTTCGGCGCTATAGCCGCGGCCCGACCCGAAGTGTGCCGAGACGGCGATGGCCGGCGTGCCAGGGTGGTGGCGCTGGAGCATCGCGAGCACTCCGGCGCCCGACGCCCCCGGCATGTGCATGTCGGTGATTACCAGGCCCGCCGGTTGGGCGAGCAGGCTCTCCACCGCCGCCTGTCCGTCGATCGCTTCGCGCACCTCGTATCCCGCCATCACGAGCCATTCGACGAGCAGGCGGCGCAGCAGGTCGTCGTCATCCACGACGAGAATCGTGTAGTGCCGCCCCTCGGCGGAACGCTCTTGAGGCGAATCGTGTCCCAGGGCGGTCCCGGCGGCTTTCATTTTCGACATTGGACTCTCCGCCAGCTCGTCAACGGTCGGGCCGGCTGCAGGCATCGTTTCCACGCTATGGGGTACGTCATCCATTTGCCATCCGGATGCGTTAACATGGTGACATACTGGGCGGATCCCGGGTATGCGTCTGCCGGCGGACGAGGGACGTTCCATTGAAATCGACGCAGGTTGCCCGAGGATTTCATCTGCGCGTTCCCGTGTTGCAACCTGTAATCCGGCGTGCGTCGAGGCGCCACGAATTTGACCGAAAAGTCAGCTTACATGATTGAGTCCAAGGAAACGGATATCGGCACTGCGCCGCCTGCGGTGGATCGCTCGGGTGTCGCGCCGCACATCCTGGTCGTCGACGACGACGCGGCCATCTGCCAGTTGATCTCCGACTACCTCGCGGGATACGACATGCGGGTGACCTGCGTCGCGGACGGCGTGCAGATGCGCAGAACGCTGGCGCTGCAGGTCGTCGACCTGATCGTGCTGGACTTGCGGCTGCCCGCGGAAGACGGCATGAGTATCGCGCGCGAGCTGCGCGCCGAGTCGAGCATCCCGATCATCATGCTGACCGGGCGGCAGGAGGAAGTCGATCGCGTCATGGGCCTCGAGCTGGGCGCGGACGACTATCTCACCAAGCCCTTCAGCCCGCGCGAGCTGCTTGCCCGCATCCGCACCGTTCTGCGCAGGGCGCACGCGCACCCGGCTGCGGTGCAGGGCGCGGGGCAACCGCGCGCGTACCGATTCGCGGGATGGGAGCTCGACCTGCGCACGCGGCGGCTGGTGTCGCCCAGCGGCGAGCGCGTCGACCTGACTCACGCGGAGTACTATCTGCTCGGCGCGCTGCTGCGCGCGCCGCGCCGCATCCTGAGCCGCGAGCAGTTGCTTGAGATGAGCCGCGGCTACGACGATGCGGTTTACGACCGCAGCATCGACGTGCAGATCCTGCGCCTGCGCAGGAAGGTCGAGATCGATCCCAGCGAGCCGAAGCTGATCCGCACCGAACGCGGCGCGGGCTATTTCATCGACGCCGAGGTCGAGTCCGTCTAGCGCGACCCGGACGTTCCGGCAGCCGCGCGCAGGAAGTCCTCGATCGCAGCGGCGAAAGCCTCCGGCCGTTCGTGGTGCATCATGTGGCCGGCGTCGTCAATGCGGCGCTCGCAGAGATTGCAGTACGCCGCGCGGTAGCTGTCGAGCGAGGCCTCGTCGCCCTTCAGGAAGCCGCGCAGCCAGGCGCCGTCGCCGTGCAGCCACAGCGTCGGCGCCGCGATGCATCGCCAGCACGCCATCGCTTCTTCCACCCGATAGAGCACCGGGTTCACCATCTTGTGCAGCGGATCGGCGCGCAGCTCGATGCGCCCCGGCGCTTTTTCCTCCGCCCAGTGCCGGGCGAGGAACTGCGCGCGCGACGCCGAAAGCCGCGGGTTGTTCCGCCTGAGACGCGCCTCCACCTCCTCGAAGGAGGCATACGTCTTGAGTTGCGGCGGATCGCGGATTTCCTCCAGCCACTGCGCATAGCGCCGCGGCGCCCGGTCCGGCTCGGCAGGCGGCAGGCCGAAGCCTTCGGCGAGCACCAGCTTCTCGACGCGCTCCGGCCGGATGCCGGCATACAGTCCGGCGACGTTGCCGCCCATGCTGTGGCCGACCAGCTTCGCCGGCCCGTCGGGACAGAGCCGATCCAGCAATGCATCGAGATCGGCGACGTAGTCGGGGAACCAGTAGCCGCCGCGCGCCCATTCGGTCAGCCCGAAGCCGCGCCAGTCCGGCGCGAGCACGTGCCAATCCTCTTTCAGCGCATCGACCGCGAACTGGAACGAGGCGGACACATCCATCCAGCCGTGCAGGAAAAAGAGCTTCGGCGCCGCCTCGCCGCCCCACTCGCGCACGTGGTAGCGCAGCCCGCGGATCTGCAGAAATGTGGACCGGCTCGGTTTCATTGAAAGAGATTATCAGCCACGGGAGACACGGCAAAAACGGGATATACACCACCAAGACACCAAGGCGCCAAGGGGGTCCAAAAGAACAAGAGCGAAACACGAAGACGCGAAGAGAAGACGGCGATTCATCCGACGGGGCGAACTTGCTCGGTGAATCATTTGTAATTCTTCATCCGGTGTTCCTGGTGCCTTGGTGGTTATTTTCGGCCTTTGCTCTTTCTCCATTTTCTCCGTGGTTCAGGATCTTCCTCGCTCCCGCCTAACGCCGACCGGCAGCGAAGCGACGCGCGCATGCTCGCCGCGGGAGAACTTGCCGGGGTCGGCGAGGTAGTCGAGCAGCATCTCGCCGGAGTCGAAACCCCGGAATCGCTCGCCGTCCACCACGAAGGTCGGCACGCCCCATACGCCGGCCGCGATCGCCTGGTCGGTGTTCGCCTTGAGCGCCGCCTTGACCGCGGGATCCGCAATGCGGGCTTGCGCGTCTGCGACACCGAGCGACTGCGCGAGCAAGGCGAACTCCGCCGGTTCGGAAGGATCCCGACCCTGCGCCCAGTTGAAGCGGAATTAGGAGTAGGGCGAGAGAAAATCGAAGTACCAGTCCAGGCCGCGCATCGGCTCACTCCTGGCCCATCAGCGGCTCCGTCTCCTCGTGCTTGCGGATCGTGAGCCAGGAGATCAACGCCAGCGCCACGCCGATGAGCAGCATGCCCGCGAGTTCGATCGACGCCGGCCGCTCGCCGAGCTGCAGCCAGGAAGACACGCCGGCGATGACCGGAACGCCGAGCGAGGACAGGCTGGTGGTGCCGGCGGGGAGGCGGTGCAGCACGTACAGCCACATCGCCCAGCCAAGGCCGGTCGCCATTACCCCGTTGAACAGCGCGCAAAAGACGAAGGTGCCGGTCCATTGGATCGGCTGGGTGTCGAAGACGGCGTCGATGAGCAGGATCGGGATTGCGCCGATCGCCATCTGCCAGAAGGTAAACGCCACGACTTCCACCTGCGCGCGATTGTGCAGCCGCTTGGCGCAGACCACGCCGATCGCCCAGCAGATGCCGGCAAGCAGCGCAAGCGTCTTGGCGACAAGCGAGGTGTGCAGGTTCCAGGGCTGGAGGACGAGCAGCAGGCCGGCGAACGCCAGACCGATGGCGAGCCACTGCCAGCCACGGATGCGCTCGCCGAGCACCGGCCAGGCGAAGATCAGCACCCAGAACGGCATCGTGAACACCAGCACCGAGATCTTTCCCGGCCCGCCTTCGGACAGCGCCCAGGTGTTGAGGATGATGAAGCCCGCGGTCTGCACCATGCCGATGAACAGCGCCCATTTGACGTGCTGAGGACGCAGCGGCGCGCGGCTCCACAGCAGATAGCCAAGCAGGGAGAGCGCACCCAGCAGCACGCGCGCCACCGAGAAGTCGAGCGGGCTCGCGTAGTACAGGCCGATCTTGGACGTGATCCAGCTGTACCCCCACAGGACCACGAGCGCGATCATGATGACGGCTGCCCGCCGCGTCTCGCGTGCGCTCATGCCCGGGTTTGCCGATGCAGCGCCACGCGACCGGGGATTCGTTGCATGTGATTGAAGATTCGGGGAAGTGTCGAGGAAGACGCGGCGAAAACGGCGCGCACCGCCGCCGGCGCGGCATGATTTTACTGGATGCGCGGGGACACGCCATGTCGGCGCGAAAGATCGCGTCGTAGAATACGCGCATGGAACGTCCGCGCTTCGTGCACCTGCGCCTGCATAGCGAGTATTCGATCGCGGACGGTATCGTGCGGCTGGACGACGCGTGCGCCGCCGCCGCCGGCGACGCCATGCCGGCGCTCGCGATCACCGATCTTGCCAACCTGTTCGGCATGGTGAAGTTCTACCAGGCGGCACGCGGCAAGGGCCTGAAACCGATCGTCGGCTGCGACGTCTGGATCTCCAACGAGTCCGACCGGGAGCGGCCGGCTCGCGCGCTGTTCCTGGTGCAGAGTTCGGAAGGCTATTTGCGGCTGTGCGACTGGCTCAGCCGCGCCTATCTGGAAAACCAGCACCGAGGCCGAGCCGAAATCAAAATGCAATGGCTGCGCGAGCGCGGCACCGCAGGCCTGATTGCGCTCTCCGGCGCGCAGCACGGCGACGTGGGACAGGCGTTGCTCGCCGACAACGCCGAGGCGGCGCAGCGCCTTGCCAGGGAGTGGGCGGCGCTGTTTCCCGGCCGCTACTACGTCGAGATCCAGCGCGCGGGCCATCCGCACGCGGAGCATCTCGTGCGGCAAAGCATCCGCGTCGCCTGCGCGCTGGGGCTGCCGGCGGTCGCGACGCATCCGGTCCAGTTCCTGAGACAGCGGGAATTTCTCGCCCACGAGGCGCGGGTGTGCATCGCCGAGGGCTACGTGCTCTCCGACCGGCGCCGCCCGCGGCCGTATACCGAAGAGCAGTACTTCAAGACCCAGGCCGAGATGGCGGAGCTGTTCGCCGATCTGCCGCAGGCGCTGGAGAATTCGGTCGAGATCGCGCGGCGCTGTAATTTCACGCTCGAGCTGGGCAAGCCGCGCCTGCCGCTGTTTCCGACGCCGAATGCGATGTCGCTCGACGCCTATCTGCGGGATCGCTCGGCCGCCGGCCTCGAGGCGCGGATGGAAAAACTCTATCCCGATCCCGCGCAACGCGCCGCGCGGATGCCGCGCTATCGCGAGCGGCTGGAGTTCGAGATCCAGACCATCGTGCAGATGGGTTTCCCCGGCTACTTCCTGATCGTGGCGGACTTCATCAACTGGGCGAAGGGCAACGGAGTGCCGGTCGGCCCCGGGCGCGGTTCGGGCGCTGGCTCGCTGGTCGCGTATTCGCTCGGCATCACGGATCTCGACCCGCTGCGGTACGACCTTCTTTTCGAGCGCTTCCTCAATCCCGAACGGGTGTCGATGCCGGACTTCGATATCGACTTCTGCCAGGACGGGCGCGACCGGGTGATCGACTACGTGCGGCGGACGTACGGCGCCGAGTCGGTGTCGCAGATCGCGACCTTCGGCACCATGGCGGCGAAGGCGGTGGTGCGCGACGTCGGCCGCGTGATGGAATGGAGCTACAGCCGCACCGACGAGCTGGCAAAGCTCATCCCTTTCCAGCCGGGCAAGCTCATCACGCTCAAGGACGCGCGCGAGATGGAGCCCAGGCTCAAGGAGCGTGAGAAGACCGAGGAAGAAACGCGCGAATTGCTGGCGTTGGCCGAACAGCTCGAAGGGCTGACCCGCAACGTCGGCATGCACGCCGGCGGCGTGCTGATCGCGCCGGGAAAGCTGAGCGATTTCTGCCCGCTGTACACCGCTTCGGGTTCGGAGAGCGTGATTTCCCAGCTCGACAAGGACGACGTGGAAGCGATCGGGCTGGTGAAGTTCGACTTCCTCGGGCTGACGACGCTCACCATCCTGGACTGGACGCTGCGCTACATCAAACGGCTGCACCCGGAAGCGGACGTGAAGCTCGAGACTCTGCCGCTCGACGACCCGACCACCTACAAGGTTTTCCAGACCGCCAACGCCACCGCGATCTTCCAGTTTGAGTCCCGCGGCATGCGCGACCTGCTGGTGCGCGCCCGGCCGGACCGCTTCGAGGACCTCATCGCGCTGGTCGCCCTGTACCGGCCGGGGCCGATGGAGCTGATCCCGGAATTCATCAAGCGCAAGCACGGCGAGGAGCGCTGGCAGTACCCCGACCCGCGACTCGAGCCGATCCTGTCGCCGACTTACGGAATCATGGTGTACCAGGAGCAGGTGATGCAGATCGCGCAGGTGATCGGCGGCTATTCGCTGGGCGCGGCCGACCTGCTGCGCCGCGCGATGGGCAAGAAGAAGCCGGAGGAGATGGCGCAGCACCGCGACATCTTCAAGGCCGGCGCGATGAAAAACGGCATGCTCGGCCGGCGGGCCGAGGAACTATTCGACCTGATGGAGAAGTTCGCCGGCTACGGCTTCAACAAGTCGCACGCCGCGGCGTACGCGCTGGTCGCCTATCAGACCGCATATATGAAGGCGCACTACCCGGCGGCGTTCCTGGCGGCGAACCTGTCTCTGGTGATGGACGACACCGACAAGGTGCAGCAGTTCTACGAGGACGCGATCGCCAACAAGCTCGAAGTCCTGCCGCCGGACGTCCACGACAGCGAGTACCGCTTCGTGCCGGTGGACGAGCGCCGGATCCGCTACGGGCTGGGCGCGATCAAGGGCACGGGCGAGGCGGCGATAGCCAACGTCATCGAGGCGCGCCGGCGCGGCGGGCCGTTCAGGGACCTGTTCGATTTCTGCCGTCGCGTCGATCGGCGCCTCGTCAACCGGCGGGTGATCGAATCGCTGGTGCGCGCCGGGGCCTTCGATTCCGTGGACGACCACCGTGCGCGGCTGCTCGCCTCGGTAGGCATGGCGATGGAGGCGGCCGAGCAGGAAAGCCGCGCCGCGGCGCAGGTGAGCCTGTTCGGCGACGCGGCTCAGGCGGCCGAAGGACCGAAACCGATCGAGACGCCACGCTGGGACTTGCGCCAGCGCCTGCAGAACGAGAAGCTCGCGCTGGGCTTCTACTACAGCGGGCATCCGTTCGAGGCGTACCGCGAGGAAGTACAGTCCTTCGCCCGCACCCGGCTCGCCGACATCCAGCCGCAGGGCCAGATGGTGACGGTGGCGGGGATCATCTACGCGATCCGCACGCAGCAGACAAGGCGCGGGCGGATGGCGGTGCTGGTGCTCGACGACGGCAGCGCGCGGGTGGAGATCCCGGTGTTCAACGAGCTGTTCGAGCAGCATCGCGCGTGGCTCAAGGAAGACCAGCTCCTGGTGGTCGAAGGCAAGGCGACGTTCGACAACTTCTCGCAGGGACTGCGGCTCACCGCCGATCGCGTCTACGATCTCGTGGCGGCGCGCAATCGCTTCGCGCGCGCGATGCGGCTGCACTGCAACGGCCAGTCGAGCGGAGAGAAGCTGAAGGAACTGCTCGGGCCGTACCGTAACGGCAGCGTGCCGGTCTCGGTCGTCTATGCCAACGGCAGCGCGGAAGCGGAGATCGAGCTGGGGGACGGCTGGAAGATCAAGCTGGACGACGACCTGATCTCGAATCTCGGCCACTGGCTCGAGCCGCGCAACGTCGAAATCATTTATCAATAAAACCAAACTCATTGATCAGGAAGGACACGAAGGAAAAACAAACCCAGGAAATGATTTCGATGAAATATCCGGGACCGGGGAACGCTGTCTGGTACTTTTCGGAAACAACAGTGTCACGACACCGGTGAAGCGCTCCAGACGGATTCAAGCTTGCATCTCGAATCTGGTGTTCCCTCGTGATCCTTCGTGTATTCCTTCGCGACCTTCGTGTTAAGCGCGTTTTGGCTTTTATCCTTACATGACGGTACTTGAACGTTTTCATCCCGCGGTCGCGGCGTGGTTCCGCCGCACTTATGCGACGCCCACCGAGCCGCAGATCCTCGCCTGGCCGGTGATCCAGTCCGGACGCCACGTCCTCATCGCCGCGCCCACCGGCTCCGGCAAGACGCTCGCCGCGTTTCTCTCCGCCATCGATTCGCTGGTGCGACTGGGCGTGCAAGGCGAGCTGCGCGACGAGACCTACGTGGTCTATATCTCGCCGCTCAAGGCGCTGTCCAACGACATTCACAAGAACCTCGAGGAGCCCCTTGCCGGCATCCGCGGCGAGCTCGCCGCCCTGGGCGCGCCGGAATTCGAGATCCGCTCGCTGGTGCGCACCGGCGACACGCCGCAGGCCGAGCGCGACCGCATGCGCCGCAAGCCGCCGCACATTCTGGTGACCACGCCCGAGTCCCTCTACATCCTGCTCACCAGCGAGTCGGGACGGAAGATGCTGGCCAGAGCGCGCACCGTGATCGTGGACGAGATCCACGCGCTCGCGCCAAACAAGCGCGGCGCGCACCTCGCGCTGTCGCTCGAGCGCCTCGAGCATCTCTGCGGCGGGCGGCTGAACCGCGTTGGCCTCTCCGCCACGCAGAAGCCGATCGAGGCAGTTGCGCATTACCTGGTGGGTGGCGGGCGGGCGGGCGATTGCATGGTCATCGACACCGGCCACGTGCGCAAGCGCGATCTGGCGATCGAGATTCCCGACTCGCCGCTGGAGGCGGTGATGTCGGGCGAAGTGTGGGAGCAGATCTACGATCGCCTCGCGGAACTCGTTCGCGAGCACCGCTCGACCCTGGTATTCGTCAACACGCGGCGCCTCGCGGAGCGGGTGGCGCGCGCGCTCACCGAGCGGCTCGGGCAGGAACAGGTCACTTCGCACCACGGCAGCCTCGCTCGCGAGCAGCGGCTGGATGCCGAGCAGAAACTCAAACGCGGAGAGCTGAAAGCGCTGGTCGCGACTTCCTCGCTGGAGCTGGGCATCGACATCGGCCACGTGGACCTGGTGTGCCAGCTTTCCACGCCGCGCGCGATCTCCGCGCTGCTGCAGCGGGTGGGCCGTTCCGGGCACGCCGTCGGCGGGTTGCCCAAGGGGCGGCTGTTTCCCCTGTCGCGCGACGATCTGGTGGAGTGCACGGCGCTGCTCGACGCGGTGCGGCGCGAGGAGCTGGACCGGCTGCGCATTCCGGAGAAGCCGCTCGACGTCCTGGCGCAGCAGATCGCCGCGGAAGTCGCCTGCGGCGAATGGGACGAGGAGGCGCTGTACGCGCTGCTGCGCCGTGCCTGGCCGTACCGGGGGTTGACGCGCGAAGAATACGTCGCGGCGGTGCAGATGCTCGCGGAGGGATTTTCCACCCGCCGCGGCCGCAGCCGTGCGCTGGTCCACCGCGACGCGGTGAACCGCAAGCTGCGCGGCAGGCAGGGACTGCGGCTCACCGCGATCACCTGCGGCGGGACGATTCCCGATACCGCCGACTACGCGGTGGTGCTCGCCCCGCAGGAGCAGGTCATCGGCACGGTGAACGAGGACTTCGCGGTGGAGAGCATGGCCGGCGACGTGTTCCAGCTCGGCAACACCTCGTACCGCATTCTGCGCGTGGAGCAGGGACGGGTGCGGGTGGAGGACGCGGAAGGGCTGCCGCCTTCGATCCCGTTCTGGCTCGGCGAAGCGCCGGCGCGCACCGACGAGGTGTCCGCTGCGGTATCGCGGCTGCGGCAGGAGTTGCAGGCGCGACTCGACGAGCTGGGCGCGGCGCTTCGCCATCTGACCGAAGAGATCGGCCTCTCGGCCGAAGCGGCGCAGCAGATCGTGGATTATTTTTCCGCCGCCAAGGCGGTACTCGGGCTGCTGCCGACCCAGCGGCACCTGGTGTTGGAGCGTTTCTTCGACGAGACCGGCGGCGCGCAGCTCGTCGTTCATTCGCCTTACGGCAACCGCATCAACCGCGCCTGGGGACTGGCGCTGCGCAAGCGCTTCTGCCGCAAGTTCAACTTCGAGCTGCAGGCTGCGGCGACGGAAGACGCGATCATCCTGTCGCTCACGACCGCCCACAGCTTTCCGCTGGAGGAGGTGGCGCACTACCTGCATCCGAACACGGTGCGCGGCGTGCTCACGCAGGCGCTGCTCGACGCGCCGATGTTCATGACCCGCTGGCGCTGGAACGCGTCGGTGGCGCTGGCGCTGCTGCGCTACCGGGGCGGCGCCAAGGTGCCGCCGCAACTGCAGCGCATGGAGGCGGAGGATCTGATCGCGGCGGTGTTCCCCGATCAGCTCGCCTGCCAGGAGAACGTCGTCGGCGACCGCGAGATTCCCGACCATCCGCTCGTCAACCAGACGATTTCGGACTGCCTGTTCGAGGCGATGGACGTGGAAGGACTGGAGGAGCTGTTGCGCCGCATGGCGAGCGGAGAGGTGCGGGTGAGCGCGCGCGATCTGGTCGAGCCCTCTCCCTTGGCGCTGGAGATCCTGGCCGCGCGGCCCTACGCCTTCCTCGACGACGCGCCGCTCGAGGAGCGCCGCACCCAGGCGGTGGTCAGCCGGCGCTGGCTCGATCCTGAAAGCGCGGCGGACATCGGCCGTCTCGACGCGGACGCGATCGCGCGCGTGAAAGAGGAAGCCTGGCCGCAGGCGGACAATGCGGACGAGCTGCACGACGCCTTGATCTGGCTCGGGCTGGCGTCGCCGGAAGAGGCGGCTGCGAGCCCGGCGTGGGAAGGCTTGCTGCAGGAACTTGCCGTCGAGAAGCGCGCCGCCAGGTTTGCGCCGTCGGCGGATCAAGCCGGGTTCTGGATCGCTGCGGAGCGGCTGCCCGAGTTTCTGGCGGTCCATCCAGGCGGCCGCACCGAGCCCGGGATCGCCGCGCCGCAGGAATTCGCACAGAAGAGCTGGACGCGCGAAGAGGCGCTGGTGGAGATCGTGCGCGGCCGGCTGGAAGGATCGGGACCGACCACCGCGGAGGCGCTTGCGGAGTCGATTCGTGTGCCTGTCACCGACGTGGAAATCGCGCTCGCCGCGCTCGAGTCGGAAGGCTTCGCCATGCGCGGGCGCTTCACGCCGGAGGCTGCCGGCACCGAATGGTGCGAGCGCAGGCTGCTCGCGCGCATTCATCGCTACACGCTCAAGCGGCTGCGCCGGGAGATCGAGCCGGTCTCCGCCGCCGACTTCATGCGCTTCCTGTTCGACTGGCAGCGCGTGACGGCGGAGGCGCGCATGGAGGGACCGGACGCGGTGGCGGCGGTGGTGTCGCAGCTCGAGGGCTTCGAGGCCGCCGCCGCGGCCTGGGAGACGGAACTGCTGCCGGCGCGGGTCGGCGGGTACGAACCCGCCTGGCTGGATGACCTGTGTCTGGCCGGACGCGTAGTGTGGACTCGGCTGCACGCGCCGAAGATCAACGCGGAACGCGGACAGGGACCGAGCCCGGTGCGCAGCACGCCGATTACGCTCGTCACCCGCAAGAACCTGCCGCTCTGGAACGCGCTGGCGAAATCGGCTGCGCCGGCCGAGCTGCGCCTGAGCTCGCGCGCGCAGGCGGTGGCGGATTTCCTCGCCGCGCAGGGCGCCTCGTTCTTCGATGACGTGGCGGAAGGATTGCGCCTGCCGCGCACGTTCGCGGAGGACGCGTTGCGCGAACTGGTGGCGGTGGGGCTGGTGAATTCCGACGGCTTCAGCGGGCTGCGCGCGCTGCTCCTGCCCGCGGATCGGCGCAAGCCGATCGCCGGCACGCGCCGCCGTCGCACCGCGCTGTTCGGCGTCGAGGACGCCGGACGCTGGGCGCTGATCCGGCGCGGTGTCGCGAGCCGGCAGGCGCAGGAAGACAGGCTGCCGCGGGAGACGGTGGAACAGATCGCACGCGTGCTGCTGCGCCGCTACGGCGTGGTGTTCTGGCGGATGCTCGCCCGCGAAGCGCAGTGGCTGCCGCCGTGGCGCGAGTTGCTGATGGCGCTGCGCCGGCTGGAGGCGCGCGGCGAAATCCGAGGCGGGCGCTTCGTCGCCGGCTTTTCCGGCGAGCAGTTCGCGCTGCCGGAGGCGGTGGGCGTGCTGCGCAGCGCGCGCAACGAAGAGCGGATCGGAAAACTGGTGGCGGTCAGCGGCGCGGACCCGCTCAACCTCGCCGGCATCGTGCTCCCCGGGACGAAAGTACCCGCTCTGTACAGCAACCGGGTGCTGTATCGCGACGGAGTGGCGATCGCCGCGCTGATCGCGGGCGAAGTACAGTACTTCGAGAAACCGGGTCCCGAGCAGGCCTGGGAAATGCGCAACCTCCTGCTGCGCACCCCGGCGCCGGCCGACTTGGCTGCGCTGATGTAGCTAAATCCTGGAACTGAACCAGGGAGAACACAGAGGAGACAGAAATACTTTAACCACCAAGATCACCAAGCACACGAGAGGGGCAGGAAAAGTTTTCGGAATATCTTGGTGCCCCTGGTGTACTTGGTGGTTCATAGTTCGTCCTGCCTCTGGTTCTCCTCTATGTCCTCTACATCATCCGTGGTGAATACGTTATCTCACGGAGTCCGCGCGACCTCGAAGCTGAAGAATTCGCCGCTGCCGTCTTCCACATCGACCTTCGTCACGCGCGCGGCGGGCGGGCCGCGCCGCGCCCACTCGATCATCGCCTCGACGGCCTGCGGGCTGCCCTGCACCATCGCTTCCACGCTGCCGTCGAGGCGGTTTCGCACCCAGCCCGTGACCCTGAGCTGCTCGGCGCGGATGCGCATCGACTCGCGGAAGGCCACGCCTTGCACGCGGCCGTAGATTTTCAGATGTCGGGTGATGTTCATCTGGAAAGGCGGGCGTTAACCACCAAGAACACCAAGCAAATCTCATCGCATATAACGCGGGGCGGGACACGGAAGAGAATGAATGAAAGCAAGGGTTCAATAACGCGAAAATGCTATTGAAAGCATTCTTGGTGTTCTTCGTGCGCTTGGTGATGAAGGGTTTTTTCCGTCCTTCGCCGTCTATTTGACACGCATGCCGGGCTGGGCGCCGTCGTCGGGGGCGAGCAGGAAAATCCCCGGTCCCTCGCCGCTCGCGGCGAGCACCATGCCCTGCGACTCGCCGAAGCGCATCTTGCGCGGCTGCAGGTTGGCGACCATCACCGTGAGCCGGCCGACGAGCTTCGCCGGATCGTAGGCGGACTTGATGCCGGCGAACACCTGCCGCGTCCCGGTGCCGATGTCGAGCGTGAGCTTGAGCAGCTTGTCCGCGCCTTCCACGTGCTCCGCGTTGACGATGCGCGCGACGCGCAGCTCGACCTTGTTGAAGTCGTCGATCGTGATCATGCTCAAGGTTTGCGCTCCCTCTCCGCCTGTAGGGGGAGAGGGCTGGGGTGAGGTGGATGGTGTCGTGTTCTTTTCCACGGCTTTCTCCTGATGCTGTGCATGACGCTGCTGGGGATGCGATTGCGGCGCAGGTTGCAGGCTTTCCTTGTTGGCTTCGATCAACGCGTCGACCTGCTTGTGCTCAATCCGAGTCATGAGGTGAGAGTACGAAAGTATCGATTCCTCAATCGGCCGCGCAGGTGATAACGGTCGATGTATGGCTCGCCAAGTACTAGATGGTGCCTTTAGAAATTTCCCGACGGCATCCGCTATGCTCGGAAGCACTGGTGCCAAATAAACGGTGAGGATTCTGAAAGCCTCCAGTGCCACGCTGCAAACTTCTTGTAGAGTAGGGCCAGGCTTCTGCTTCGCTAGCTCCCACGGCTTCTGCTCATCGATGTACTTATTAACTTCATCGGACAATTCCATAGTTCGTCGAATAGCTTTGCCAAACTCTCGCCCCTCGTAGTAACTGGCAATTTCATCGCCAACTGCCTCGATCCGCGCAATCAGCGGATGTGTTCCAGCACCAGATAGACCCAGAATCCTGACTTTTCCGCCGAAGTGCTTGTGAATGAAAGGCGCAACTCGGCTGGCAATATTGACAAACTTCCCAATAAGGTCGCTGTTGACCCGCGCGACGAAGTCGTCGAGGTTGAGGTCGATGTCCTCCATCGTGGAATTGAGCTTGGCCGCATAGTAGTAGCGCAGCCACTCGGGATTGAGGCCCTGCGCGAGGTAGCTCTCGGCGGTGATGAAGGTGCCGCGGCTCTTGGACATCTTTTCGCCGTTCACGGTCAGGAAGCCGTGGGCGAACACTCTGGAGGGCGTGCGGTAGCCGGCGAACTTCAGCATCGCCGGCCAGAACAGCGCATGGAAGTAGAGGATGTCCTTGCCGATGAAGTGGACCATCTCGGTCCCGGCATCGGACCTGGCGAAGGCGTCGAAGTCGAGGCCTTTCTTTTCCGACAGGTTTCTGAAACTGCCCAGATAGCCGATCGGCGCGTCCAGCCAGACGTAGAAGTACTTGCCCGGTGCGCCGGGAATCCCGAAGCCGAAGTAGGGCGCGTCGCGCGAGATGTCCCAGTCGTTCAAGCCCTGCTCGAACCATTCCCGGATCTTGTTCTTCGCCTCGTCCTGGAGATGGTCGGCCTCCTGGGTCCATTTCTCGAGGAAGCTCTTCGCGCGCGGATCGGACAACTTGAAGAAGTAATGGTCCGAAGACTTCCGAACCGGCTTGGCGCCGGAAACCACCGAATACGGATTGATGAGATCCGTGGGGCTGTAGGTGGAGCCGCACACCTCGCAGGAATCGCCGTACTGGTCCTTCGCCCCGCATTTCGGGCATTCGCCCTTGATGAAGCGGTCCGGGAGGAACATCTCCTTGACCGGGTCGTAGAACTGCTCCACCAAGCGCACTTCGATCAGGCCGGCGGCCTCGAGTTTGAGGTAAATGTCCTCCGCGAGCGCGCGGGTTTCTTCGGAATGGGTGCTGTAGTAGTTGTCGAAGCCGACGTGGAAGCCATCGAAGTCGCGGGTGTGCTCCTTCCAGACGCGCTCGATCAACTGCTCGGAGCTGATTCCCTCCTTTTCCGCGCGCAGCATGATCGCCGTCCCGTGCGTGTCGTCGGCGCAGACGTAATGCACCTCATGGCCCTGCATTCTCTGGAAGCGCACCCAGATGTCGGTCTGGATGTACTCGACCAGATGGCCGAGGTGGATGGCCCCGTTGGCGTAGGGCAGCGCCGAAGTGACGAGAATCCTGCGAGACATCGAGCGGCTCGGTGAAAAGAGCGAAGTTTAACAAACCCCACTCTCATAACGTATTCGTCTGCAAGCGTTTTCGCTACAATTTCGCCCTCGTCTTCAGAGGTTCTCCCCCGTGGCAATCACCGAAGAGCAGGTCAAGGCGGCGCTGTCGCAACTCGTTGATCCGGTTACCGGCAAAGACTATGTGGCCGGCGGGGAGCTGAAAGGGGTCAAAGTGGAAGGCGACAGCGTGTCGGTGGACATCGTGCTCGGCTACCCTGCCAAGACCGTCACCGAGACGGTGCGCGGCGCAGTGGCCGAAAAGCTCAAGACCCTTCCGGGCGCCCAGAAGGTATCGGTGCAGGTCTCGACGAAGATCGTGGCGCACGCGGCGCAGCGGGGCGTGAAGCTGCTCTCCGGCGTCAAGAACATCATCGCCGTGGCGTCCGGCAAGGGCGGGGTGGGAAAATCCACGACCGCAGTGAATCTCGCGCTGGCGCTGGCGGCGGAAGGCGCGCGCGTCGGCATTCTCGACGCGGACATCTACGGCCCGTCGCAGCAGATGATGATGGGCCTGTCGGGCCGGCCGGAGTCAAAGGACGGCAAGACCATCGAGCCGATGGAGAACTACGGCGTGCAGGCGATGTCGATCGGGCTGCTGATCGACGTCGATACGCCGATGGTCTGGCGCGGGCCGATGGTGACGCAGGCCCTGGAACAGTTGCTGCGCGATACGCAGTGGAAGGACGTCGATTACCTGGTGGTCGACCTGCCGCCCGGCACCGGCGACATCCAGCTCACGCTGTCGCAGAAGGTGCCGGTCACCGGCGCGGTGATTGTCACCACGCCGCAGGACATCGCGCTCATCGACGCGCGCAAGGGCCTCAAGATGTTCGAGAAGGTCGGCGTGCCGATCCTGGGCATCGTCGAGAATATGAGCACCCATATCTGCTCGAAGTGCGGCCACGAGGAACACATCTTCGGGGAAGGCGGCGCCCAGAAGATGTGCAAGGACTATGGGGTCGATCTGCTCGGCCAGTTGCCGCTCGACATCCGGATCCGCGAACAGGCCGACTCGGGCCGGCCCACCGTGGTGGCGGATCCCGACGGCCGCTCGGCGCAGATCTACCGCGAGATCGCGCGCAAGGTCGCGGCCAAGATCTCGGCGCTGGCGCGGGATTACAGCGCGGCATTCCCCAAGATCGTGATCCAGAACACCTAGCCTCGCCACAACGGCGGGACAAAAAGCACCGCGCACCACCAAGCGCACCAAGATCACCAAGAAGATCATTTGGTATTTCTGTTCTTTGAAGCGCGACTCTCTTGGTGCTCTTGGTGTCCTTGGTGGTTAATCAGGGTTTCAATGGTTAATTCCAAGGATCGAGAATGACGATAAAGTCCGACAAGTGGATTCGCCGCATGGC
>DASRFY010000186.1:0-4940 GCA_035651315.1 Burkholderiales bacterium
GCGAAGGTGCGATCGAAGAACGGCGGACCGACGGAGACTTTCGGCCCGCCCACGGCGTCGAGGAACAGCGGATACAGCGTGCCGAGCACCACCGAACCGGCCGCCACCAGCAGCAGCACGTTGTTGGCGAGCAAGGCCGACTCGCGCGACACCAGATCGAACCGGCCGCCCAGCCCGACGCGCGGCGCGCGCCACGCGAAAAGCGTCAGCGAGCCGCCGATCACCAGCACCAGGAAGCCGAGAATGAAAATGCCGCGCGTGGGGTCGGTGGCGAACGCGTGGACCGAGGTCAGCACCCCGGAGCGCACCAGGAACGTGCCGAGCAACGACAGAGAGAACGTGACGATCGCGAGCAGCACCGTCCATGCCTTGAATCCGCCGCGCTTCTCGGTGACGGCGAGCGAATGCATCAGCGCCGTCCCGGTGAGCCACGGCATGAAGGAGGCGTTCTCGACCGGGTCCCAGAACCACCACCCGCCCCAGCCCAATTCGTAGTAGGCCCAGCCACTGCCCAGCGCGATGCCCACCGTGAGAAACGCCCACGCCATCGTCGTCCACGGCCGCGACCAGCGCGCCCAGGTCGCGTCGAGGCGGCCGCCGAGCAGCGCCGCGATCGAGAACGCGAACGCGACCGAGAAGCCAACGTAGCCCATGTACAGCATCGGCGGGTGGACCACCATGCCCGGATCCTGCAGCAGCGGGTTCAGGTCGCGCCCGTCCGGCGCCGGCGGCAGCAGGCGCTCGAATGGATTGGAAGTGAACAACATGAAAAGCAGGAAGCCGACCGCCACCAGCGCCATCACGCCCAGGACGCGCGCCGCCATGGCGAGCGGCAGATGCCGGCTCGCCAACGACACCGCGAACATCCAGCCGGAGAGCATCAGGACCCACAGCAGCATCGACCCCTCGTGGCTGCCCCAGGTCGCCGCGAAGCGGTAAAACCATGGCAGGCTGGAATTCGAGTTCGAGGCGACGTTGAGCACCGAGAAATCGTTGCTGACGAAGGCGTACGCGAGACACGCAAATGCGGTCGCGACCGCGAGGAACTGCGCCTGGGCGGCGGGCCGCGCGACGCTCATCCAGGCCGCATTGCCGCGGGCGGCGCCGGCGAGCGAAAGCGCGGCCGCGCTGGCGGCGACCAGCAGCGCGAGGATCAGCGCGAAATGTCCGAGTTCGGGAATCATATGTCCGTGACTGGTGACTGGTGACTGGTGATTGGCGACTCCGTGTCCACTCGTCTCATTTCTTCTCTACCAAGGTCTTCTGCGATTCGAGCATCGCCTTGTGCGCGCGCTGGACCGCGTCGGCCGCCTCCGGCGGCATATAGTTCTCGTCGTGCTTGGCAAGCACCTGGTCGGCGTAAAACACGCCGTCCGAGCCGAGCTTGCCTTGCGCCACCACGCCTTTGCCCTCCTTGAACAGGTCGGGAAGTATCCCGGAGTAGACCACCGGAATGCTCTTCGCGGTGTCGGTGACCACGAAGCGAACCGTCACGCCGCTCGCCTCGCGCTGCAGGCTGCCGGCCTGCACCAGACCGCCGATGCGGAAGCTGCGCCCGACCGGTGCTTCCTTCGCCACGACCTGTGTCGGCGTGAAGAAGAACACCAGGTTGCTTTGAAAGGCGTTGAGGATGAGACCGATCGCCGCGGCCAGTATCGCAAGCCCCGCGGCGATGAGCGCAAATCTCTTGTGGCGCGGCTTCATGCCTCGATTCAACTCTCCATATCCATTTTAGGACCCAGGTCGCGACGCAGAGTTCGGCGCCGCCGGACGAGCAGCCAGACCTCCGCCGCGAGCGCGACAGCGGTGACCAGGTACGCTCCCCACACGTAGAACGCGTAGCCGCCCATGGCGAAGAATTCCGCTGCGCTGCCCCAGTGCATCGCTTGCCAGCCTCCAAATCCGACACTAACCACAGAGGCACAGAGACACAGAGAACAGCAAAGGGGAACCGTGCACGCGGAAGATTCCGGTCCGACTGTTTTTCTGGTCCGTACCCTCGTATCTTCGTGATTCGCCCTTCATTCCTGTCCAGACTTTCTCCGTGTCTCTGTGCCTCTGTGGTTCATTCAACTTCCACTCGACTCGCGCAGCCAGCCGGCGTTGCGGTCGCGCTCGAGGATGATCGATCGCACCCGCGCGAGCGACACCGCGATCGAGTACATCCAGAATGCCAGCGCCATGAACAGCATCCCGGTAAGCATGGCGGCTGCCATGCTCGGCGCGCGCGTCAGGCTCACCGAAGCACCCTGGTGCAGCGTGTTCCACCACTTCACGGAGAAGTAGATGATCGGCACGTTGATCGCGCCTACCAGCGCCAGCACCGCGGAGGCCTTGTCGGCGCGGCGCGGTTCGTCGATCGCCGCGACGAGCGACATGTAGCCGATGTAGAGGAACAGCAGGATCAGCTCGGAGGTGAGCCGGGCATCCCACACCCACCACGCGCCCCAGGTCGGCCTGCCCCAGAAGGAGCCGGTCCACAGCGCGATGAAAGTCATCAGCGCGCCCGTCGGCGCGAGCGCATGCGCCATCATCGAGGAAAGCCTGGTGTTGAACACCAGGCCGACCCCGGCCCAGAACGCCATCACGGTATAGACGAACATCGACATCCATGCAGCGGGCACGTGGATGAAGATGATGCGATAGGCCTCGCCCTGCTGGAAATCGGTGGGCGCGACGAAAAAGCCGACGTAGAGCCCGGCCGCGGCGAACACGGCCGCCGCCGCCGCGAACCATGGGATCATCCTCCCCGCCAGGGGATAGAAGGTCTGCGGAGACGAGTATTTCCAGATGTTCAAGTCAGCAACCCTTCAACTTTCACCACAGAGACACAGAGGCAAAGAGAGGTTCAAAGACAAGTTGACCACCAAGACACAAAGGCACCAAGAAGTACAAAAACGGATGACCGGGTTTCTCGCTGTTTTGGTGCCTTGGTGCCTTGGTGGTTCGATTGTCTTTTGAAGTTCTCTGTGCCTCTGTGGTTCATCTTCATCCTTTATTCGAGTGCGATGCGGATCGCAGTGGCAGTCGCCCACGGCACGGCCACCAACGCGAGCAGCAGCATCGCCCCGAGCACCGACAGATGGCCGGAGACCTCCATGCCTGCAGCCGCTGCGGACACGGCGCCGGCTCCGAATACCAGTACCGGGACGTACAGCGGCAGCACCAGCAGCGCCGTCAACGCGCCGCCGCCGCGCACCCCGAGGGTCAATGCCGCGCCGACGCTGCCCAGCAGCGACAGCACCGGCGTGCCGATCGCGAGCGACCACGTCAGCGCCCACAGCGCCCGGCCGGCGAGATCGAATTGCACGCCGAGCACCGGGGCGATCAGCACCAGGGGCAGCCCGGTCCCGAGCCAGTGCGCCGCCACCTTGGCGAGCACCAGCACCGACAGCGGCTCCGGCGACAGCGCGAGCTGCTCCAGCGCGCCGTCGGCGAAGTCGCCGGAAAACAGCCGTCCGAGCGCCAGCATCGAGGCGAGCAGCGCGGCCACCCAGAGCACGCCGGGACCGATTTCGCGCAGCCGCTCCGGCTCCGGCCCGACACCGAGCGGAAACAGGCTCGCGACGATGACGAAAAAAAAGAACGTCGTCAGCACGTCCGCGCGGCGCCGCATCGCGAGGCGCAAATCCCCCGATACGATCGCCAGGCATGCGCTTGCCAGTCCCGCGCTCATTGCAGATCCAGATCGCGCGCCGGCAAGCGCAGATCGATCTCCTGGTGGGTGGTATACACGACCACGCCCCCCTCCCGGACATGCATGGACATTCGCGCGGCCAGTCTCGTCACCGCGGCGCGGTCCAGGCCGCTGAACGGCTCGTCCAGGATCCACAGCCGCCGCGCGCCGCAGAACGCCAGCCGGACCAGCGCCACCCGCCTCCTCTGTCCCTGCGACAGCCACTGTATCGGCAGATCCGCCGCCCGCGCGAGACCTTCTTCGGCAAGCGCGTCGCCGATCTGGACGCGGCTCGCGGCCACGCCGGCCAGCGCGAGCCCATAGCGCAGATTCTCCGCGGCCGTGAGATCGTCCTTGAGCGCGTTCGAATGGCCGATGAAAACCATCTCGGCCGCATACTCCTCGCGTTGCCGGCGGATCGGCCGCTCGTTCCAGCGCACTTCGCCGTGCGCCGCGGGCGACAGTCCGGCAAGGATGCGCAGCAGGCTGGTCTTGCCGGATCCGTTCTCTCCGCGCACGCGCAGCACCTCTCCCCGCGGCAGGAGGAAAGATATCGCCTCGAACAGCCTCCGCGTGCCGCGCGTACAGGCGAGATCGGCCGCCTCGAGCATGAATCGACTATCCGCCGTCGAAACGGCCTGCGCGCGCCGGGCGGGCGCGGCGACGACGCGCGCGGTCGCGCACCGACGGGGCCGAGCGCCCGGAAGACGCGGGACAACGGAAAACAGCGAGGATGGTCGAAGTCACGCCGGCGCGGAGCGAAACAGGCGGCGCATTATAGCCGACCGCCCTCGCGGGGGCGCGCCATGCGATGCGACCGCCCCAGGCCGAAGCCTGCGTCGAAGCATTACTTCCCGGCGTCGAGGAGCGGGCGTCCCCACCCTCGCCGTGCGCATACGCCGTTGCGCCGGATGCATTCGTTCCCGTGCCGGGTCGCCGCGGGTAACATCCCGCCCATCGGCATTCGATTCCCAAATATGCTCCCTCGGCGCTTGCTTTGCGGTCTTCTCGCGCTCGGCTTCCTTGCCGCCGCCGCTACCGCCGGCGCGGAAAACTGGAAGCAGATCGGCGTCGACAAATATCGCAACATCTGGCAGGTCGACCTCGAGTCGGTACGAGAGGCGAATAGCTTCACGACCGGCTGGATCCGAAAGCTGTTCCGCGAACCGCAGCGCGACCGGGAGGGTCGCTGGTACAGCTCCAGCGTGGAAGGCTGGGCGGTGGACTGCAAGGCCCGTTCGACCGCGATCACCGGCGTCGTCAG
>DASRFY010000187.1:0-34667 GCA_035651315.1 Burkholderiales bacterium
CGAGCAGGCGAACGTGGAGGTGCTGTTCCAGCAGTTCGTTCAGTTCGAGCAGGAGGCCAGGCGCCTGTTCGACGCCAGGCTCGCGCTGCCCGGCTACGAGATGGTCATGAAATGCTCGCACACCTTCAACCTGCTCGACGCCCGCGGCGCCATTTCGGTGACCGAACGCGCCGCCTACATCGCGCGGGTGCGCGCGCTGGCGAGGCTCGCCGCGCAGGCCTATTACGCCTCGCGCAAGGCGCGCGGCTTCGAGCGGGCGAGCGACGAGGCGGTCAGGGCCTTCGTGCCGGCGGAAGAACTGCCCGAGGTGCTGGCGATCCGGCAATCGCGCGCGGGAAGCGCAGTACAAGCCGGACCATGAACGCGCCGCTGCTCGTCGAGCTCTTCACCGAGGAGCTGCCGCCGAAGGCGCTCAAGAGCCTCGGCCTGGCATTTGCCGAGGGAATCCTCAACGGTCTGGTTCGAGCGCAGCTCAAGACTCGCGATCCAGGCATGCAGGTCTTCGCCACGCCGCGCCGGCTCGGCGTGCTGATCCCGGAGGTGAGGGCCAAGGCCGCGGACCGCACGGAAGCCACGCGGCTGATGCCGGTCAGCGTGGCATACAACGCCGGCAAGCCCAGCACTGCCCTGCTCAAGCGGCTCGAAAAGGAGAGCGGTTCGCTCGACGCGCTCGAGCGCAGGGCAGAGGGCGGTGCCGAGTACGTGTACCTGCGCCGGACGCTTCCCGGCGTCGCGCTCCGGGACGGCCTGCAGAGCGCGATCGAAGACGCGATCGCCAGACTTCCGATTCCGAGGGTGATGAGCTACCAGCTCGACGACGCGACGACCACCGTGCGCTTCGTGCGCCCGGTGCACGGCCTGGTCGCGCTGCACGGCAAGGAAATCGTGCCGGTCACCGCGCTCGGCCTGGACGCCGGCAGGACCACGCACGGCCATCGCTTCCTCGGCGCGCGCGACATCGCGCTCGGACAGGCGGGCGAATACGAAACCCGGCTCAGGGAAGAGGGCAGGGTGATCGCGAGCTTCGAGGCGCGCCGCGAATCGATCGACGCGCAGCTCAGGAAGAAGGCCGCGGAACTGTCCTGCTCGCTCGGCGACTACGAGGTTCTGCTCGACGAGGTCGCCGCGCTGGTCGAATGGCCGGCGGTGTACGTGGCGAGCTTCGAGCGCGAGTACCTCGCGGTGCCGCAGGAGTGCCTGATCCTGACCATGCGCACCAACCAGAAATATTTCCCGCTGTTCGACGCCAAAGGCAAGCTCACCGAGCGCTTCCTGGTGGTGAGCAACATGGAGCTCGCCGACGCTGCGAACATCGTCGATGGCAACCGCCGCGTGGTGCGACCGCGGCTCGCGGACGCGCGCTTCTTCTACGACACCGATCGCAGGCACAAACTCGAGTCGCGCGTGCGGCGGCTCGCCGACGTGGTCTACCACAACAGGCTCGGCAGTCAGCTCGATCGGGTGCAGCGCATCCGCAAGCTCGCCGGGTTCGTCGCCGGCAAGCTGGGCGCCGATCCGGCGGCCGCGGAGCGCGCGGCCTGGCTCGCCAAGGCCGATCTGGTCACCGGCATGGTCGGCGAGTTTCCCGAGCTGCAGGGCGTGATGGGCCGCTATTACGCGCTGCACGACGGCGAGCCGGGCGACATCGCCGACGCGATCGAGCAGCACTACCGTCCGCGCTTTGCCAACGATGTCCTGCCGGAACACAACGTGGCCGCCTCGGTGGCCCTGGCCGACAAGCTCGACGCGCTGGTCGGCATCTTCGGCATCGGGCTGGCGCCCACCGGGGAGAAGGACCCCTTCGCCCTGCGCCGCCATGCGCTCGGCGCGCTGCGCATCCTCGCCGAGAAACAGCTTCCGCTGGACCTTCTGCAATTGCTGGAATTGGCGCGCAGCCATTTTCCGCGCGAGGCGGTCGGCGACAGCGTCACCGCCGACGTGCATGCATTCATGCTCGAGCGCCTGCGCGGCTATCTGCGCGAGCGGGGCTTCGCGATCGACGAGGTCGAGGCGGTCGTGAGCCAGTCCCCCGCCCGCATCGATCTCGTGCTGCCGCGCCTGGAGGCGGTGCGCGCGTTCCGCCGCCTGCCGGAAGCCGAGAGCCTGGCGGCCGCGAACAAGCGCATCCGGAACATCCTGAAAAAGGCCGACGGCGTGCGCCCGCCGCCGGACATGGCCCTGCTGCAGGAGCCGGCGGAGAAGAAGCTGTTCAGCGCGGTCAACGCGCTGCTGCCGAAGGTAAACTCGCTGGTCGAGAACGAGGGATACACCGACGCGCTCAAGCTGCTCGCCGGGGTACGGGGCGAAGTCGACACCTTCTTCGACGAAGTCATGGTGATGACCGAAGACCCGCTCACCCGCGGCAACCGGCTCGCGCTGCTGGCGCAGCTCGAGCAACTGATGAACCGCGTCGCCGACATTTCCAAGCTGGCGGCCTGAAACCGGTGAAGCTGGTCATCCTCGATCGCGACGGAGTCATCAACTTCGACAGCGATCAGTTCATAAAGAACCCCAAGGAGTGGAAGCCCATTCCCGGCAGCCTGGAGGCGATCGCCAAGCTCAACCAGGCCGGCTACCGCGTCGTCGTGGCCTCGAACCAGTCCGGCATCGGGCGCGGGTTGCTGGACATGGGCACGTTGAACGCGATCAACGACAAGATGTATCGCGCGCTCGCGCAGGCCGGCGGGCGCATCGATGCGCTGTTCTACTGCCCGCATGCCGCGGATTCCAATTGCGGCTGCCGCAAGCCCAAGGCGGGGATGCTTCTCGACATCGCCCAGCGCTTCAACGTGCCGCTCAAGGACGTGCCCGCGGTGGGCGATTCGCTGCGCGACCTGCAGGCCGCGCAGACGGTGGGCGCGCAGCCGATTCTGGTGCTGACCGGCAAGGGCAGGAAGACCCAAGCCGCCGGCGGGCTGCCTTCGGGCACGCTGGTGTTCGCCGATCTGTCCGAAGCCGTGCGCCATATCGTGCAATGAAGGCTGCGGCGCTGCTCCGTTCCGCCGTCTTCGAAATCCTGCGCAGCGCGCTCACCGTGGTCTTCGCGGTGATCTCGCTGCTGACCTTTGCGCTTCCGCCGCGTACGCGCTACCGCGTCATCACCGTCTGGTCGCATCTCGTGATCGCGCTGGCCCGCGCCGTGTGCGGCATGGACTTCCGGGTCATCGGACGCGAAAACCTTCCGCGCGAACCGGCGATCATCCTGTCCAAGCACCAGTCGGCGTGGGAAACGCTGGCTTACCAGGTGATCTTCCCGCCGCAGGTCTGGGTGCTGAAAAAGAGCCTGCTGCGCGTTCCCTTCTTCGGCTGGGGCCTGGCGATGATGAGCCCGATCGCGATCGACCGCGGCTCCGGGGCGCGGGCGCTGAAGCAGATGCTGGAACAAGGCCGTGCGCGATTGTCGGCCGGCTGGTGGATCGTGATCTTCCCGGAAGGCACGCGCACTGCGCCGGGCTCACGAGGCCGCTACCATGTCGGCGGCGCCTGGCTCGCCTGCAAGACGGGGGCAAGAGCGGTGCCGGTCGCGCACAACGCCGGCACGCTGTGGGGACGCAACGCGTTCGTAAAGCGTCCTGGTACGATCACGGTCAGCGTCGGCCCCGCGATCGACCCGCACGGGCTGGCGCCGGACGAACTCAACGGAAGAGTCGAACACTGGATCGAACAGGAAGTCGCGCGCCTGGGCAGCGCGCGCAACTCATAGCGGATCTGTTCCCGGTCGAAAGCGTGGCCGAGCCGCGGGCCATCCGGCTGGGCGACCGCGATATTCCCTATCTACTCAAGCGCAGCCAGCGGCGGCGCACCGTCGTTTTCATCGTCGACGAGGACGGTCTCGCGGTACATGCGCCATGGCGCAGTACGCAGGCGCGGATCGATCGTGCGCTGCGTGAGGCTGCGGACTGGGTGTTGCGCAAGCTGGAGACCTGGTCCCGGCGGCAGCGCCGCGCGCAGCGCTGGGCGAACGGCGTCAGCCTGCCTTTTCTCGGCCGCGAACTCGCGCTGGAGGTCGAAGACGATTCTGTCGCGACAACCGCGATCCTGCTCGCGCCGCAGCGTCTGCGGGTGACGGTGCCGGGCACGCACGGCGAAGCGGCGGTGCGCGAAGCCGTGGTTTCGTGGTATCGACGCCACGCCACGAGCCACTTCGTCGAGCGCGTCGCACATTACGCGCAGCGACTGTCGCTCGAGCCGCCGCGGCTTTTCCTGTCCAACGCACGCACGCAATGGGGAAGCTGCAACGTCAAGCGCGAAGTGCGGCTGAACTGGCGGCTCATCCAGGCGCCGCAGACGGCCATCGACTACGTCGTGGTGCACGAGCTGGCGCATCTGATCGAGCTGAACCATTCGCGACGCTTCTGGCGCGTGGTGGAGCGGGCCTTCCCGGATCACCGGGCCGCCCGCGCGCATCTGAACGAGAAAGGGCGGTGGTACCTGGACATCTAAATGCGGTGACTGGGAAAAGACAGGACCGAGTCGCGGTTGCGCGCTGTGCTACACTGCGCCGCCTCGGGATGCCCTGCGATGCGCCGTCTTTGCCTGCTCCTTCTGTTGCTGCTCGTGCTCGCGGCCTGCGGGCAGAAGGGTCCGCTCTACCTGCCCGGCGACCAGAAGCAGGACCGCGCCGACAAGACCAACAACAAGTGAATCCCTTCGAATATCGGGGCGACGCGCTGTTCGCCGAGCGCGTCCCGGTCTCGCGCGTCGCCGAGCAGTTCGGCACGCCGTGCTACGTCTACTCCCGCGCCGCTCTCGCCGATGCCTTTCTCGCCTACGACGGGGCGTTCGCCGCGCGTGCGCACCTGATCTGCTATGCAGCCAAGGCGAATCCCAGCCTCGCGATCCTGAACCTGTTCGCGCAGCTCGGCAGCGGCTTCGACATCGTCTCCGGCGGGGAATTGAAGCGGGTCATCGCTGCGGGCGGCGAACCGGGACGAACCGTGTTCTCGGGCGTGGGCAAGAGCGAGGAGGAAATCCGGTTCGCGTTGTCCGCCGGGGTGCTCTGCTTCAACGTCGAATCCGAATCGGAGCTGTACCGCATCGAGCGCATCGCGAGAGAGAGCGGCCGGCGCGCGCCGGTCAGCCTGCGGGTCAATCCCGACGTCGATCCGAAGACGCACCGTTACATTTCCACCGGGCTCAAGGAGAACAAGTTCGGCGTTGCATTCGGCGACGCATTGCGGCTGTACCGCAGCGCGCACCGCTCCCCGCACCTGCGGGTGCTCGGCATCGGCTGCCATATCGGCTCGCAGCTGATCGAGGTGGCGCCCTTCGTCGACGCGGCGAAGAAAGTCCTCCACCTCGCGGACCGGCTCGCCGGCGAGGGCATTGCCGTCGAACATCTGGATCTCGGCGGCGGCCTTGGCATCCGCTATGCCGATGAGGCGCCGCCCTCGCCGCAGGTGTACGTCTCGGCGCTGCTCGAAACGGTGGGCGACCGGCCGCAGAGGATTCTGCTCGAACCCGGCCGCTCGCTGGTCGGCAACGCCGGCGTGCTGTTGACGCGGATCGAATACCTCAAGCACGGCGAGGCGAAGAATTTCGCCGTGGTGGACGCGGCGATGAACGACCTCATGCGCCCGGCGCTCTACGAGGCCTATCACGAGATCCTTCCCGCCGCGCGCGTGGCGGCGCCCGCCGCGGTCTACGACGTCGTCGGACCGGTGTGCGAAAGCGGCGACTTCCTTGCGCACGAACGGCGGCTCGCGGTCCGCGAGGGCGACCTGCTGGCCGTCCTGTCCGCCGGCGCCTACGGCATGAGCATGAGCTCGAACTACAACACCCGGCCGCGTGCCGCCGAAGTCATGATCGACGGCGACGCGATTCATCTGGTCCGGGCCCGCGAACGCGTCGAGGACCTTTTCGCCGGCGAGCGCCTGCTGCCCTGAGAAGGTTCGAGCGAAAGAGGGCGTGATTTCCGCTACACTTTTGGTGCCGTTTCCGGCCGCCAGATTGCGCATTTAGCCGACATCATTTGGATCCGCATGGTCGTCTACAACCTCTCCTGCGACAACGCACACCGGTTCGAGGGCTGGTTTTCCTCGCCGGAAGAATTCGCGGCGCAGGCCGAAAACGGACGCCTTTCCTGCCCGGTCTGCGGCTCGGCGTCGGTCGCACGACGACCCTCCGCGCCCTATGTCAACACCGGCGCGCACGATAGCGAGCCGGAGTCGCGGCACGACGTCGTCAACGCCGACGCGATGGAAACGATGCGACGCAAGCTCATCGAACAGCTGATCAGGAGCACCGAGGACGTCGGCAGGCGCTTCCCGGAAGAGGCGCGCAGGATCCATTACAAGGAGGCGCCCTCGCGTTCGATCCGCGGGCAGGCTTCGCACGGCGAGGTAGACGAGCTGCGCGAAGAGGGCATCGAAGTCTATTCGATCGCCGGGCTTCCCGTTCCCCCGGATCAGGTTCACTGATCGTCCTTCGTGCTGCGGTGAGCCGCCGTTGAGCCGCAGCCCAGCCGTTGCGCATGCGATCCTGTTCGGCGGCGTGGCGGTCGTCTCGACCGCCTCGATCCTGATCCGCTACGCGCAGGCCGAAGGCGCGTCGTCCCTGCTCATTGCGGCCGGGCGGCTGTCGATCGCGGCGCTGGCGCTCGCGCCGATCGCGCTGCGATCCGCAGCCGCGGAGCTCGCGCGCCTGCCATGGCGAGACCGCCTGCTGTGCGCGGGCTCGGGGCTGCTGCTCGCGCTGCATTTCTGGACCTGGATCGCGTCGCTGGAGTACACCTCGGTGGCAAGCAGCACCGCGCTCGTCACCACCAATCCGCTGTGGGTGGCGGTGGCGTCCGGTCTGCTGTTGCGCGAGCGGCCGGGCGCGGGAACGCTCGCCGGCATCGGGCTGACCCTGGCGGGAAGCGCATTCATTTTCGCATCCGACGCTTCCAGCGCCGTGTCGGGCACGTCGCCGACCACGGGCAACCTTCTCGCGCTCGCCGGCGCGATTGCGGTTTCGGGCTATCTGCTCGCGGGACGCGCGCTGCGAGCACGGGTGGCGCTGCTGACCTACGTCTTCACCGCATACGCGGTCGCGGCAGCGGCGCTAACGCTAGGCTGCGTCGCTGCGCACGTCCCGCCGCATGCAACGACTACTGCCTGGGCGCTCATCCTCGCCCTCGGCGTAGGGCCGCAGCTCCTCGGCCACACCGCGCTCAACTGGGCGCTGCGCCGGGTGTCCGCAACCTTCGTTGCGGTGTCCATCCTCGGCGAACCGATCGGTGCAGCGGCGCTCGCCTGGCTGCTGCTCGGCGAACGCTTCGCGCCGCTGCAATTCGCCGGTTTCGCCCTGCTGCTGTCGGGCATCTATCTCGCCGCACGGGCGGAAAGGCCGGCCGCCTGACGGCGCGGCCTGGGAAGCGCTGCAATCAACGACTGGCAGCCGACCCGGTAGGCGATCAGAGTGAACCAGCGGCTCGCGCATGCGGTCGTCGAAGTTCGACCGCATACCAAACCCGGCACCGGGTCGATGCCCTCAGGTCGATCTTTGTCGAGAGCGAAGCTCGCTGTACGCAACGTATGGACGGTTCAGATCCTTCGCCAGACCGCGGTGCGTGACGTGACCGGCAAAGATCTGCAAACCGGCGGCGAGGCCCGCGTCGGCGTCCACGGCGTCCAGCCCGCGATCGGCCAGCGCCAGCACGTAGGGGTGAGTGGCCTGGGTGAGCGCGAGCGTGGCGGTACGGGCGACCGCCGCGGGCATGTTGGGCACGCAGTAATGGATGACGCCTTCCTCGACGTAGATCGGCTGCGAGTGCGACGTCGGCCGCGACGTTTCCGCGATGCCGCCCTGGTCGATCGAGATGTCGACCAGGACCGAGCCGCGGCGCATTTGCCTCAAGAGCGCGCGCTAAATCAGCTTCGGCGCGAGCTTGCCGGGCAACAACACCGCGCCCACGACCAGGTCGGCGCCGGCGACGTGTTCCGCGATTGCCAACGGTTCCGAATAGGCCGTCTTCACGCGCCCGCGATGAATCTGGTCCAGCCGCGCAAGCTTGCCGATGTTGGTGCCCAGCACGGTAACGTCGGCGCCCATACCCACCGCCGTCTGCGCCGCGTTCGAGCCCGACTCGCCCGGGCCGATCACCACCACTTTCGCCGGCGGCACGCCGGGCACGCCGCCCAGCAGCACGCCGGATCCGCCGTTCGCCATCTGCAGCGCCCACGCGCCGAACTGGATGGAGAGCCGCCCGGCAATGCGCGACATCGGCGCCAGCAGCGGCAGCGCGCCCGAGGAATCGCTGACCGTCTCGAAGGCGACGCCGCTCACGTCGGCGGCGAGCAGCGCGTCGAGCAACGCGGGATCGGGCGCAAGATGCAGATAGGCAAACAGTATCTGCCCGCGTCGCACCAGGCCGTACTCGGCGGATTGCAGCTCCTTGACCTTGACCACCATGTCGGCGGAGAAGGCCTCGGCCGCGCTGGAGACGATCCTGCCGCCGGCCGATTGATACTGCGGGTCGCCGAAACCGACGGCCGCGCCCGCGCCGGCCTCGATGAGGACCTCATGGCCGCGCGCGACGAGCGCATGCACGCCCGCGGGCGAGAGCCCGACCCGGTATTCGTGGTCCTTGATCTCCTTCGGAACGCCGATTCGCATAGGCCCCGCTCCGCCAAGGCACTCTAACCGGCGACGCGAAAGACGACAACCCGGGAAAAGCTCAGGCGGCCTGCGAGCGCGCTGCGGGCATCGAGCGCTTGCGCAACAGGTATACCGCGCGCGCGCCGAGCAGGACCGCGAGCACGGCGGCAAAGGCAAGCGGCTCGCGAATGTCCTTTTTCACCAGCCACCAGAAATGCGTGACGCCGAGCGCCGCGATGAGATAGACGAAACGGTGCAGCGCCTGCCATCGCGCCGCGCCGAGCCGGCGCACCATGGCGTTGGTGGAGGTGGCCGCGAGCGGAATCAGCAGCACGAAGGCGGTGAAACCCACCGTGACGTACGGCCGCTTGGCGATGTCCTTCACGATCGCGTGCCAGTCGAAGAACTGGTCGATGATGAGCCAGGTGCCGAAGTGCATGCAGGCGTAGAAGAAGGCGAACAGGCCGAGCATGCGCCGCAGCCGCAGCAGCCACGGCGCATCGAGCCAGCGCCGCAGCGGCGTCACCGACAGCGTGATCATCAGCAACGCGAGCGTCCACCAGCCGGTGGAGCGCTCCACGAACTCGATCGGGTTCGCGCCGAGCCGCGCATTGAAGGCGCGCCAGACGAGCACGAGCAAAGGCGTCAGGCACAGCGCGAACAGCACCGCCTTCATCCACTTGATCTGTTCCGGCTTCGGCTGGAATCTGGACATGGTGCTTATCAACCAAGACACAGAGGCACAGAGAAAATCAAAAACAGGTTAACCACCAAGACACGAAGGCACCAAGAAAGGCTGAAACGGATCGTAATTTCCGTGGTGCCTTGGTGGTTTGTTCTCGTATTTAGTTTTTCTCTGTGGCTCTGTGTCTCTGTGGTGAAATCCTCGCTCAGAAATACTTCTGCAGGTCCATGCCGGCGTAGAGGCTCGCCACCTGGTCGGCATAACCGTTGAACATCAGCGTCTCGCGCTTGAGGAACTCGCCGATGCGCCGTTCCTTGGCCTGGCTCCAGCGCGGATGGTCCACGTGCGGGTTGACGTTGGAGTAGAAGCCGTATTCGCGGGGAACCGCCTTGTTCCACGAGGTCAGAGGCTGCTGCTCGACGAAGCGGATGCGAACGATCGATTTGGCGCTCTTGAAGCCGTACTTCCACGGCACCACGATGCGCACCGGCGCGCCGTTCTGGCTGGGCAGCGGCTGTCCGTAGAGTCCCACCGTGAGCAGCGTCAGCGGATGCATCGCCTCGTCCATGCGCAGTCCCTCGACATAGGGCCAGTCCAGCACCGGCACCTTCTGGCCTGGCATCTGCTGCGGATCGAGCAAGGTGGTGAACTCGACGTACTTCGCGTTGCCGGACAGCTCGACGCGCTTGACGAGTTCCGAGAACGGGTAGCCTACCCAGGGAATGACCATCGACCACCCCTCGACGCAGCGCATGCGGTAGATGCGCTCCTCGAGCGGCGCGAGCTTGAGCAGGGTCTCGATGTCGAACGTGCCGGGCTTCCTGACCGCGCCCTCGACGCGCACGGCCCACGGGCGCACGCGCAGGCTGCCGGAATGGTCGGCGGGATCCTCCTTGTCGGTGCCGAATTCGTAGAAGTTCCCGTAGTGCGTCACGTTGTCGAACGGGGTCTGGGGTTCGGCGGTCGAGAACGGGCTCTTCTTCAGCGGCGCCAGCACGGCCGCGGCCGAGGCATTCGCGTGCGCGAGCGGTCCCAGGCCCGCGGCGAGGCCGAGCAGCGCGGCGGACTTCATGAACTCGCGCCGGCGCGCATAGACCGGCTGTGGGGTGATTTCGGAGGGGACGATGTCGGACGGCTTGCGGATCAGCATGCGGTTTCTCCGGGAAGACGCGTCTTGGTCGGAACTGCAGTGACTAACTTACACCCATTTACGAGGGGAAATCGCGTCCGGATGCGCGCGCCGCCGGTCAGTTCGGCCTGGCGCCGTGCAGCGGCTGGATTTCCGGGAAGCCGAACAACGGCCGGGGCAGCGGCTTCGACAGCCGGATCCTGTGTAGCTGCGGGTCCACGGTCTTGCCGGGCAGGGATTCGAGATAGCGCACGACGACATCGGTCGCGTCGAGAATCTCGCCGCTGTCCGCTGTCTGTACCTGAATCAACGTGCCCGGGATCTTCGGGCACTCGCAGCCGTTGATCTCCTCGGGGTCGTCGGGGTACCAGTACCCCGCGTAGGAATAGACGGCTTCGGGATCGAGCGGTTTGCCGTTGACGCGGATGTTGGTCGCACGGAAGCCGGGCGCGCGGTAGGGATCGAGATCGAAAGTCAGGCCGCTGTACGCGAACACCCAGCCGCCGGTCCAGTACGCAGGGTTGGGGTCGAGCGTTCCTTCGACGGAATTTTCGAGCTGGCGCTTGATCCAGCGGCCCTGGATCCTGACCACGCCGATCTGCGGCCCGATCGGGATGAAGTGATAGAGATCCTCGAGCCGGATCGGCCCCGGTGCAACCTGCGTGCCGTAGCGGAATCCTCGCATCGCGCCGATGTCGGCCTTGGTAGCCGCCCGGAAGGCGTCGGCTAGGAAGTCGTGCGAGGAGCCTTCGACGACGCCCGGTATCTGGCTGTCGGAGAAATTGCCGCGGTAGAGCGGCACCTTGGTGTAGCCCACGACGGTATCGATGGGACGATTCAGGCGCGCGCCGTTGAACGGGTTCACGTGCGGCAGGAAGCCGGGCCCCCGCACGAAGCTCTCGCGTGCCCGTCGCACCGCCTGTGCGATGCCGGCGTCCTCCGCGATGGAGTCGTCGATCACATGCGCGGTCCAGCGCCAGTCGCGCAGTTTGCCGTCGACGATCTTCAGATTCAGCTCGCCGAGCATCGTGCCGTCCTGCCCCTCCTCCACGACGATCGTGCCGGTCTTCGTCACGACGGGCCGGCGCGTTTCCTCGTGCATGTCGGAGGACAGGATCACATCGATACCCGGAAATTGATCCGCCATCCGGATATTGACGGCCAGACCCAGTTCGGAAGCAACGACCAGCAGATCGACCTTCTCGACATTGCGCAGCACCGGAATGAGCTCTCCCAGTTCCGCCTCGCCCCGCGAGAATGCCAGTCCTTTCGTCACGTTCCTGCCCACCACCATCGGACCGCGATCGCTGGTCAGCCCGAGGATGCCGACCTTGAGATCGCCGAACTGTCTGACCAGATAAGGCGGCAGGACGCGCCGGCCGCCCAGGTCCGGAAAGAAAGTCTGCGGGTCCGCTTCCCGGGTGACGTAGTACAGGTTGGCCGCGATCGCGTTCCAGTTGGCCGCCGGCGCGTTGCCGGCGAACGTTTCCACGAAGCGCCGGCTGCCGTAGACGAAATCCCAATTGCCCGGATTGAACGCGTCGATCCCGAAACGATTCAGCACGTCGACGATGACCTGCCCGCGAGTGAACAGCGCTTCCGCCGAACCTTGCACCGTATCGCCGGTGTTCACCAGAACGGTCGGCGTTCCCCGGGCGCGGATCTCGCGAATTTTCGTATAGATCCGAGCCAGTCCGCCCTCCGTCCGGCCGCTGCCGCCCTCCCGCGCGACGGGCCGGGGAATCAGATGGCCGTGCAGGTCTCCGATGTGGATCAGCGTGATTTCACCGCTGCCGGCAAGCGCAGGCGCGCTCGGCGGCAGGGCGGCCGCGATCGCGACCCAGATGAGCAGTGCGGCAGGTTTCATGAGCGCTTCGGCGTCCGCTTCGGTGCAGCGTCCGAGCCGCACACCGGGATGCTACTGGAGATCGCCGCCGCCATGTTCGGCGGCGGGGAGAGGCCGACGCCTCAAAGCAGAAAGACGGTCGCCAGGCCCAGAAATATGAAGAACCCCATGCTGTCGGTGGTGAACGTGAGCAGCACGCTCGAGCCGATCGCCGGGTCGCGGCCGAGCTTCTGCATGAGCAACGGCACCAGCATCCCCACCAGCGCCCCGACCACCAGGTTGAGCAGCATCGCGCCGGTCATCACCAGGCCGAGCGGCACGCTGCGGTACAGCCAGAAGGCGAACAGCCCCGCCACTCCGCCCCAGACCATGCCGTTGAGCAGGCTGATGGCGAGCTCCTTGGCCACCAGTCGCCTCGTGTTGGCCGGGCTGACTTGCCCCAGCGCGATCGCCCGGATCATGAGCGTGGTGGTCTGGTTGCCGGAGTTGCCGGCGATCCCGGCCACGATCGGCATCAGGGTGGCGAGCGCGACGATCCTGGCGATGGTGCCCTCGAACGCGCCGATGACCCGCGAGGCGAAAAAAGCGGTGCACAGATTGACCGCCAGCCAGAGCCAGCGGTTTTGCGCGCTTTTCCACACCGAGGCGAAAATATCTTCCTCTTCGCGCAGGCCGGCGATGGACAGCAGCTCGCTCTCGGACTCCTCGCGAATGACGTCCACCACCGCCGCCACGGTCACCCGTCCGACGACCTTGGCTCTGGCATCGACCACCGGGGCGGAGACGAGGTCGTAGCGCTCGAACGCCTGCGCGGCGCTCTGCGCCCTCTCCTCCGGCCGGAAGGTAATCCCGCCGGTAGTCATCACCTCGGAGACGAGCTTTTCCGGCTCGGTCACGATCAGCCTGGCGATCGGCAGTGCGCCGCGAAACACCTCTTGCCGATCGACGACGAACAACTGGTCGGTGTGGTCGGGCAACTCGTCCAGGCGGCGCAGGTAACGCAGCACGACTTCGAGGGTGACGTCCTCCCGCACCGTGACCATCTCGAAATCCATGATCGCGCCCACCGACCCTTCGGGATAGGAAAGCGCGGCGCGCAACTGCTCCCGTTCCTCCGTCGAGAGGGAACGGAAGACGTCGGCGATGACATCCTGCGGCAGGTCGGGCGCGAGGTCCGCGATCTGGTCGGTATCGAGTTGCTCGGCCGCGGCAACCAGCTCCGCCGGGTCCATGTCGGCGATGAGCGTCTCGCGCACCGCATCGGACACCTCGAGCAGGATCTCGCCGTCGCGCTCCGCCTTGACGAGGTTCCAGATCGCGCGGCGCTCGGGCAGCGGCAGCTGCTCCAGCACCGCCGCGATGTCGGCCGGATGCAGCCGGTCGAGCCGGGTCTGCAGCTCGGCAAGGTTCTGCTTGTGCACCAGCGACTCGACCAGCTCGTGGCGACGCATGTCCTGCCTGTGCACCAGCTCCTCGACCAGCCCGTGCCTGTGCAGCAGGACGCGAATCTGAGCCAGCGTGTCCTGGATGCTGTCCAGTCGTTGCTTGGTTTGCGCCTCGGCCATCGTGGAGCGGGGAAAAAACTGCGATAGAAGGCAAACCCCGCCATTGTAGAAGGCGGGGTTTGCAATCGTCCAAGCAAAAAAAACGGCGCCGCGGGGCGCCGTCCAGCTCGGAGCCCGGGTGATTACTTCGGCGGAACCCGCGTCGACTGCCAGGAGATGAATTGCAGCTCGTTGCCGCGCCGGGCCCAGGTTTCGGTGAAGCGCAGATCGACGGTGATGTCCTCTCCCTTGACCGTGACGTCGAAGCGTGCGGTGCCGGTCATGATCGCCAGGCAGTCATAGACGCGCACCTTCGAGTCGAGCAGGCGCATGGTCCGGTATCTCACGGTCCCGGCTTTCAGCGTCCCGAGGTAGGACGCCTTGGTGTCCACCGCCGCGGTGGAATGGATGTAGATCATGTCGTCGCCGTAGATCCGGTCCAGCGCCGGAAAATCGTTTCCGGTCTGCGCCTCGTAGCGACGCGCTTCTGCGGCCAGGATCTCGTCTTCGGTGATGCGGCACTCCGCGGCAGCTGCGACGCTCGCCGTCATGCCGATCAGGATTGCTGCGATGCCTGCCATTTTTACCGTCATGTCTCTCCTCCTTTCAGTTGTGCCGTACGTTATCGACCGGTTCTGGCTTCCTTTCGTCTCCTTCATTGCGGGCTCAGCACCGCGAAGGGCCTGGCCGCGCAGCGCACCTTTTTCTCGACCAGCGAGGCCTCGAACAGCTCGAGCCTGCCGCCGGACCAGGCGTAGCCGTAGCGGACTTTGCCGTCCGGGGCCCTCGCGTCATCGGTCTCGAGATATTCGCAGTCCGCGCCCGGATCGTTGAGCGAAAGCTCGTAGGAGAACTTCCTGTCCGGCCAGCTCGCCTGGCCCGCGTCGGAAAATTCCCAGTCGCGGCCCCGGCCATCCTTGTATTTCCCGGCGATCACGATGCGATTCACGCGCGGTGCCAGCTCGCCGCCGAGGTAGACGAATTCGCCCCAGCGGCCGTTCATGAAATACGGCTCCGCCATTCTCAGACGATCGAATTTTCCCTTGTCGTTTCGCGTCCCGGCGAAGCGCAGGTATTTCACCTCGGCGCTCGACGTCGGCCGATCCTCGGCACCCAGAACCAGGCGGTAGGCGCCGGGCTTTCCGTCTGGTTCGACGTCGAGCGCGGCCTGCATCGCCGCCTTGTCGAAATTGGTGATGACCACGGGGTAGGAGCGCCCCTGCCGCGAGATGCCGATCACCACCGGCGGCGTGCGCTTCGCCACCCGGTGCGGCATGCGCGCCTTGGCGAGCGCCTCGAGGTAAGGCCCGTACACCCAGATGCCCTCGAGGTCGTACAGATAGACGCGGCCTTTCTGCGTCGGTCGCTCTTCGCCCGGCGGAGCCTGGGACGGTTGCTGGCCCTGGGCCTGCGCGCCGGCAGCGAAACAGCAGCAAAGCAGCAGAGCCGCGAGCGATGCGATGCGGGAGCGAAGCATGTTGCCTTTCATTTGATGAGACGCGATCGTCCTGCGTCAGGCGGCAAGTGCCGGACGCCGCCTCCAGTACCCGGTGGCCCGCTCGAACGCGCATGCGAGCTGGAGCACGCCGAAGTCGTCGCGGTAGCGGCCCACGATCTGCACGCCGACCGGCAGCCCGTCGCCAGAAAAGCCGCACGGCACGGAGATCGCCGGCTGCTCGGTCACGCTGATCCGGCAGCAGGACTTCATCCAGTCGATGTAGGTCGGCATCTGCACGCCGTTGATCTGCGTGACATAGGGCAACTGCGCATCGAACGGCAACACCTGCACGACCGGCGCGACGAGGAAGTCGTAATTGTCCATGAATTCGCGCATTCGATGGAACAGATTCGTGCGGGCGCGTTCCGCTGCGCCCACCTGCGGGCCGCTCAGTTTCGCGCCCTGCTCGATGTTCCACACCACTGTGTCCTTCAGGAACCGGCGTTTGGTCCGCAGCAGCTCGCCGTGGGAGAGCTCGAAGTGCCAGGCGCGCAGCACCTGAAAGATCTCGTCGGCATCGCGCAGATCCGGCGTGGCTTCTTCGACGCGGCAGCCGAGCTCCTCGAACACGGCGCGGTGCGCTTCCAGCACGCGGGCGACTTCGGGCTCGACCGGCAATCCGCCGAGGTCCCGGCTCCACGCGACGCGCGCAGTGCGGAAATCCCGCTCGAGGGGCCGGGCGAAGATCTCGCCCGGTTCCTCGATCGATATCGGCGCCCGCGCGTCCGGCCCGGCAGTCGCGGCGAGCATCAGCGCCGCGTCCTGCACGGTGCGTGCCATCGGGCCCACCACGGACAGAGAAAACCAGGCCGAGAAGCTCGGCCAGTTGGGCACCCGTCCCGCCGACGGGCGCAGCCCGACCACGTTGCAGAAGCTCGCCGGGTTGCGCAGCGAGCCGCCGAGATCGGAGCCGTCCGCGATCGGCACCATCCCGCAGGCGAGCGCGGCGGCCGCGCCGCCGCTCGAGCCGCCGCAGGTCTTCGTCGTGTCGTAGGGATTGCGGGTCGTGCCGAACACCGGATTGAAGGTCTGGGAACCGGCGCCGAACTCGGGGGTGTTGGTCTTGCCCAGCATCACGGCGCCGGCGCGCCCCAGCCGCTCCACGATCACCGAGTCGACCTCCGGCACGAAGTCACGGAAGATCGGCGAGCCGAAGGTGGTGCGCACGCCGCGGGTGAGCGCCAGATCCTTGTGCGCGACCGGCAGCCCGGCGAGCGGCCCGGGGTCCTCGCCGCGCGCGAGCCGCGCGTCGATCTCGCGCGCGCCCTCGAGCGCCCGTTCGGGCATGAGCGTGACGATGGCATTGACCCCGGAATTGGTGCGCTCGATCTGGGCGAGATGCGCCTGCATCACTTCGCGTGCCGACACTTCGCGCGCGCGGATCATGCGCGCAAGCTCGGTCGCGGCGAAAAAGCACAGCTCGTTGGCGGTCATGGGCGGCGATGGTAGCGCATGCGGGCTGGCGCCTGTCCGCTTTGTTCCCTGAGACAGCCGGAATTCACCACAGACACAGAGAAAATCAAAAACAGGTTAACCACCAAGACACGAAGCCACCAAGAAAAGCAAAACACGAATTACGGTTTCCTTTGCGGTTCCGGGTTTCTTGGTGTCTTTGTGCCTTGGTGCTCATATATCGTTTTGGAAGTTCTCCATGTCTCTTTGGTGATCGCGGCACTACCTGGGCGACATGATGCCCTCGCGCAGCTTGCGCGCCGACTCGTCGCCGGAGTACTTCACTTCGCCGCCAAAGACGTCCACCCCGGCTCGGGCGAACATGGCATCGAAATCGGGAAACACCGGCCGGTCGTACATCTCGCGGTACACGTCGGTGAACACGCTCGATCCGGCGGCCGCATCGAGTCGCGCCAGAATCTCCTCGGCGCGCCAGCGCCGCGGCTCATCGAGGCAGCAGCGGCCGAGCGCTTCCAGCGCCGCATCGAGCGAGCCGCCCTGGGCTCGCAGCCGCAGGTCGGCCTCCAGCAGCATCGCCGCGCCGCCCCAATACACGCGCCGGTACATTCCCGGCCGTAGGATCTGTTGCGCGGCCTGGGACAGCGCCAGACCGCGGCCCAACTCTTCGGCGCGGCGAAGCCCGCCGTACAACCGCAGCCAGCCGTCGTCGACGGTGATTGCGCCGCCACGCGCCATCAGTACGTTCTGGTAATACGTCGGCAGCCCCTCGTACAGCCAGGCGTCGCGCGAATCGACATAAGGCAGAAACAGATGCGACATCTCGTGCGTCGCGCTCCAGTCCAGTTCGAACTCGCGCGGCGGATAGGCGGGATTGATGAACAGATGCACCGCCGACCCGCCGCCGCGCGAGACATACGCCCAGGGTACCGGCCCCCGTCCTCGTGCAACCGGAGCGACCACCACCTGCAGGCGCCCGACCGGAAACCGGCCGTACGCGGTCGCGATCCCGCGCACGGCGTTTGCGATCCAGTCCGCCACCCAAATGCGCGGCGCATCGTCGAGCAAGGCGAGTTCGACGTGAACGCCGGCGACCTCGAATTGCACGGGCTCGAACGCACCGAAAGCCACCACGCCCGGCCAGTCGAACGGCGCAGGCCCGATGCGGAACACCGCCTCGCCGTCCGGCCCGACGCTGCGCCACGGCGCGGACACGCGCACCGCCGCAGGCAGAACGAAACGCAGCTCGACGTCTTCGTCGGTACGCATGGTTTTCGGCCGCCACAGCCAGTCGCCGAAGGAAGTCAGCATATGGCGGCCGATGCGCCGTGTTTCCGGGCCGCTTCCCTGCAGCGCGCCGCTCGTCGACGGCCTCAGGGCCACTGCGTAGTCGATACAGGCGTTTTCGGGGACATTGGCCAGCAGCGCCTCGCGGCGCCGGATCGCGATCTTCGCCTCGGGCGCGTCGCGTACGCGCATGTCTTCGAGATACAGCGACGCGCCGTCGGATTCGGCGGCGAGAGCGGCCGGCGCGCCGCCATCGAAGCAGGCATGCACCGCAAGCCGCTCGAGCGAGGGATCGACGCGGACCGTGTAGTGGTGCACGGTCGCGGCCTGCGCCGCGCCGAGCATCGCCGCGCCGAGTGCGGCCGACGCGAACGCCCGCATGTTCAGGGCTGGCTTCCGATGCCGCGCGCCATCAGCACCGCGGCGAGCGGCAGAAATGCGGCGAGGACGATCTCCACCGCGACGAAACGGCGCACGTACGCCGTCTCGGCGGCCGGCGCGCCGCCTTCCGGCGCCTCGCGCCGCCAGCGCAGGAAATAGCGCGTCGGCGTGATGGATATCAGTCCGATCGCGACGAACAGCGCAAGCTTGATCCAGAACACCGGGTTGTGCAGGTAGAAAGCCGCGCCCTTGCCGTACCAGCCGACACGCATGACGCCGGAGCCGAGCGCCGCGATTGCCGCGGCCAGGTAACCGAGATCGATCCACGCCAGCCGCCGCGCCGCAAGCGCGTCGGCGGCGGACAGCAGCAGCAACTCGGCGACCAGCATGGCGCCGAGCGCGATCACCGAAAGGAAATGCAGATACGCAAACAGGACTTCGCCGGCCACCGCTTCACCTTCCTTCCAAGCCGCTGACGAACATCGCGGCCTCGTTCATGATCGCGTCGCGCACGTCCTTGCGCGGCGCGTCGGGCAGCAGCTCCAGCCCGCCCGAGACCGGCTGCAGCCCGAGCTGCCGGTACACGCCGTTCAAGTCCGGAAAGGGTTTCGAGCGCACGTGCGCCTGGTACAGCTCGCGGAAGACATGGGTCCCGGTGATCTCGTCGAGCTTGTCGAACAGCTCCACCGCAGTCCATGCCCGATCCTCGCCCAGGCAGCATTCGTGCAGCGTCGCGAGCGCGCTGTCCATCGACTGCTTGCCGGCCGTCAGCTGGCGCAATCGCACGTCGGCAAGCAGCACCATCGCCGCACCTTCCCAGTACACGCGCAGGAAAGAGCCGCCTCGATCCATGCTCGCCGTGGCCTGCTCCAGCGTCATGCCCGCCGCGCTCTCGCGCCCGCGCAGGAAGCCCGCATGCATCCTCGCCCACGCGTCCCGCGCGGTCAGCTTCCCGGCGCGTGCGCGCAAGACGTTCTGATAATAGGTGGCCACGCCTTCCGACAGCCACGCGTCCTCGTCACCGACGAAGGGCAGCGTCAGGTGCGAAAGCTCGTGCACCGCGGTCCAGTCTTCGAAGAATTCCTCGATCGGGCGGTGCTGGTTGACGAAGAAGTGCACCGCCGGGCCGCCGCCGCGCACCACGTAGGCCCAAGGCGTCGGTTCGTTGCCGCGCGCGTTGGGCACGACCAGCAGCTGCGCCTGGCGCACCGGAAAGCGGCCGTACAGGCCGGCGATTATCTGCGCAGCTTCGGTCAGCCAGGCCTGGATCCTGTCGGCATCGACCTGGGGGGCGCCGTCGAGCACCGCCAGCCGCAGCCTCGCGCCGCCGACCCGTATCTCGCGCTCGCGGAAGCGACCGAAGGCCACCGTCGCGGGCCAGTCGTACGGCGTGCGGCCGAGCCGGAAAGTGGGGCGCACTGCGGGAGAGACCGGCTGCCACGGCGCCGACACGGCGACGTCTTCGGGCAGAGCGAACTCGACGACCGCGTCCTCGTCCGCGCCCAATCTTTCCGGGCGCCAGAACCACAGGCCGACCGAGACCAGCAGGTCGCGGCCGACGCGGTAAACCTTGTCGCCGCTGCGGTCGTGGCGTCGGATCGGCCGCGATACGTCGACGCGATAGGCTACGCACCCGTCGTCCGGAACGCTCTTCATGCTGAGCGATCCGCTCGGCTCGATCGGCTTGCGCGCGCCTTCGACGCGAGCCTCGACGAGCGCGAGCGGCGCGTCGAGCGAGCCGGCGACCAGCGCCTCGGGCGGCTTGCCCTGGAAGCAGGCGCGCACCGCGATCTGCGTCAGTTCCGGGTCGATCGAGACCGTGAACCGATGCAGCCGCACCGGCTCGGCTGCTGCAAGCCCGGCAGCCAGAAGCAACGCTGCGACAAGCGCCCGAGCGCCGCCAGTGCCATGGCGGCGCGATGTATCGCGAAGAGACGGCATGCCTGGACGCGAGTTCCTGGTGCGGCGATGCTACCCCAATTCCAGATCGGAACTCGCTCCCGGGCGCTACGGGCAGCGCTCATGCCGCCAGCGCGGCGGACGGGTCGTAGCCGAGGTTCGGCGCAAGCCAGCGCTCGACCGCCGGCAACGGCATTGCCTTGCGTCGGGCGTAGTCTTCGACCTGGTCGCGGTCGATCTTGGCCACCGCGAAGTACTGCGACTGCGGATGCGAGAAATAGAAGCCGCTCACCGCTGCGGCGGGCAGCATCGCGTACGACTCGGTAAGCCGGATGCCGGCGTTGCGCGTTGCGTCGAGCAACGCGAACAGCGGGCCTTTTTCGGTGTGATCGGGACAGGCGGGATAACCGGGGGCGGGGCGGATGCCGCGGTACTTTTCGTCGATCAGCTCCTCGACCGAGAGATTCTCGTCGGCGGCGTAGCCCCAGAATTCGCGCCGCACCCGCAGGTGCATCAGTTCCGCGAAACCCTCGGCGAGACGGTCCGCCAGCGCCTTGAGCATGATCGCGTTGTAGTCGTCGTGTTTCGCTTCGTAATCCGCCACCCGTTCTTCGATGCCGTTGCCGCTGGTGACGGCAAAGGCCCCGAGCCAGTCGCGCACGCCGGATTCCCTGGGCGCGACGTAATCGGCGAGGCAATGGTTGAATCGGTCAACCGGCTTGATCGTCTGCTGGCGCAGGAAATGGAACGTGGTCAGCGCCTCGCGCCGCGACTCGTCGGCGTAGACCTCGATGTCGTCGCCCACGCTGTTCGCCGCAAACAATCCGATCACCGCGGCTGCGGTCAGCCACTTCTGCTCGATGATGCGCGCCAGCATCTTCTGCGCGTCGTCGAACAGATTGCGCGCCGCCTCGCCGACGACCTTGTCGCGCAGGATGGCGGGGTAGCGTCCGGCAAGCTCCCAGGTCTGGAAGAACGGCGTCCAGTCGATGGCGTTTGCGATCTCCGCGAGCGGATAGTCGCGGAACACGTGCAGCCCGGGCTGTTTCGGCGCCGGCGGCACATAGGTCGTCCAGTCGGTCTTGAACCCGTACCGGCGGGCCTCCGCGATCGGGTGATGCGGGCCCGGGCCTTTCTTGCCCTGGTGCTGGCTGCGCGTCTTCGCCGCCTCTTCCTTGACCTTGCGCACGTACTGGCCGCGAAGCTCCGACGACAGCAGGTTGGTGCACACGCCCACCGAGCGCGACGCGTCCGGCACCCACACCGTCGGACCGGAGTAGTTGGGCTCGATCTTCACCGCCGTGTGCACGCGCGAGGTCGTCGCGCCGCCTATCAGCAGCGGGACCTCGAAGCCCTCGCGTTCCATCTCCTTCGCCACGTGGGCCATCTCCTCCAGCGAGGGCGTGATCAGCCCCGACAGCCCTATGATGTCGGCGTTTACCTCGCGCGCGGTCTTCAGGATCCTGTCCGCGGGAACCATCACGCCGAGATTCACCACCTCGAAGTTGTTGCACTGGAGCACCACGGCGACGATGTTCTTGCCGATGTCGTGCACGTCGCCCTTGACGGTGGCGATCACGATCTTGCCCTTGGAGCGGCCGCCCGACTTCGCCTTCTCCGCCTCGATGAACGGCACCAGGTAGGCGACCGCCTCTTTCATCACCCGCGCCGACTTCACTACCTGCGGCAGGAACATCTTGCCGGCGCCGAACAGGTCGCCGACCACGTTCATGCCGTCCATCAGCGGACCCTCGATCACCTGGATCGGGTGCTCGAACTGCAGTCTCACCTCCTCGGTATCCTCGATGATGTAGCCGGTGATTCCCTTCACCAGCGCATGCGCGAGGCGCTCCGCCACCGTGCCCGAGCGCCAGGCGAGGTCTTCGACCTGGGTCTTCGCCGCCGCCTTGTAGGTTTCCGCGAACTCGACCAGCCGCTCGGTGGCGTCGGGGCGGCGATTGAACAGCACGTCCTCGACGCGCTCCAGCAGATCCTTCGGGATCTCGGCGTACACGCCGAGCTGCCCGGCGTTGACGATGCCCATGGTCATGCCGGCGTGCACCGCGTGGTACAGGAAGGCAGTGTGGATCGCCTCGCGCACCGGATCGTTGCCGCGGAACGAGAACGAGATATTGGACACGCCGCCCGAGACCTTGGCGTGCGGCAGCGCCTTGCGGATCGCGCGCGTGGCCTCGATGTAATCGACGGCGTAGGTGGCGTGCTCTTCGAGGCCGGTGGCGACCGCGAAGATGTTCGGGTCGAAGATGATGTCTTCCGGGGGGAACCCCGCCTCCTTCACGAGCAGGTGGTAGGCGCGGGTGCAGATCTCGATCCGGCGCGCGAGGGTATCGGCCTGGCCCTTCTCGTCGAAGGCCATGACCACCGCCGCCGCGCCATAGCGGCGCAGCAGCATCGCCTGGCGCAGGAATTCCGCTTCGCCCTCCTTCATGCTGATGGAGTTGACGATACCCTTGCCCTGGATGCATTTGAGGCCCGCCTCGATCACTTCCCACTTCGAGGAGTCGATCATGATGGGCACGCGCGCGATGTCCGGTTCGGCGGCGACGAGGCGCAGGAAACGTGTCATCGCCGCCTTCGAGTCGAGCATCGCCTCGTCCATGTTGACGTCGATCACCTGCGCGCCGTTCTCCACCTGCTGGCGCGCCACCGACAGCGCTTGCGCGAAGTCGCCGGCGAGGATCATGCGCGCGAACGCCTTCGAGCCGGTGACGTTGGTACGCTCGCCGACATTGACGAACAGCGAGTCGTCGCCGATGTTGAGCGGCTCCAGGCCGGAAAGCCGCAGTTTTTTCTCCACCTTCGGCACGCCGCGCGGCGCGACACCCTCCAGGGAACGCGCGATGGCGCGGATGTGGGCGGGCGTGGTGCCGCAACAACCGCCGGCGATGTTCAGGAAACCGGCCTGCGCGAACTCCTTGAGGAAGGACGCCGTGTACTCCGGCGACTCGTCGTATTCGCCGAACGCGTTGGGCAGCCCGGCGTTCGGGTGCAGGCTGGTGGGCACGTCCGCCACTCGCGAAAGCTCCTCGATGTGCGGGCGCAGGTCTTTGGCGCCGAGCGCGCAATTGAGGCCCACCGAGAGCGGCCGTGCGTGCGACACCGAGTTCCAGAACGCCTCCGGCGTCTGCCCGGAGAGCGTGCGGCCGCTCGCATCGGTGATGGTCGCGGAGATCATCAGCGGGCGGTGCACGCCGTGGCGGGTGAAATACTCGTCGACGGCGAACAGCGCCGCCTTGCAGTTCAGCGTGTCGAACACCGTCTCGACGAGCAACAGGTCGGCGCCGCCGTCGAGCAGCCCCCGCACGCATTCGGTGTATGCGGCAACCAGCTCGTCGAAGCTCACGTTGCGAAAGCCGGGATCGTTGACGTCGGGAGAGATCGACGCCGTTCGGTTGGTCGGTCCGAGTACGCCGGCGACGAAGCGCGGCCTGCCCGGGATACGTCTGCTCCAGGCGTCCGCCACATCGCGCGCAAGCTTCGCGCCGGCGCTGTTCAGCTCGTAGACCAGATGCTTCAGGCCGTAGTCCGCCATCGACACGGCGTTCGAGTTGAAGGTATTGGTCTCGATGATGTCCGCGCCGGCCTCGAGATAGGCGTCGTGGATGCCGCCGATCACGCGCGGCTGGGTAAGCGTGAGCAGATCGTTGTTCCCGGTCTGGTCGCAGTGGTGCGCGTGGAAGCGGTCGCCGTGATAATGCTCGCGCGACAGCTTGTGGCCCTGGATCATGGTGCCCATGGCGCCGTCCAGGATGAGGATGCGCTCCTCGATCAGGTGCGTGAGCAACTGGCTGCTTCGTTCGGACATGGCATCAAAAAACAAAAACCCGGCCGCTGGCGCGGACGGGTTTATTCGCTCCCACGCTTTAGCGGCATTTGTTACGCGCCCGCAAGCTGCGGTTCAAATCGGCGCGACGGTTGCAACGGTAGCCGCTCGGCGGCGGGCTGTCAATGAGCGGTGAACGGCCAACGGCTGTAAGCCGTGACCGCCCGCCGTTCACCCGTCATCATCCCAGCGTCACCCCCAGCGCCCTGCCGATCAGGAAGGTCAGTGCCCCGGCGGCACTGCCGATTCCCAGCATCCGCAATCCGCCCGCCCACGCGCCCCGGCCGGTGAAAAGGCTGAGCGTGGCGCCGACCCCGAACAGCGCCGCGCCGGTCAATCCGACCGTCACCGCGAGCGCCGCCGTGCCGCCCGTGAAAAAAAAGGGCAGCAGGGGAAGCAGCGCGCCGGACGCGAACGACAGGAACGAAAAAGCCGCCGCGCCCCAAGGCGAGCCGAGCGCGTCGGGATTGAGGCCCAGCTCCTCGCGCGCGAGCGCGTCGAGCGCCTTGTCCGGATCGGAGATGATTCCGTCGGCAAGCCGCTTCGCCTCGTCGCGTCCGACGCCTCGCGCCTCGTAGATCAGAGCCAGCTCTCCCGCTTCCTCCTGCGGATACTGCTTCAGCTCGTCCTGCTCCAGGCCGATCTGGTACTCGTACATCTCGCGCTGCGAACGCACCGATACATACTCTCCCGCCGCCATCGAAAACGCGCCCGCGAGGAGCCCCGCCACGCCCGACAGCAGGATCACGCCGTTGTCGGAAGTTGCTCCCACAACGCCCAGGATCAGGCCGGCGTTGGACACCAGCCCGTCGTTCACGCCGAACACGGCGGCGCGCAGGTTGCCCCCGCCGGCGAGCCCGCGATGGCGCCCCTCGGTGCCGGCGGCCGCGCCCGGCACGTAGTGGCGCGGGTCGGCGGTCGCATACAACGACATGCCGCGTACCTTCATCGCGGCGAGCACGCCGCGGGTCGCGCGCGGCCCGAAGCTGCGGGTGAGCTGCGCCACGATCCGGGTGCGCAGGTCGGGCTCGTAGCCGGAGGGCACGGCATCGCCTGCCTCGCGGGCTGCCGCCGCCCATATCTCGGCCTGGCTTTCCGCTTCGCTGGCAAGTTCGCGAAACAGCCCCTCGCGTGCGGTGCCGACCTCGCACTCGGCGACCACTCGATACAGATGCGCCGAGCGCATCTCCTCTCTCCAGGCTTCCAGTTCACGCATGGCGGGCGTTCACCACACAGAGACACAGAGAAACGCGTTTCCAGAATCGGATCCGTGACGATGTCCGGGTCCCTGAAGTAAAGCGCGAGTCGTCCAGAAATCCCCACCTTCGGATCCGCCACGGTTGTGGCACGCACTGCGGTTGTTCGGCTTCGCTCTTCAAGTCGATCTTCTCTGTGCCTCTGTGTCTTGTGGTTCCAGGACTGCGATCAGTTTCGCTCGAAGCGGCGGTACTGGATCGCCTCCGCGACGTGGGATGAGGCGACGCGTTCGGCGCCTTCGAGATCCGCGATGGTGCGCGCGACCTTGAGCACCCGGTGGTAGCCGCGCGCCGACAGGCCGAGGCGGGTGAGCGCGGAGCGAGCGAGGCGCTCGCCCTCGGCGTCGGCGGCGCAATGCAGCTCGATCTCCTTGACCGACAGTCGCGCGTTCGGCTTGCCCTGCCGGCTCAGTTGCCGCTCGCGCGCCGCTTCGACGCGCCCGCGAATCTGTGCGCTCGGCTCGCCCGCCTGCTTCGACGCGAGATCGGCCTCGGGAACCGCGGGCACCTCGATATGCAGATCGATACGGTCCATGAGCGGGCCGGAGATGCGGTTGCGGTAACGCGAAACCTGGTCCGGGGTGCATCGGCAGCGACCGCTGTAATGCCCCAGGTAGCCGCACGGACAGGGGTTCATCGCGGCAACAAGCTGGAAACGGGCGGGAAATTCCGCCTGCTGCGCGGCACGCGAGACCACGATGCGGCCCGATTCGAGCGGTTCGCGCAGCACTTCCAGCACGTCGCGATCGAACTCCGGAAGCTCGTCCAGGAACAGCACGCCGTGCATCGCCATCGAGATCTCGCCCGGGCGCGGCTGGCTGCCGCCGCCTACCAGCGCAACCGCGGACGCCGTGTGGTGGGGCGCGCGATAGGGGCGCCGCTTCCAGTTGCGCACGTCGAACCCCCGGCTGCCGAGCGACTGGATGGCGGCGGATTCGAGCGCCTCCTCGTCGGTCATCGACGGAAGAATTCCGGGCAGTCTTTCCGCGAGCATGGTCTTGCCGGTGCCCGGCGGGCCGACCATGAGCACGCTGTGCCCGCCTGCGGCCGCGATCTCGAGCGCGCGCTTGGCGTGCAGTTGTCCCTTTACCTCCGACATGTCCGGGATCGTGCTGCCGCCGTTGGTGACGGCGGGCGCGCGTCGCTCCAGCGCCTTTCTGCCGGCGACATGCGCGCATACCGACAGCAGAGACTGCGCCGGCAACACGGTCGCCTGCGGGACCAGCGCGGCCTCGTCCGCGCTCGCCTCGGGCAGAACGAACGCGCGTCCGGAACGATGCGCGCGGTACGTCATGGCAAGAGCGCCGCGGACGGGACGCAGTTCTCCGGTCAGCGCCAATTCCCCGGCAAATTCGTATCGTTCAAGGTGGTCTTTCGGCAACTGCCCCGAAGCAGCGAGGATGCCGAGCGCGATCGGCAGGTCGAAGCGTCCGCTTTCTTTCGGCAGGTCCGCGGGCGCCAGATTGACGGTGATGCGCCGGGCGGGGAAGTCGAAGCGACAGTTGATGAGCGCCGAGCGCACGCGGTCGCGGGATTCCTTCACCTCGGCTTCGGGTAACCCGACGATGGTAAAACTGGGCAGGCCGTTTGCCAGATGGACTTCGACCGTGACTTCCGGCGCATCCATTCCTGAGAGAGCACGGCTATAGAGAACGGCGAGAGACATCGTCGCGGCAGCTCGGGGCGGGAATCGGAAACAGGACGCGGGTGACGTATTGGGCAGCGCAGAGCATGCCGGCCGGGAGCGGCATTACTCGTGTTCTTCGATCCGCGCTTCCAGCTCCCTCACCCTCGCCTCCATCTGCGCAAGCTTCTCTCGCGTGCGTCGCAATACTTCCTGCTGCGACTCGAACTCCGCACGCGTGACCAGGTTCATCCTCGCCAGCCGGGATTCGAACAACGCGCGCAGGTTTTTCTGCAGGTCGCCTATCGGGGTAGCGGCGATGACTTCTGCTGCGCGCCGGGCCATTTCATCGATCAGCTTGCTGTCCACTTCGAACTCCCTATCTCAGTGGGCAGTGTAACAAACCGGCTCGCCGGCACCGTGAAGGCGCACCACGCGAGTGCGAGGCCCTTCGTCGGTGCATTCCCTTGGTGCAACAGATGGTAATCGAGTCCTGGAAATATGTATAAGAATTTGATCTGAAATAACAAACCGTTTGGCATATTAAATGCTGACGCCTCTGCCCGCTATTTCTGTTTGCCATGGTTTTGACTTCGTTTAACCCCAAAAGAGGAAGGTCAGCATGTTCCCCAAGAAAGTAGTCCTCACAAGCGTCATCGCTTCCGCTCTCGCGCTTTCCTTCGGCGCTCGCGCGGAGGATGCGCCGAAGCCTGCCGTTCCGACCCTGGATCAGGTCCTCGACGCGACCGGGCTTACGGTCAGCGGCTACCTGGATGCGGGCTATGAGTATGCAAACAAGGCTCCGGCGGATCGCGTATTCGATACCAACCAGAATTCGTTCGATCTGCATCAGGCCGGGCTGACGGTTGCGAAGCAGCCGAAGGAAGGTTTCGGCGGGCTGGTAAACGTCATCGCGGGTTCCGACGCCCAATTGATTCATTCCGCACCGGTAGAGGACTCCAAGTTCGACCTCACGCAAGCCTATTTGCAGTACGCAACCGGCCCCTTGACGGTGATCGGCGGCAAATTCGTCACCCTAGCCGGCACGGAGGTAATCGCCAGCCCGAGCGACATGAACGTCACCCGCTCGGTCCTGTTCGGCGCGGTGCCTTTTACCCACACCGGCGTGCGCGCTACCTACGCCGCGAGCGACATGGTGAGCCTGACCGCCGGCGTGAACAACGGCTGGGACCAGATGCAGGACGCGAACAAGCAGAAGCTGCTCGAACTCGCCGTGGGGGTCACGCCGACGAAGACCCTGAGCTTCACTGCCGTCGATTACTACGGAACGGAGCCGAATCTCGGCGGGGGAAACTCGGCGAAGGAGTTGTTCAATCTGCTCGCCGCCTGGACGGCGACGGATGCGCTGACCGTGAACGGCGAATACCTCTATGTCACGCAGGACGAGGCCTTCGGACCGGGCACCAACAGCGCGAAGTACCAGGGTTTGGCCGGCTATGTCACGTACGTGATCAACGACAAGTGGCGTACCACCGTGCGGGCCGAATACTTCAAGGACTCGGACGGGCTTCGTTTCGGTGTGCTGGACAACAAGATCACCGAAGCGACTCTGACCCTGGCGTACCTGCCGACCAAGAGCGTCGAGTTGCGCGGCGAAGTGCGAACCGACCATGCAAGCCAGGACTTCTTCGCCGACAATGGCGGCGTCCTGGGCAAGAGCATGTACTCCCTGGGAGCCCAGGCGATCTACAAGTTCTGACGGCAGAATTTTCCCAGTGAGGTGTCCATTCAGGGAGCATTACAGCGATGAAACTAGTTACCGCAATCATCAAGCCGTTCAAGCTTGACGAGGTGCGCGAAGCCCTGTCCGCGATCGGCGTGCAAGGCATCACCGTGACCGAAGTCAAGGGGTTCGGGCGCCAGAAGGGCCATACCGAGCTGTACCGCGGCGCCGAATACGTCGTCGATTTCCTGCCGAAGGTCAAGATCGAGGCGGCGATCAAGGATGACATGCTCGACCGGGTGATCGAAGCCATCGAAAAGTCGGCCAATACCGGCAAGATCGGCGACGGCAAGATCTTCGTATTCGATCTGCAGCAGGTTGTCCGCATCCGCACCGGCGAGACCGGCGCCGATGCGCTATAGGGAGAATGTCATGTTGAGAAAAAGTCTGATGCTTCTGGCCGCGTGCGGACTGATCGGTCTGTCCGTGCCGGTATTCGCCGACGACAAGCCCGCCGAATCGGCTCCTGCCGCTGCGGCCCCGGCTGTAGGCGGTGCGGCCGCGCCCGCCGTGGCAGCGCCCGCCGCGCCGCCGGCGCCCACTGAGCCGGTCGTCGTCACCAACGACAAGATCAACTCCGGCGACACGGCGTGGATGCTGGCCGCCACGGCGCTGGTGTTGTTGATGACGATCCCGGGTCTGGCGCTGTTCTACGGCGGCATGGTGCGCAAGAAGAACGTGCTCGCCACGCTGATGCAGAGCTTCGCCATCACCTGCCTGGTGACCATCCTGTGGTGGCTGGTCGGTTACAGCCTGGCGTTCACCCCCGGCGGCACGGCGTACCTGGGCGGCTTCGGCCATTCCTTCATGAATGGCGTGGTCTATCTCAAGGACGCGGGGAAGACCTCGGTCTCCCACCTCGGAACCACCGTTCCCGAGACCGTGTACGCGATGTTCCAGCTCACCTTCGCCATCATCACCCCGGCGCTGATCGCCGGCGCCTTCGCCGAGCGGATGAAGTTCTCCGCGATGCTCTGGTTCATGGGCGTCTGGTCGCTGGTCGTCTATGCCCCGATCGCGCATTGGGTATGGGAGCCGAGCGGCTGGCTGGCGGCAAAAGGGGTGCTCGACTTCGCGGGCGGCACGGTGGTGCACATCAACGCCGGTATCGCCGGTCTGGCTTCCGCCATTGTTCTCGGCAAGCGCGTCGGCTACGGCAAGGAGCCGATGGCCCCGCACAACCTGACGCTCACGCTGATCGGCGCCTCGCTGCTTTGGGTGGGCTGGTTCGGCTTCAACGCGGGTTCCGCAGTCGCCTCCGACGGTCGTGCCGGAATGGCGATGGCCGTGACGCAGATCGCAACCGCAGCGGCGGCGCTGGCGTGGATGTTCACCGAATGGCTGGTCAAGGGCAAGCCGAGCGTGCTCGGCATCGCCTCCGGCGCGGTGGCCGGGCTGGTGGCCATCACACCAGCATCCGGTTTCGTCGGCCCCAATGCCTCCGTCGTCATCGGCGTCGCGGCCGGCGTGCTGTGCTACTTCGCCGCAACCTCGGTGAAGAAGATGTTCGGCTACGACGACTCTCTCGACGCCTTCGGCGTGCACTGCATCGGCGGTATCGTCGGCGCGCTGCTGACCGGCGTGTTCGCCAGCAAGGACATCAGCGGCGCGGACGGCAGCGTGCTCATCCAGCTCACCGGCGTGGCCTCCACGCTGATTTACGGCTTCATCGTGTCGTTCATCATCCTCAAGGTGATCGACATGACCATCGGACTGCGCGTGCCGGAAGACCAGGAGCGCGAAGGTCTGGATCTCAGCCTGCACGGGGAAAAAGTCGAGTAACCGGGATCTCGTTCGCCGGGGCGTTCAGGACCCGGTGCGGTAGTCTCTCCTCCGGTAAGTAAATTCGCTTACCAGTTGCCGGGCGCCTTCTGGCGCCCGGTTTTTTGGCGACGGTCGATGGCGCGATCGACCAGGATCAGGCTCGGTCGCTCAGAGGAACACGCCATGCGCCGAGTCGGGTGGACCGCCAGCCGAGGTGGCGATACATACCGAGCGCTGCGCGGTTGGTCCGGTCGGCGAGCAACTGCGCGCGGGTGGCGCCTTGTCGCGCCGCCCAGTCCAGCGCGGCCCGGAGCAGCCGACCCCCCAAGCCCCTGCCCCGATAGTCTGGATGCACCACGACATCTTCGATCCACGCGGACGCAGCGCCCTCCGCGGTCGAGATCACGAGCTGCGCGCTGACCATGCCGATCGCGCGGCCGTCGCCGCGGCGCCCCACAAGAACTGCGGCGCGCGTGTCTGGCTGAAGCAGGAGCAGCTCGATGCCGCGCCGCTGCCGGTCCGCAGCCGGCGCGAAATCCCGTTCGATGGCGAAGAGCAGGGCGAGCAGCTCGGCGAGGACGGGAATGTCCTCCGCTGCCGCGGGTTCGATGCGCAACTCCTCGTCGATCGGCATCTCTGTACTCCCATTGGTTGGCGGCGCGGAAAGCGGGGACGGCAAAAGTTGAAGGAGTGGATGACGGCTCGCGCCTTTTTTCAGCAAGGCGACATCGTGCCGCATCTGCGGTCGCATGACCCTATGCCGAATCGGCGCGTATCGGCGCCACAGACCCGTCTGTTACAATCGGCTTTCCCCGGCTCGGAGCAGCCATGCACGTTCCGACACTATCCACCGCGCTTACAGACCCGTTGCTGTCGCTCGAAAAACAGATCCTGGCGGCCATGCCGGCGATCGAGCACTGGCTGCGGGGCAAATGGCAGGAGCATGGCGCGCCATTCTACGCATCGACCGATCTGCGAAATGCGGGTTTCAAGCTGGCGCCGGTGGACACCAATCTCTTTCCCGGCGGCTTCAACAACCTGAACAAGGCGTTCCTGCCGCTTTGCGTGCAAGCCGCCGCGAGCGCGATCGAGAAGGTCTGTCCCGACGCCAAGGGATTCCTGATCGTCCCCGAGAGCCACACGCGCAATACCTACTACCTGCAGAACGTCGTCGCGCTGCAGAACGTCCTGCAGCTCGCCGGCCTCAAGGTGCACATCGGCAGTCTGATTCCCGAGATCACCGCCGCGACGAACCTGGATCTGCCGGACGGCGCACGGTTGACGCTGGAGCCTCTGATACGCAGGGGCAATCGCCTCGGCGTGGCGGATTTCGATCCCTGCACGATTCTGCTGAACAACGATCTGTCCGCAGGCATACCGGACATTCTCAAGGGTCTCGAGCAGCCGGTGATTCCGCCGCTGTACGCGGGCTGGTCGACGCGGCTCAAGTCCAATCACTTCAGCGCCTACGACGAAGTGGCGAAGGAGTTCGCCCAACTGATCGGCATCGATCCCTGGCTCATCAATCCGTTTTTCGCCACCTGCGGCGAGATCGACTTCCAAGAGCGGCGCGGCGAAGAATGCCTGGCGAGCTGGGTCGACCACATCCTGCAGCAGACGCGGGCCAAGTATCGCGAGTATGGCATCGAGCAGGCGCCGTTCGTGATCGTGAAGGCCGACGCCGGCACCTACGGCATGGGCGTCATGACGGTGAAGGACGCGTCGGAGGTGCAGGGCCTGAGCCGCAGGCAGCGCAACAAGATGTCGGTGGTGAAAGAAGGCCTGCAGGTCACCAACGTGATGGTCCAGGAGGGCGTGCCCACCTTCGAGACGGTGGACGGCGGAGTGGCCGAACCGGTGATCTACATGATCGATCACTTCGTCGTCGGCGGCTTCTATCGCGTGCACACCGAGCGCGGCGTGGACGAGAACCTCAATGCGCCCGGCATGCGTTTCGAGCCGCTGCCTTTCGAGCTCAGCTGCTCGCTGCCCGATTTCGGCGGCAATCCCGACTGTCCTCCCAACCGTTTCTATGCCTATGGCGTGATCGCGCGGCTCGCGCTTCTCGCCGCGGCGACCGAGCTGGAGCGCATGGAACAGACGCTCGAACGGCAGTCGGTCGTCGCCCCGCGCCTCGCGCGCGCCTGACCGGTCCGCAGGCGGCGCGGACGCCGCGTCGCGACTAGGAAGATGAAACTCGCGTTCATCCTCGATCCGCTCGATTCGATCAAGCCCTACAAGGATTCCTCCTACGCGATGATGCGGGAGGCGGCCCGCCGCGGGCACGCGCTGGCGGTGCTGCACCAGGAAGACCTGGTGTGGAAAAGCGGCAGGGTCACGGGCTTCGTCCGCGCGCTGGAGCTGACGCAAGACGAGCACGACTGGTACCGGACCGGGGAACGCGTCGAGACCGCCCTGGAGGCCTTCGACTTCGTGCTCATGCGCAAGGACCCGCCGTTCGACATGGAATACGTCTACAGCACCTATCTTTTGGAGCTGGCGCAGCGGCAGGGCGCGAAAGTGGTGAACGATCCGCGCGCGCTGCGCGACTTCAACGAGAAAGTGGCGATCGCGAAGTTCGCCCGGTTCACCGTCCCGACGCTGATCGCCCGCGACGAGCGCCTGATCCGCGCCTTCCTCGCGGAGCACGGTGACGTGATCCTCAAGCCGCTCGACGGCATGGGCGGCGCCTCGGTCTTTCGCCTGCACCGGCAGGATCACAACATCGGCGTGGTGATCGAGACGCTGACGCATTACGGTCGACGCACGATCATGGTCCAGCGCTTCATCCCGGAGATCCGCGACGGCGACAAGCGCGTGCTGGTGATCGGCGGCGAGCCGGTGCCGTACGCGCTGGCCCGCATTCCCAAGCCGGGCGAGACGCGCGGCAACCTCGCCGCCGGCGGCACCGGCGTGGCGCAGCCGCTCACCGCCCGCGAGCGCGAGATCGCCGAGGCGCTCGGTCCGGAACTGAACAGCCTGGGCCTGATGCTGGTCGGCCTGGACGTGATCGGCGGCTGGCTGACGGAAGTCAACGTCACCAGCCCGACCTGCATGCGCGAGATCGAGGACCAGACCGGCTTCAACGCCGCCGGCATGATGATCGACGCGCTCGAGCGGCGCGCACCGCGCGGCGGGTGACGGGCCGGGAAGGCGGCCGTGATCCGCCCGCTCGACCTCCATGCGCCGTCATCGAACCCCGGGCGCACGGGGCAGGGTAGAATCCACGCCGAATCGACAACCCTGCCCGTCGTTCAATGGTCGGCATTCTTCTGATCACCCACGGCACGCTCGGCGAAAGCCTGATCCATTGCGCAAGCCACGTGATGGGCAGCCGGCCGCCGCTGCTCATGCAGATCGGCGTCACGCCGCACGACGACCCGCAGCAGATCCTGGCGCAGGCCCTACGGCTGCTCAAGAGCCTGAACCATGGCGAGGGCGTGCTGGTGCTGTCCGACATATACGGCGCCACGCCCTGCAACATCGCCGCCAAGCTTCTGGCGCCGGGCAAAGTCGAAGGTGTGGCGGGCGTCAACTTGCCGATGCTGGTGCGCGCGCTCACCTACCGCGATGAACCGCTGCAGACCGTGGTTGCGAAAGCGGTCTCCGGCGGCGCCGAAGGAGTCATGCAGATCTCCGTTCCGCGCTATGCTGCAGCAGCAAATCGAAATCGTTAACAAGCTCGGCCTGCACGCGCGCGCCTCGGCCAAGCTCACGCAGCTTGCCGGCAAATACCGCAGCGAGGTGTGGATCTCGCGCGAAGACCGGAGAGTGAACGCGAAAAGCATCATGGGCGTGATGATGCTGGCGGCGGCGAAGGGCGCCACCATCATGCTGGAGACCGAAGGGCCCGACGAGCACGACGCCATGCAGGCGCTCGTCGCCCTCATCAGCGACAAGTTCGGAGAAGGGGAATAGGGCCGGCTACACAGGTCATGAGACGCGGGGAGCGCACCCCCGGCGCCCCGCAGATCCAGCTGCCTTCTCGACCCATGGGTCTTCGCAACGCTCCCGCATGAGCTTCACCATCCACGGCATCGGCATCTCCGGCGGCATCGCGATCGGGCGGGCGCAGCTCGTCTCGCACGCGCAGCTCGAGGTCGCCCATTACGGCATTCCGAAGGCGCGCATCGCGGAAGAGAAGGCGCGCTTCGACGCCGCGGTGCAGACGGTGCG
>DASRFY010000188.1:0-18100 GCA_035651315.1 Burkholderiales bacterium
AGTCTGCGAACGCAGACTTCCAAGTACCGCCATGGCCAGACTCGTCGCCAAACCCCGCCGCCACGCCAGGCAGGGCGCAATTCCGATCGTCGCCGGGATCGCCAGCCGTGTGCGGGAGGCGCGCGTGGCTGCCGGGCTGTCGCAAGCAGAACTGGCACTGACCTGCGGTGTCGCCCGCACCACCGTCATCGCCATCGAGAACGCGCGGTCGGGTGTCGCGATCGAGAATTTGCAACGCGTGCTCTCCGGACTCGGTCTCACGCTGACTGTCGCCAAGGCCGGCTGAATGCGCCCATGCTCGACATCTGGTACGAAGGCCGCAGGGTAGGCGAACTCGATTCGCGCGACCGGGATCTGGTGCTGCGCTACGCGCCGGAATGGGTCGCGGACGCAGACTCGTTCCCGCTCTCCCCTCGGCTTCCGCTTGCGCAGGCGGAACACGTCGGCGAAGAGCCTCTGGTGTTCGTCTCCAACCTCCTGCCCGAAGGTCCCTTGCTCTCGGCGTTGATCAAGCTGCGCCGGCTGCCGAAGAACGACGTGCTCGCGCTGATGCGCGAATTCGGGGCCGAAGTGGCCGGCGCGTTCTCGATCCTGCCCAAGGGGGAGATCCCGTCCGCGAAGGGACGTTACGTCCCCTACCCGGAGAAGACGCTTTGCGCCGACCTGCAGGCGGTGCGCGACAACGTGCCGCTGGTCAGCCGCCACGAGAAAGTCCGGCTCTCGCTCGCCGGCGCGCAGAACAAGATCGCGGTGTACGTTTCAGCGGTGGCCAGGCCACCAAGGGACGCGGTCATGATCACGGGCGGCGTGCTGATGCTGCCCGCCGACGGCGCAGCGTCGTCCCATATTCTCAAGCCGAACATCCAGCCCGCGCGAGACTATCCGCAATCCGTCGACAACGAGGCGTTGTGTCTCGCCCTGGCGTCCGCGTGCGGACTGCCCGCAGCGCGCGGCGAGATCGTCACGGCGTGCGGCGAGCGCGTCCTGCTGATCGGGCGGTACGACCGTGCGCCGGCGGAGGACGGCCGGCTGCACCGGCTTCACCAGCTCGATTTCTGCCAGCTCGCCGGTTCGCTGCCCGACCTCAAGTACGAGGAACAGGGCGGGCCGTCGCTCGGAGACGTATTCACGCTGATTCGCCAGCACTCCGCGGTACCGTCGCGCGATGTGCTCACCGCGGTCGACTGGGTGATCTTCAACTACCTAGTCGGCAATGCCGACGCTCACGCAAAGAATCTGGCCATGATGCCGACGGCCAGAGACAAGTTCCGTCTCGCCTCCTGGTACGACATCCTCTGCACCGACTTCTACCCCGGTTTGACAACGAAGATGGCGATGCGTATCGGAGGCGAGAACCGCCCGGATTGGGTGCGCGCCGGGAACTGGCAACGTTTCGCCGCCGACACCGGCATCAATCCGTCACTGCTGCGGAAGCGTTTCCCGGATCTCGGGAAGCCTATGCTCGAAGCCCTGCCTCGTGTCGCGTCCGCTCTGCGCATCGATCCTGACGGCAGACTCGCGACGCACCTTCGCAAGACCATCGCGAAGCGGCTTCGCTGGTCGGTCCGGACGCAAGAAAGCCTCTGAACGAGCAGAGACAGCGTCGCTTTACGCCCGTCCTTTCCGCGCGCCGCGTCTTCGGGTTGTCAGCTACCCACGAACTCCGCCTTGCGCTTGGCATGGAAAGCGGTGACGCCTTCTCGGAAATCGTCGGAGGTGCGCAGCCGGCTGTAGCAGTGTCCCTCGAGATCGATCGCGATCGACAGGGTCGCATCCTCGGTGTCGTTCAGCAGCTTCTTGGCGGTGCGCTGTGCGAGCGGGGAAAACTCCAGCAGCTCCTCCGCCAGCGCGTCGGTAGCGCGTTCCAGTTCCGCGTCCGGCACGCACTCGGTGACGATGCCCCAGTCGTAGGCCTGTCGCGCGGAGATGCGCCGCGATCTCATCACCATGTCCTTGGTGCGCGTGATGCCCACCAGCTTCTGTAAGCGCGCCGCACCGCCGGAGCCGGGGATCTGCCCGAGCTTCTGCTCGGGCAGCGCGTAAAGCGCGGTCTCGGAGGCGAGGCGGAAATCGCAGGCGAGCGAGATCTCGAAGCCGACGCCGAAGCAGTAGCCGCGGTTGGCGGCGATCACCGGCTTCTCGCATCGCGCCGGCGCGGCGATGTTCCAGGCCAGCTTGGAAACGTGCTCCGGGCTCGCCTCCAGGAAGCCCTTGATGTCGCCGCCGCTGGAGAAATGCTCGCCGTCTGCGCGCAGCACGATCACGCGCACTTCCGGATGCGCGTCCAGCGCCTCGAAGGCGCAACGCAACTGGTCGCGCTGCGGCATGCTCACCACGTTGAGCGGCGGGCGGGAGAGGACGATGTCGCCGCGTTTGCGCGCGGCGTCCACTTCGATGCGAAAGCCGTCGGGCTGGTCGAGCAGTCCGGCCGAGGGATGTCTGAGCGTCATGGGTTCTCCTTTAACGAGGCTGTCGGTTCGGCGCCGGCGGAGGGCTCGCGCTCGTATTCGCCGGCGATCAGCTTGCGGCGCAGGATCTTTCCGACCGGCGATTTCGGGATCGCCTTGACGAATACGTATTCGCGCGGTCGCTTGAAGTTCGGCAGATCGGTGGCCTGGCAGTACGCATCCAGCGCCTGCGCGTCCACCGCCACCTTGCGCTTGACGAAGGCCACCACCCGCTGGCCCCAGCGCTCGTCGCGCAGCCCGGCCACGGCCACTTCGTCCACGGCCGGATGCAGAGACAGCACCGATTCGATTTCCACCGGCGAGATGTTCTCGCCGCCGGAAATGATCATGTCGTCCACGCGGCCGGTGACGAACAGGTCGCCGTCCTGGTCGACGTAACCGGTGTCGCCGGTGAAATACCATCCCTGGTGCAGCGCTCTCGCGTCCGCATCCGGCCGCTTCCAGTAGCCCTCGAACGCCTCGTCGCCGGTCAGCTCGGCGATGATCTGTCCTTCCTCGCCGGGCGATGCGAGATCGCCTGCGGTCTGCGCATTCAGCTTCACCACGCGCACGCGCGCATTCAGCCCCGCGCGCCCGGCGGAGCCCGGCTTGGCGGCCGCATGCTGGTCGATGGTGAAGGTGTAGATTTCCGACGAGCCGTAGTGATTGACCAGCAGCTCCGGCTCGAATGCGCGCTGCAAGCGCCGCAGCAAGGCATCCGGCATCGGCGCGCCGGCGAAGCCGAACTTGGTGACGGTGCGGCAATCGGTGTTCGGAAAATCCGGATGCGCCAGCAGGTCGTGATACAGCGTCGGCACAAGATACAGATCGGTCACGCCCTCGGCCGCGATCAGGCGCAGCGCCTCCCCCGCCTCGAAGCGCGGCAGGCAGACGAAGCAGCCGTCCACCAGCGCCATCGACAGCAGCGAGCGCACGCCCATGGTGTGGTACAGCGGCATCACGCCGAGGGTGCGCTCGCCGACCCGGTAGCAGTTCTGTGCCACGTGCGCCAGCGCCGCCGCGCGCTCGGCCCGATGGCGGCGCGGCACGCCCTTCGGCCTGCCGGTCGTGCCGGAGGTGTAGAGCATCAGCGACCAGTCCTCTGCGCTCGCAACCGGCGTTGATACCGGCGCGGCGGAAGCGATCCAGTCTTCGAAGCGCATCGCGCCCCCCGCAGCAGCAGCGGCACCGGCTGCGCCGACGGCGATGCGCGGCAGCTTCGCGCATGCGGGCGATCCGGCGACCGCGTCCGCGCTCACGGCTTCGAACACCACCGCTCTTGCCTCGGCGTCGAGCGCGCAGTATTCCACCTCGTCCGCCTTCGCCCGCCAGTTGAGCGGCGTCGCGATCGCGCCGAGAAACTGGCAGGCCCAATGCAGCGTTGCCATCTGCCGGCGGTTCTGCAGGATCGATAGCAGATGATCGCCGCGCCCGAGGCCGAGCCCTCGCAGCGCGCCCGCCGCCGACGCGACCTCTGCGTGCCACTGTCCGTACGTCAGGCGGACCGCGCCGTCGACGATCGCCAATGCCTCCGGCCTGCGCTCGACGCTCTGCAGGAAGGTACGTCCCAGGTCAAGCACCGGTACGCGCCTTTCTGTCCGCGGCGACCTCGAGGATCGCGCGCACGATATTGGTGTAGCCGGTGCAGCGGCACAGGTGGCCGGAAAGCATGTCGCGCACCTGCGCTTCGTCGGGCGCCGGCACGCGCTCGAGGAATTCCGCCGCCGACATCAAGATGCCCGGCGTGCAGAAGCCGCATTGCAGGGCATGGTGGCGGCGGAACGCCGCCTGCAGATCGGACAATTCGCCGCTCTCTCCGGCGAGGCCTTCCACCGTTTCCACCCGCTGCCCATCCGCGGCGGCGGCAAGCTGCAGGCAGGAACGCTGCGCCACGCCGTTGATCCGCACCGTGCAGGCCCCGCACACGCCGTGCTCGCAGCCGACGTGCACGCCGGTGGCGCCGAGTTCCTGGCGCAGGAAATCGGACAGCAGCATGCGCGGCTCGCAGTGGCCGGCGCGCGCGACGCCGTTGAGCTCCAGTTCGATGCGGTGCAGGCCGCCGTGCTTGTAGGCCTTCATGGGGCGCTCAGTCGTTCGATCAGTTGCCGCCCCAGCGTGCGCACGAGGTGGCGGCGGTAGACGGCGGTGGCGTGGATGTCGTCCTGCGCGCCGAGATCCCAGGCGAGCTGATTGAGCGCTTCGTCGAGCGCCTTGCCCGCTAGTCTCGGCCAGCGCACGACCTGCGGCCGGTCGGCGACTCCTCCCACGCCGAGCCGGATTCCGTTGTGGCCGACGACCGCGGCGAGCGCGACGATCGCGAAGTCGCCGTGCCGCATCGAGAGTTCGATGAAACCGTGCCGCTCGCCGGCCGCAGTCACCGGGAAGCGCGCCTCTTCGACCAATTCATCCGCCATGCGTGCGGTCTGCAGCATGCCGGTGAAAAAATCCTGCGCCGCTACCGTGCGCCGCCCGCGCCGCGAGCGCAACACCACTTCGCCGCCGAGCGTGGCCAGGCACAACGGCAGCTCGGCGCTCGGGTCTGCATGCGCGATCGATCCGCACACCGTGCCGCGATTGCGGATCTGGAAATGTCCGACGTGCGGCAGCGCCTGCGCCACCAACGGCAGCCACCGGTCGAGTTCCGGATGGCGTTGCAGCGCCGCTTGTGTCGCCGCCGCCTGGACGCGCACGTGTCCGCCGCGCACAGATATGCCGGAGAGATCCGCGGCGCGATGGATGTCCACCAGCACTTTCGGCGCGGCGAGACGCATGTTGAGAATCGCCATCAGCGACTGGCCTCCGGCGAGCACCCGCGCCTCCTCGCCATGCTGCGCGAGCGCGGCCACCGCCTCGTCGGCGGAATCGGCGCGCAGATAGTCGAAGGCGACCGGCTTCATCGTGCGATCCCCAGCCGGCGCAACAGGCGCCGCCACCAGCCCGCTTCGATGGCCTCGGGACGGCCCGACGCGCGACGGCCGAGGCGCTCGAACAATTGGCTCAGCACCACGCGTGCGGCGCCTTCGAGCATGCGGCCGCCGACTGCGGCAATCTTGCCGCTCACCGCCACCTCGTATTCATAGTCGAGCCGCGTTGCCCCGCCGGCGGGCGACAGCGTCACCCGGCCGCTTCCTTCGGCAATTCCCAGCGCTCCCGCGCCGCGTCCCGCGAGTCGGAGCGCGCGCGGCGCATCGATTTCCGACAGCGACACTTCCGCGCGATAGCGCGCCTTCACCGGCCCGACGCCGAGCGTCACGTCGCCGGTGTAGCGATTCGCACCGGCCGCTTCGAGCCGTTCGCAACCCGGAATCGCCGACGCCAGCGCCACCGGGTCGAGCAGCACCGCGAACACCGACTCGGGAGCCGCATCGAGTCGCACCGAGCCGGACATCCTGAGCGCTCGTCCCGCAGCCGCCCGCGGCGCAGAAAGCGCAGCAGGTTTCTCCGGCGGCGGATCGGGCATGCCGACCAGCGCCAGGATTTTCGCCGGCGTCATCGGCAGCACGATCGCCTCCGGGTTCACGCCGGGACCGAGCGCGTCCGCGAGCGCATTGGCGATGCACGGCGGCGTGCTCATGCTGTTGCCCTCGCCGAGCCCCTTCGCTCCCAGCGGCGTGAACGGCGAAGGGGTCTCCCGGTGCAGGATCACCGGTTCCGGGACTTCCATCGCCGTCGGCACCAGATAGTCGGCGAAGGTGCCGGAGAGGAACGCGCCGTCCGGCGCATAAACGAACTCCTCCATCAGCGCGGCGCCCAGCGCCTGCGCGAACCCGCCGCGGATCTGGCCGTCGGCGAGCGCCGGGTTGAGCAGCTTGCCGGCGTCGTGCGTGGTGACGTAGCGGTCGATGCGAACCTTGCCGGTCGTGCGGTCGATTTCCAGCGCGCAGATGTCGAACGCGAATCCGTAGGCGGCGGAGGTGTTGATGCGGTCCTGCTCGTCGGGCGCTTCGAGCGGCGCCGGCGTCCAGAACACGGTCTCGCGCATGCCGGGTTCGATGCCGGAGGGCAGCAGGGCCGGCGCCCAGTGCGATCCGCTGGCGAGGCGCGCGAACGCGATCGTTTTCTCGGGCTCGGCGCGCGCGAACACCTTGCCGCCTTCGAAGACGACGTCGCCTTCCGCGCAATGCAGTTGCGCTGCGGCGACGGTGCAGAGCCTGGCGCGCAAGCGCATGGCCGCGAGATGCGCGGTGCCCGCCACCGCGCCGGCGAAGCGGCTGGAGTAGTTGCCGGAAGCGACCGACCACGCATCCTTGTGCGTGTCGAGTTCCACGTTGACCGCGATGTCGTCCGGCTTCAATCCGAACACGTCGGCCACCACCTGAGCCAGCACCGTGCCGTGCCCCTGTCCCTGCGGCACGGAAGCGACCGTCACGCCGACCCCGCCCAGCAGATCGATCGCGACCGTGGCGCTGGCGATGGCACCGTTCTTCGGGCCGGCCTTGGCGCGCGCCTCCCTGGTCATCACGGTGGTGATGTAGCCCATGTTCGAAATCGAGGGCTCGACGATGGCCGCGAAGCCGATGCCGTAGAGCCGGCCTTCGGCGCGCGCGCGGCTGCGCCGCTCGTGCAACTCCGCGAGTCCGCCCTGCCGCACTGCGAGGTCGAGCACCGCGTGATAGTCGCCGGAGTCGATCAGCGCGCCGGCCGGCGCGCGGTAGGGAAAGGCGTGCGCGGGAATGAAGTTGCGCTCGTACACTTTGATCGGATCGAGGGCCAGTTCCGCGGCGATGCGCTGCACCAGGCGCTCGAGCGCGAAGTACACCTGCGGCCCGCCGAAGCCGCGCACCAGGCCGGCCGGCGTCTTGTTGGTGACGACCACGCGGTTACGCACCCGCAGGTGCCGCACGTCGAAGGCGCCGGTGAGGCAGCCGTGCATGCGATAGAACGTGGCCGGCTCCGGCGCGCGCAGATAGCCGCCGACATCGTCGAGCTGGTCGTAGGCGAGCGCGAGGATGCGGCCGCGTTCATCGACCGCGGCCTCGATCGTCGTCGCGCGCCCGGTGGCGGAGGTGGCGGCGGCGAGGTGCTCGAGCCGGTCTTCCACCCATTTCACCGGCGCGCCGGCCTTGCGCGAGGCGAGGCACAGCGCCACCGCATAGGGAAAGATCGCCTGCTTGGTGCCGAAACTGCCGCCGGAGTCGCGCGGCATGCGCAGCCGCAGCTTCGATGCCGGCACCTTGAGCGCCAGCGCCATTACCGCGTGCAGCGAGAACGGCCCCATGAAATTCGACAGCACCTCGTAGCCCTCTTCGCCGGCGAGGTGCTCGGCCACCGCGACGTAGCCTTCGATCGGCGTGCAGGAATTGCGCGGATAACAGATCGCGAGCCGCACCCGGCGCGGTGCGGCGGCAAACGCGGCGTCGGGGTCGCCATAGACGAAACTGCGGTCGCTCACCACGTTCGAGCCGACCGCTTCGTGCAGCAGCGGCGCGTCGGGCTCGATGGCGCGCGCGACGTCCATGGCAACCGGCAGCGGCTCGTAATCGACCTGCACCCGGTCGGCCGCGTCTTCTGCCACGTAGCGATTCTCTGCGACCACCAGCGCCACCGGCTCGCCGACGTAGCGCACCTTGTCCACCGCCAGGCACCAGTGCTCCATCGGCGCCTTCACGCCGACCACGAACGGCGCCGTCCAGCGCCTCACGTCCTCGCCGCTCACGACCGTCCGCACGCCGGGAAGAGCGAGCGCGGCCGACGCGTCGACCGACCGCAGGCGGGCGTGCGCGTGCGGCGAGCGCACGAAGGCGGCGTGCAGCGTGCCGGGCCGCACGCCGAGATCGTCGGCGAAGCGGCCGCTGCCGGTGAGCAGGGCCGCGTCTTCGCGGCGTTCGAGCGGCAGCCCGGTCCAGTGACCGGCTGCAAGGGAGGTTTCAGGGGTGCGCATGATTGCAGGGCTACCGCATGCGGGCTCTTCGGGAATCGCAGGCACGGATTCTAAGCCTCCGACCGGACACCCGTTTTGGCCGCGGTACCGTCCGTGCGCTTGTTCGGGCCCGACACCATTGCTGTCCGCTGCGGACTTGACGCCGATACCGGAAGGGAAAACCATAAGCCGGCGTCATAGCTTTGCGCAGCATGACCGTGCACGGCAATGCGGAGTCGGCCAGACTTCATTTCCAAGACATGAATCAAGGGAGGTTGATATGGAAGACGCGAAGGTAGGACTCGATCGGCGCGATTTTCTGGGACTGGCCACGATTGCGGCCGCGATCGGCGCCGGCGCCGCCTTGCCCGTCGCGACAGCCGCGGCGGCGGAAGGGCCGGCCACCGACTTCACGCGCTGGCTCGACGGCATCCCCGGCAAGCACCGGGTGCTGTTCGACATGCGCGAGCCGAATGGCGGCATGGCGTTCGCGTGGACATGGGTATATCTGCACACCGCGCCGCAGGCCTATGGCGTGCCGGAGAGCGACCTGGGCGCGGTGATCGTGCTACGCCACAGCGCGATTCCGATCGCGCTCGACGACGCCGCCTGGAAGAAGTACAAGCTCGGCGAGGTCTTCAAGATCGACGACCCGGAGACCAAGGCGCCGGCCGAGCGCAATCCCTACTACGCGAGCATGAGCGAGCCGATGATTCCGGACATGGCGCTGCAAAAGCTCATCGGCCGCAGCGTGAAGGTGACGGCGTGCGACATGGCGATCCACTTCTACAGCGGGCTGATCGCCAGGCAAGCAGGCTTGAAGCACGAGGACGTGAAGAAGGACTTCATGGCGGCGGTCCTGCCCGGGATCGCCCACGCGCCCTCCGGCGTCGTGGCGTGCCAGGGCGCCGTCTCGCGCGGCTGCACCTACCTCTTCGCCGGGTAGTGGACGCAACATTCCCGACGAGCGCGGCTGTGGACCGGTGGTACCCGTGCTCTTCGCCTCACATCGCCGGGCCTGTCTGCGGGCCAGCGGCGATCACGGAAGGCAAGAAGTGGATCCGGGCACGTGGAGCATTGCTGCCGCCTCCTTCAGATCTGCCGTCTCGAAACCTTCGGTAAACAACCTATAGACGCGCAATAGAGCTTCGCGCGCCTCCTCCTTTTTGCCCCGGCTCTGCAGCAGCCGCACGAGCGAGGTCGCTGCACGAAGCTCGAGAGAGTGGGCCTGTTGGCGCCGCGAGACGGCAATCGCGTCACGGTAGCATTGTTCCACGTCGTCCAGCGCGTCCGGATTGGATGCCAGCAGGACGTCGCCACGCAGTCTGACAAGCTCCGCTTCCCAAGCGCGCCCCGACACGTCGTTGACGTGTTTGAACGCTTCCGCGATGGTGAATAGCGCAGCTTGCGGGTCGCCGGTCCTGGCTTGCACGATCGCCAGCCATCCGAGCATGAATGCCCGCATGTACCCCAGGTTACTGCGGCGCGCTTCCTCGATGCCTTCGCGAATTTCGGGGAGCGCATGCCCTTCTTGCCCCATGATCGCAAGCGCACAGCCCCGCCCGAACCGGGAATAGAGTGCATAGAGATTGATACGATGTTCCCTGGACAGCGCCAGGCTGCGCTCGGCGTGTCGGAGGGATTCCTGCGCCTCTCCGCGCAGCAACCGCACGGCGGAAGCCACATATTGGGCGAATGCGATGCTGTAGGGATCATCGTTCTCGGTCGCATGCTCGAGGGCATGCAGCACGTTATGCAGCGCCTGGTCGGGATAGCCGAGTATCCAAAGATCCCAGGCGAGCAGCAACTGGGCGGCTATTTGTGGGTCCACGGCGTAGGAAGCGGACAAGCCCCGGATGTTGGCGTGTTGCGCCAATGAGATCGACTGCTCCAGATGATCCCGCGCGCGAATGAAATCGCCGAGGGTAAACAGCGTGCTCCCAAGCGAGCGATGCCCCACGATCAATGCCACGGAATCGGGCGACAGTCGAGCTTTGGCAAGCATGGACTCGGCAAGCTCGATTGCGCGATCGTGTCGAGCTCGCATCCAATAGTGTCCCCACACGCCGAAGATCGCCTGTATTTCTTTATTCGGTTGGCCGAGTTGTGCACTCAAGTGGCAGGCGCGTTCGAACGCTTTGCGCGTCTCATCCGCAGAATATCCGCGCACCGCCACGAAGCAGAGTCCTAGCGAGAGCTGAATTTCCAACTCCGTCGCATGGCGCTCCGGGGTTTGCGGCAAATGTTCCAGAAACTCGAGGGCCTTTTGAAACTGGCCTATGGCTTCGAGATTGGCCGAACGGCTTCGGGCGCGTTGGCCGCCGAGCAGCCAATATCGCACTGCACATTCCGCATTGCCTGCCAGGCTGAAGTGATAGGCAAGCAACTCGGGTTGCGCGGCGACGGTGTCAGGCCATTCCTTCTCAAGCATCGCGCCGACCCTCGCGTGAACCTCCCGCCGGCTCGTCTTCAGCAAGGATTCGTACGCCGCGTCGCGAAGCAGCGCGTGCCGGAACATGTAGCGAGCAGGCGGCCTCTTGTCGATCTGCTGGACGATTTCGCTCTGTTCCAGATGGGCAAGGGTCGCCTCCAGCTCCGCGGGGCGTAGGGACGAGACCCGCAACAGCATGTCGTAGGAAAATTCGCGTCCCAGCACCGCGGCAATCTGCGCCACGCTGCGCCCCTTCGGCGCCTTGTCCAGGCGCGCCGCCAGCGAATCGCGCAAGGAATCCGGAACCGACCACGACACCGATGGTTCCGCATCCGGATCGTTGCTGTCGTGCCGAATGATGCCGCCAGATTCGGCGACGCCGCGCGCGAGCTCTTCCACGAACAGCGGAATGGCGTCGCTCTCGTCGATGAGCCTTTCCATCACTTCCGGCGACACCGGTTGATCTCGCAGAGCCAATCGCGCCATCTCCGCCACGTCGCGCCGGCTAAGACGAGATATGGTGAGTGCGCTCACGTTACCGTGTGCGCCCGGGTAGGCTCGATATTCCGGCCGGTGAGTCACGACGAAGAGCACGCGCGCCTTCTCGATTTGGCTCACCGCTAGGTCGAGCAGCTCCTGGGTCGACGGGTCGATCCATTGCGCGTCCTCCAGCACGCAAAGCACCGGCGCTCGGGCGGAGAGACCAATCAGAAACTCCACGAGCACGAACAACGTCTGGGCCTTTGCCTGCAGGGCAGTCAGTGCGAGAGGGGCGTAGCGCGATTCGATGGGAACCGAAACCAGCTCGGCAACGAGCGGGACCGCCTTGTCGGCCTGCTCGTCTGCTGCGGACAGCAAAGTCCTGATCTTTTCGAGCTTGACGTCGTCGGAATCCTCGACGGTCAGATTAGCGAGCCTGCGAATTTGCTGAATGACCGGAAAGAGGGCGCTTTGCGCGAGATGGGGCAGGCACTGGAACTTGAGACTGAAGTGCGGTTCCCCCTGGATCCCCTGCTCCAGTTCGTGGACGATTCGCGACTTGCCTATTCCGGGCACGCCCGACACGAATACGACCTGGCCTTCGCCATCCTTTGCGTCTTGCCAGCGCTGCTGCAGCAGCGCCAGCTCCGAGCGGCGTCCAACCAATGGCGTCAAGGCGCTGGAATGCGCAGCCTGGAAGCGGCTCGAGTCCTCGCGCACGCGCCCTACTCGAAATACGGAAATGGGCTCGACTATACCCTTGAGACTCTGAGGCCCAAGCGCTTCCAGTTCGAAGCGCGCCGAGATCAACCTACTCGTGGTCTCCGCTATCAACACGCAATTGGGCGCCGCAAGCGCCTGCAAACGAGCCGCGACGTGAGGCGTTTTCCCCACGGCGCCGGGAAGAATCGAGGGGTCGCCGGAGCCCGCTTCTCCGACGACGACGACGCCGGTGCTGATGCCGACTCGAGCCGACAACGATTCCGGGCCGTCTATCGCGTTTACCGCCTCGACGATCTCGAGCCCGGCGCGCACGGCAAGTTCGGGTGCATCCTCACGTGCGGCCGGCCAGCCGAAATAGGCCATGATGCCGTCGCCGAGGAATTGGGCCACGTGACCTCCGTAGCGCCGGATGACGTCTCCACATGCCCCCTGATAGGCATGCATTACGGACGTGAGGTCCTCGGGGTCGAGACGGGCGGCGAGCCTGGTCGAATCGACCAGGTCGCAGAACATCACCGTGATCTGGCGACGCTCGGCTGGGCGTTGCCCGACCGTCGCGCCTTCCTCCGGCTCGGTTTCCGAATCGCGGGTCAGCGACGGAGCCAGTTCGGAGATGGCAGCGAGCAACTTTGCCCGCGGGCCCACCGGCAGGCCGATTCGTTCGAGCATGCCTTCGGTCAGATGAGGCAGCGCCTCGAAATCGATCTCGTTTTGCTCGAACAGCCCCGAATACTTGCCGAGACCGAGGCCCTGCAACCATCCCGCAACGTCACGCACCCGATAGCCTCCCGCCCCAAAAGAACCGCGACGGCCTGCTGGCGCTCAATTGTGCCTGATCGCGCCTCGTTTATGCCCGTTGCATGCGCTCCGGGCGAAGCGCATTTACGAATTTCTCAATAATCAATGTCTTGAATGTCGATGCGATCCGGCGACATGCCTTTCCGGCAGCTCGGTACTTGTTCCTGTTCCTGTCCGTTCTTCCAATTCTGTATTCGTAAACTTGACAAATGCATAATCGCCGCCTAGGTCTTAAATCTTGGGTGGCCCCTCGCACCCGTTGCGCTACGTCGAGATTGGGAGGACATCATGGAAGAGTGCAAATCGCCGTTTGGGGGTGTAATTCTGGATCCTCATGGAAGGCCGGAATGTTGCCGCGCGCCGAAGGACAACGAAGTTCAGCCGTTTGCAAACGTGATGGTCAAGGCCTGGACCAACCCGGACTACAGGAAGCAGTTGCTGACTTTTCCTGAAGGGCAAGCGACCGATTGGTTCTGGTACGACAAAGCGGCGCGGGCCAGCATGCTCAACAGGACTCGTGCTGCGCTGGAAAAGTTCCAGGTGCCGCTAGGACCCGACGAAATCCCGGTCGTGTTGGGAAACATGCAATTCGAGAGAGGCGTATACCGCAAATGGGACATCAACGAGCGGGTTCTCCGGCTACCCGACGAGCCTTCCGCCATGAGTGCCCAATTGCGGAGCATGTCGTTCTACGCTTTCATGATCAACAGCAACGTTTGTGGAATGTAGGTAGGCGCCATGCAGGAAACAACCGTTGAATGGGTCGTAGTGTCAGGCAAAGTTGCGATCATCTCTCGCGAGAGCGGTGAATGCTGGTTCCTCGATCTCGACAACTACGAAAACTCTCTGCCCTTTTCCACGCCGATGACGGGAAAAGGCTCGCACGGAAGCACAGCCGGGCTGCTCAACGGCGCGATCGCACTCGGTCTTGGCGGTGACGCAAGCGTCCTGCAAAGTTGTGCCACGTCCCTTCCAGAGTACGTGATCGACCTCGTTGGCTCGTATCACAACTCGAGCCGAACGGTGGGAAACTACTTGAAGGCCGCCAGACGCTTCGTGGCGATCGACCGTGCGGACATAGCCTCCTACCTCGAGCGGCACGCACGCGAGGAAAACGGGCATGAACGGCTGGCGCTCCGAGACCTTGGCGCGCTGAACCTGCCCGCTGAGAGACTTGTGGCGAGTCTCGTCCCCGAGGGGGTGGCGGCGCTATGCGAACTCTTCGACCGCTTGTCCGCCTCGGGCTATCCGGTCGGTTGCATCGGGTACTCCTATTTCTTCGAATCCTCCGCGGCGAAGAGACAGAAGGCCGACGTGGATGCACTGCAGGCACTGTGCCCGACGGGCGCCGACGCAACGCGCTTCATGAGAGCGCATAGCAGTCTCGGAAGCGAGGTCGACCACATCAAGGAGATGATCCGCTTCATCGCAGGCCTGCCGGCATCGGACAGGATCGAGATCGCGAAGGCCGTGTACGAGACTGCGGCAACGGTTGCGAAAGGCTCGCGTCATAAGAGCCGGAAGTCGGACGCGGCCATGTGGGACCAAATTCGGGTGGCGGCCGGAGAAGAGATCAATTTGGCCGTCTGAACCTGATCCCAGGTTCGGATTGCTAGCGCATCGTGCGACCCTGATTCCGACGCGACGCGCAAGCGCCGGCTAAATTTCTAGGACGCGCGCCCCTAGAGGACGGAACTCACTCCGCCCCGCAGGAGCGCGCGATTGTCGCGCGGCGGTTACTTGCCGGGACCCGCGCCCATTCCACCGCCCGGACCCATTCCGGTCCCCGGCCCCATGTCGGAACGGCGGTGTTCGCGCATCTGATCCAGGTTCCTGGCTGCTAGTGCTCCCGCATCAAGGTAGCGACAGAGATATCCTCGTCGATTTCCGGCCAGTGCACACCGACGCCCTTGCCGATAAGCCGCCATTTCCTTCGCTGCGCCGGGCTCGCGTCGCGCAGCCTGGGAAACCACTCCAGCGGGGCCGAAATCTCGCGCCCGTCGGCAAGCGTGAAGTGCACAGCCGAATCGTTGACCTCCACATCTACCGCGTGCGGATCAAGTGTGATTTCCAAAGTGCTCATTCCACTTCTCCAAAAAATCGTCTCTATGTGCGACGACCAAGGTTCGGACTTTCGTCAGCTCGTGGCTACGGAATTCGACCGACCAAGCAAGCCCCACCGGGTTCAGCCAGTATTTTTTTCTACGTTGTCGCCGTGCTCCACGTGGATGTGGGGCGGCTCCGATCCTTCACCGCTGAAAAAGAAGAATCGAAACCCCTCAATCCGCAAGACGGTCGGCATGGCGCGCAGTGTAGCTGCTCTCCTCTTGTGTTTGTATAGACGGCTTTCGATAGGCCCGGCGGGAACCGCGGGGTCTTGCTTTTTGGTCATTCATGGCATTACGGAATCAGCATGCAAGACGGATTCTTCGGCGGGCTGATCGCCAGGCAAGCAGGCTTGAAGCACGAGGACGTGAAGAAGGACTTCATGGCGGCGGTCCTGCCCGGGAACGCGCGAGCGCCGACAACCTTTCTCACACGCGCGCCCATCGAGTGCGGAACTCCGCTCCGCCTCTTCTGTTACTGTTTCTGCGCCTGATCCTGCGTCTGCGCCTGACCGTACGCCGCCAGGGAAAGCGCGGCAAACGACACTGCGATCAACCATCGTTGCTTCTGCATTTGCATTCCATCCTTTCGCATAAAAAAAGCGCAACCGGCGGCACCGCAGCGATTCTTCGCCGTCGGCCGCCCGTTGCTCCTGCACGGTCTCATGGAAAACGGCGCCGGGGGGCAGGACTGATGCCTGAAAACGGTCTTTGCCGTCCTTAGCCGTTTGCCATTCCGCGACGACAGTGTCCTTGTTCTTTCGCCTAGCCGGTTTGATGCATGTCAACACCCGGGGCTTCGTAGCCACGCCGCAGTCCATGCCAGACAGAGTACGAGGTCGGCCTTCATCTCTCACAGCCATGAAAACGCTTCATGGAATTCAAAGAGAAGGTGCTCGAGGTCTTGCCCACGTCGCGTTTGTTACAGGATCGAGCGTGACGGCACACTCCCGGCGCACTTTCGCTGGACCATTACGAAACGGCTGCGCTGGGGGTCAGGACGCAGGAAGGATTCCGAGCCGGGCGGCCACTCTTTTGACAACAAGCGTGGGGAGCTACGCGAAGGACAGATGACATATCGGAGACAGAATTCAAGGTATAAAGTATAGGCCTGACCCTTCAGCCTGCTCGGACGCAGCGCAGTCGCTGGGTTATCGAGTCGATCGAATTCGGCTCGTCAGCACCGTGATCGGCGGTTTTCTCGCCGGGATCGGAGGTGCATTCCTCTCGCTATATTTTCCGGGAAGCTGGAATGAAGGCCTGTCGAGCGGGCAAGGCCTGATGGCCGTGGCGCTGGTCATCTTCGCTCGATGGGATCCGATCCTGTGTTTCCTCGCCTCGCTGCTGTTCGGCGGCGCCAGCGCACTGGGTCCGGCGCTGCAGTCGGTCGGGATTACTTCAGGCTATTACCTCTTCAATGCCGCACCCTATGTCTTGACGTTGTTGATCATGGTATCGACATCATCGACGCGCCGACTGATGAAAGGCACGCCCAGCGAGCTCAGCGTCAGCAAGTGACGGCAAATACGCGACACACTTTCGCTGGACCATTACGAAACGGCTGCGCTGGGGTCAGGACGTAAAAAGGATCCCGAACCGGGCGGCCATTCTTTTGACAACAAGCGTGGGGAGCTACACGAAGGACAGATGGCTTATCGGGGACTGAAATTGAACTATCACGTATAGGCCTGAGGTAGTCCCATCTTTAGTCCCCTATGTTGGGCGGCGCTCCCCGATCACTAGCACCCTGTTCGCCCGGCGAGTTGATGCTCGTCGAAGAACGAGAACACGGTCAAGGGGGGTAGCCCGCCCCCTTTTGTCCTCGCCCCACACCCGAGTAGTTTTGCTGGACGGGTCGTATTTATCCAACGAGATTTCCATTGCCTCGAAGGGAACTACCCCAGCTAGCTCCTCCCAGACCCGATTAGCGAGAGGCACATGCTGGCCATGCTCGACTACATCGCCAATAACAAGAGCAACTATGCCGCCCGGGCGTAGCACTTGGCTCGCTGATGCTAAAAACGATACCATGAACGAGAGGTAACGATCCAAGGAGTCCGTTCCATCAAGCAGGTTATCAATGTGATACTGGTCGTATCCCAGGAACCACAACCGAATCCAATTGAATGCGCCGTACCGCAAAACACCCAGGTACGGTGGGGAGGTAACGATGGCGCCGACAGTTTGGATACCAGACCTTTCAAGGACATCGGAAACGCGCGCCGCATCGCCTCCAAACACCTGAGCCCTTGGCAATAGGGGGAGCGGGCCGGATCGGAGCAGCCACTGAGAGCGCTCACGGAGCTTGGCAAACACATCAACCGGCGGAGCGCGAAGTCCATTCCGGTGAACAAATTGACGAACGTAGTTTGGAGACATGCTAAACGTGTTCGGCATGTCTACAGAGAGGTACGCCGTGGTTCCATCGCGACGGGCTTTGCCGTGCATTATTCCCACGACACACCCCCGTAGGAAGGTGTCTTCGGGAGTGTCGGCAGTAAGATGCCGACGCAAGTAGCAAAGCTGCGCCAGCGTGCGCCGATGGAAGATCGGCTCAAGCGTCTCCGGAACATCGTCGATCTCTATCTCGCCTCGAAAGCCCTTGGCGAGATCCGAAATCCTGAACATGAGATCTCCCACATCGACATGGACGAGCTTGGCGCTCGCCAATGCCACCGCAAGCGGGTTGAGATCGACTCCGATTGCTGTTCTTCCGAGGAGCTTCGCTTCTAAAAGCGTCGTCCCTGAGCCGCAGAATGGGTCGAGCACCGTGGCGCGAGATGGGACCCATTGCTGGATGATTCGCCGCGGTGTACGAGGTGGGAAGCCCCCAAGATAGGAACTCATACTATGGAGCGGGTGTTCGCGTCGAGTCATGGTGAACTGCTACTCCTCGTCCTCAAGCCTTGCGCCAGCCGCAATGCTGTGAATAATGGTCTGAGCGAGTCTGTCCAACTCCGCAGCCTGGTAATCCTCGAAATCTTTGCCCTCAAGTCCTACATCACGTCCCCGCATCGCCATATGCCGAGCCCATGTGTAGAAAGCTACGTAGAGCACGAAGTTGTTACGCATGCGCGCAACCCCCCTCTCCTGGTAGCCTCCTCCGCGAAGCAGTCGTGCTAGGGAAGCTCTGCGCAAGTGACCCAAACAATCGAGCAGATGGCGATCACGCGCAGTTTTGTGGTTGAAGATGGTGGAAATCGAGTGCCGGAAGCCCCGATTTCGGGTTTTCGGTGCTCGGATTTTGCTTTTTTGC
>DASRFY010000189.1:0-2665 GCA_035651315.1 Burkholderiales bacterium
GCGTACCCTCCTCGCTCCCATGCCCGCACTCTCCCCCGACCGCATCCTCCGCCCCGCGCGCCCGCGGCTCGCCGACGCCCACGCTGCCGTCGCCGGCCTCGGCGCACCAGGAGACCGCGCTTCCAACGCAGGCAAGCCGAAGAGCGAAGGCTCACATGGCGGAGCAGGGCACCGCCGTCCCACGATGCATGGTAGGCTTCTCCTCGTGAACCACCCCCGCAACGCCCCCCGGGCCCCCTCGCTGACCCCCGCGGAGCAGGCGGAGCTCGAACGCACCCGTCAGGCTTTCCGCAACGCGGGCCTGACCGACGAGGACATCGAACACGCGATGGACCCCTGCACCCCCGAACAAGAGGCCATGCTGAAGGCGTGGGAGCGGGGCGAGGGGCCGTGGCCGTTCGACTGACCCACGGGCGGAGCTACTGGCGCTCCGTGCCGCGGCTCCCGCCCGACGTTCGGCGTGCTTTGCAGGCGACGGTGCTGGCGATGGAGGCCGAAGCCTCGCTGCCTGGGGCTGACGATGTGCGAACAGTCATTCCGCCGTCCCTTCCTGCGTGGCGTCGGCGGGTCGGGGCCTCTGGGTGGTGGCTCTACTTCGAGCTCCGCCATGACGGGAGCGCCGTGCTCGGGGCCGTCGCCATTCTGCCGTAGCAGGGCCCCACGGCAGTGATGCGGTAGCGATGGACGTCGACACCGCTCCACGCGCGTTCCTGGTGGCTCTCTGGGCTCCAGCACGCTCGGCAGGTACGCCAGAAACTCCGGGTCCTGCCACACGGATCCTCCTCGGTCTCGGGCGCGGGCAGGGTGTCTAGAACACCCCTCGGGTTAATTCCCGTTGACAGTCCGGGGCCGGAGCTCTGGACGCGGCGCTGCCGGTGCGGTGTCCTCGGCCCATGATGTGGACCCCCCCGGTCGAGCTGTCGGAGCGCGAGGAAGTCATCTGTGGGCGCCTGACCAAACAGCGGCGCTTCTTCCCGTTCCTGCGTCGCATCCGACACCGCCTCTTCGACGAGGCATTCCAGGCGCAGCTCGCGACGATGTACAGCGACAGGCCGCGGGGCAACCCGCCGACGCCGCCGGCGTTGCTTGCGACCGTCGTGCTGCTGCAGGCGTACACGAAGTGCTCCGACTTCGACGCGGTCTCCAACGCGCTGCACGACACGCGCTGGCAGATGGCGCTGGACTGCTTCGATCCCGAGGAAGCGCCCTTCGGGGAGGCGACGCTGGCCGACTTCCGCACGCGACTTGTCAGCAAGGGCATGGCGCCAAGGCTGCTCCAACGAACCGTGGACCTGGCCAAGGAGACCAAGGGCTTCGGCTACAAGCAGGCCGCCGGCCTGCGCATCGCGATCGACTCGGTGCCGCTCGATGGCGCCGGCAAGGTCGAGGACACGATCAATCTGCTGGGTCACGCCCTGCGCTTGTTGCTGCGTGCGCTGGCGGTGTTCCTCGCGCTCAAGCCCGAGGCCATCGCGGTGGACGCGGACCTGCCGGTGCTGGTTGCGCCGAGCACCAAGGCCGGTCTCGATCTGGACTGGCATGCCCCGGACGCCGGGGCGACGGCGCTGCGCGTGATGATCGAGCACATCGAACGGTTGACGGCGTGGATGACCCCGCGACTGGCTGCGCGCGGCAGTACCGTGCGGATCGAGGCGGCACACGAACAGCTCAGCCGGATCGTCGACCAGGACACCGTGCCCGACGGCGCGGGCCGCCGGACGCTGCGCGAGGGCGTCGCCGCGGAGCGGCAGATTTCGATCTCCGACCCGGAGATGCGGCACGGCCGCAAGAGCGCGACCGAGCGCATCGATGGCTACAAGGAGTACGTCGCGACCGATCTCCCGAATGACCTGACGCTGGCGGCGGCGGTGCTGCCCGCGAACGTGCCGGAGGCCGCCGGTGCCGACAAGTTGCGGCCGGCGATCGAGGTTCACGGAACGGTCCAGTACCTCGCGATCGACTGCGCGTTCCTGGCCAGCGACCTGTGCGCGACGACGCGGGCGCGGCCCGACGGCGAGGTGGTCTGCCGATCGATCCGCCTGACCCTGCAGGGACGCTTCACCAAGGCCGACTTCGCGATCGACGTCGCCGCCGGCACCGTCCGGTGTCCCGCGGGCCACCTCGCGGTGATCCAGAGCGCCAAGGCCCACTTCCCGGCTGCGACCTGTGGCGCGTGTCCGCAGCGAGCGAGCTGCCAGCCCGCGGGCGCGAAGCAGGGGCGCGCGATCCGCATCCATCCGGCGGAGCCCTTCTTCCAAGCGTTGCGCGCCGCCGAGCAGACCCCCGAAGGGCGCGCTCGCCTCCGCGAACGAACCGCGGTCGAACACAAGTTGGCGCACCAGCGCAACCGGCAGCCGCGCTTTGCGCGCTATCGCGGCGTCGCCAAGAACGACTTCGACGCGCAGCGCACTGCGGCCGTGAACAACCTCCTTGTGATCGATCGCCGGTTGCGCCGCGCCGGCCTGGAGGTGCTCGACGAAGTCGCGTAACGCCGCGTCAAGCAGAACTAACCCGAGGGGTGTTCTAGAGCGGTGGCCAGGCCGGTTTGGTACACGATCCGGTGCAGATCCGCATCGCGCTGCGACGTCAGGTCTCCTCGACGGGCGTACAGCCCGTCTTCGTCGCCCTTCCTTGCATCGCTCGCGCATCTTTCCGGCTCGTGTAC
>DASRFY010000190.1:0-14594 GCA_035651315.1 Burkholderiales bacterium
TTTCACGCCCATTTTCACCGCCGCCGCCTGCTCGAGCATGGTGCGGGTCACCGCACCGAACTCGCGCATGCGCTGCAGATTGTGGCGGATGGAGCGCGAACCGTCGGTGTACTGGTTGCCGTATTTCTTGTCGCCTACCGCCTGCTCCACCTTGACCCGGCTCCAGTCGGCCTCCAGCTCGTCGGCTACGATCTGCGGGATACCGGTGCGGATGCCCTGCCCCATCTCGGAGCGGTGGCAGACCACGGTGACGGTGCCCTTGCGATCGATCGAGACGAACACGTTCGGCATCAGGACTCCGGGCGCCACCTCGGCGCCCTCCGCCGCCTGCGCGGTGGGAACGAAGCCGTGGAACGGGCTCACCTTGGCAACCGGGTCGAGCGTCATGCCGAGCACGAAACCGCCCGTGCCGGCGGCCACCTTGAGGAACTCACGACGGTTGATTTTGTTGATCGTATCCATGGTTACACCCCCGCCGCGTCTTTGATAGCCTGGCGAATCCGGGTGTACGTGCCGCAGCGGCAGATGTTGCCCTGCATCGCGGCATCGATGTCCTCATCGCTAGGCTTCGGGTTTTGCTTCAGGAACGCAGCGGCCTGCATGATCTGACCGGCCTGGCAGTAGCCGCACTGCGCGACGTTGTGGGCGAGCCAGGCTTTCTGCACCGGGTGATCGCCGTTCTTGCTCAGTCCCTCGATGGTGGTGACCGGCGCCTTGACCGCGCTGATCGGCACCACGCACGAGCGCGTCGCCTGACCGCCAATGTGCACGGTACAGGCGCCGCACTGGGCGATGCCGCAGCCGAACTTGGTGCCCGTGAGCCCGAGGGTGTCTCGCAACACCCAGAGCAGGGGCATATCCGCCGGCACGTCCACGCTATGGGACTTGCCGTTGACGTTTATGGACATAGCCATGAAGACCTCCTCCATTTCGATTGAAAACACGCGACCCACTGCAACATGCGCCGCATACCGTTGCTCGGTTGTTCTTGTTGTTCATGGGCTGCGCCCTACTCCGAAATCCGCTCGTCGGGCGGTGAAACGCGAGGACGGACGGTAAACGAAGCCCGCCTCGCAGCCTTGACGCGCCGGACGGTCCCTGCCGTCCGGCGCGGCAGCCGAATGCAGTTTCGGCTGCGCTGCGCTTGCGCGTTTCACGCTCTCGGCGCGCCCCGTGGCACGCCGCATCTGGTCAATCGGGAGAAGGTCACGACAGCACTGACTGGAACATTCGTCTCGATCTGCGATGCGAACTCCGCGAACCGAGGCGACCATCCTGGGAATCCACGACGCCGTTCACCGGACAACAACTCTGGTGCCAATGTTGCCTTCGAGCCGTCGCGCGCCGTGCGATCCGTGGCGACGCTTATCCGGAATCGAATGCAAGTCTCGTCGGAACGTGAATCGAATGCTGGGCGACCCCCCCTATCGAGCGTGTCCACCGTATCACTTTGCCGCGCTTTTTACCAGAGCGGTCCGTGCGCCGGCGGCGCCCTTCGCGAGGGGGCGGACTTATTGCGCTGCAAAGCGCGTCTCGAATACGTGCGTGCACCCGGTCGATGCCGAGGGAAGCTCTGCATGAGGTGCTCGACGCGCGTCGCCCGCCGCAACAATCTTTCACTTCGTGAAATGAAATGCGACGAAGATCGATCCGGAGCCGGCGGTTCTGATGCGCTGCGGCAGCGCACTCCTGGTCGGTTCCGGCGGTCCGCCGATAGACAAAGCCGCGTCGCTACGCATCATCATGCATTGCACGCAGGAGTTTGCGCCCCGGGCGTTCCCGCGAGTGCAGTACACTGGCCGGACATGGCAGCCAGGCGATGACGATTTCGTTTCCCGCGTTCTTGATGCGCCTGCCCCGGCTTGCCGGCGCGGGGCTGATCGGCGCCCTGCTTTGCGTGCACGCCGCCGGTGCAGGCGCGGACCGCGATTTCGAGCTTCACGGCATGAAGCTCGGCGCACCGCTGAACGACGCATTGAACGACTCCCGGCTCGATTGCGACGGCGCCTCGGGCTGTTTCCTGTACACGGTGTGCGCCCTGAAGTCGATCTACGCGGAAAAATTCGCCGGCGTGCCGCTGCAGGGCGAGCGGCTGCACTTCAACGGCGAGCGGCTGGCGGCAATCGAGGCCACTTTTCCAGCGGCGCAGTTCGACGCGGTTCTGCAGGCGTTGATCGCCGCCTATGGGTCGGGCGCGCAGGGCGGCAGCGATTCCGCCGCGGCGCCCGGCGACGACGTTCGCGTCTGGCGCCACGGGCGGCAGCTGCTGCGGCTGGAGCGCTTCTACAGATCCGGCGATCGTTCCTCGCTGATCCTGACCGAAGACAATCTCCTGAGCGAGCTCATCGGGGAAAAGTGAGGCCGCGACGCCGCTATGGCTCGCAGGCGGTCGCCAGGAGCCGCTCGCCGACCGAGCCGGCCGCCGGCCTGGTGAAATCGAGGCGCGCGTCTTCGTAGGATTCGGTGCGCAGTACCGCGCCCTGTCCGCCGGGCAGCGCGTACAGCGTGTACTCCTTGAGCGCCATGACCCCGCCGGCGCAGTCGAACACCACGCGCTGGATGCGGGAGCCGTACGTGGCGAGGCTTTGACCGTCCGGGCCGGTGACCAGGATGCGGGCGGTTTTCTTGCCTCCTTCCGCGACCAGGCTGCTCTTGTCGATGAGGTAGGCGGCCGCGTCCGTCTCCGTCACCGGCTCCCATTCCTGCGCCAGGGCGAACAGCGGCAGCAGCGCGAGAGCGAGCCCGAGGAGAGGGTTGTGACGTCGGGCGAAGCAGCGCACGAACGACTCCGTCACAGGGGAGAAACCGGCGCGCGAACCGGATCGCTCATCCGCCGAAACCGTCCTGCACCGCGACGTCGAGCAGCGTCGGGCCGCCGCCCGCGATCGCCTCGCGCAGCGCGGGGGCGATGTCGGCCGGATCGGTCACCCGCCGCACCGGCACGCCCATCGACTGCCCGAGGCGGGCGAAATCGATCTCGGGATCGCGCAGGTCCATGCCGACGAAGCGGTCGGTCTTGCGGAACGAGACCAGCCGTTCCTTCAGAATCCGGTAGCTGCGGTTGTTCGGAATCAGGTACGTGATCGGCAGCTTCAGGTGCGCCGCGGTCCACAGCGCCTGGATCGAGTACATGGCGCTGCCGTCGCCGACGATCGCCACGACGGGACGGTCCGGCAGCGCGAGGCTCACGCCGATCGCGCCGGCGAGCGCGAATCCGATGCCGCCGGAAGCCAGCCCGTAGTAGCACTGGCGATCGCGCAGCCGCAGGAAACCGAGCAGCGAGAACGTCGCGGTCAGGCCTTCCTCCACCACCACCGCGTTCTCCGGCAGTGCGTCGGCGACCCGCATCATCAAAAACTTCGGATCGATGGGCCTTGCATCGGCCAGCCGCAGCGTGTCTTCGCAGGCGCGGGCTCGCTTGACGCTCCAGTTGTTCTGCGCGACTTGAGCCAGCCGCTTTGCCGCCGCCGCCTTCTGCTCCGGGCTCATCCGCGCCCGCAGCACTTCGACCAGCGCGCGCAGCGTCTGCTTGACGTCGGCATGGATCGCGATCTCGGTGGGATAGTTCTTGCCGAGCTCCCAGCTGCGCTCCGAAATCTGCACGATCGGCATGCCGTCCGGAAGCGCGTCGACCGGGTTCATCACCGACATGCGCAGCACGTCCGCACCCAGGCAGACCAGCAGGTCGTGCGGCTGCAACCAGGCGCGCACCTGCGGCTGATTGCGGGTCAGCGCGCCGACGAAGGCCGGATGCTCGGAGAGGAAATGCGCCGCGTACGGCACGCTCTGCTGCCACACCGCCGCACCGAGGGTCTCCGCGAGCCGCGCGGCTTCCTCGAGAGCGTCGCGGGTGGCGAGCTCGTGGCCGGCGATCAGCACCGGGTTACGCGCGGCGAGCAGGCGCTGCGCCAGCCGTGCGAGCGAATCGTCGGACGGACGCGTCGCGGCGTCGACGCGAGTGGGCCGGCCGAGGTCCAGCGGCGCCTCGGCGTCGAGCACGTCTCCCGGCAGGCTGAGGAATACCGGACCGGTGGGCGGGGCGAGCGCGACCTTCGCCGCGCGGCGCACGATGCGCGGCAGGTCCTGCACCCGGCTGCATTCGACCGCCCACTTCACCATCGGCTGCGCGATCGGCGGCAGCGGGTCGTAGAGCATCGGCTCCATGAGCCCGTGGCCTTGCTCCTGCTGCCCGGCGGTGAGCAGCAGCGGAGAGCCGTAGAACTTCGCGTTGTAGAGCGCGCCCATCGCGTTACCGAGGCCGGGTGCCACGTGCACGTTGCATGCGGCCAGCTTTCCCGAGGCGCGGGCGTAGCCGTCCGCCATCGCGACCACGACCGACTCCTGCAGGCCGAGCACGTACTCGATGGCGGACTGCTCGGCGAAGGCTTCCATGATCGCCAGCTCGGTGGTGCCGGGGTTGCCGAACAGGTATTCCACGCCCTCGGTGGCGAGCAGCGCCAGGAAGGCGGCGCGGCCGCTGACGATCGGCAGTTCGCGGCTGGGGGCGCGGTCCATGTCTGGCAAGGGCAAGGGGCGAGGGCAGGGCGCTCGGGTGCCGGCTATCTTAGACGAGTGCCGCACTTCGGGCACACGGTAGGGCTCATGAAGTCGCGCCGGGTCGGCCCGAGGCCGCCGCACTTGTAGTCGCGCAACGTCTGGTAGGGCAGGGTGCCGCAGTTGGGGCAGCGGTAGAGGCTGTCGAGCCCGCGCACGATTCGCGCGACCGTGATGCCGGACAGCGCAGCCGCGGCGAGCCCGAGCGCCCACTGCAGCCCGGAGGGCGCGTTTGGCGTCGCGGCGAGCAGCGCTGCGGCCGCGATCAGCAGCGCCGAGGCGAGCAGCCAGATCCGATTGCCGCGCCAGACCGCGGCGCGATGGGCTTCGAACGCGGCGCTCAATGCGGGGTCTGCGGAAGGGCGCCCGATCTCGTTCATGGCGGATTGTGCGCGCCTCAGTTGTGGCCGAGCACCGGATGCGGCTCGTAGGGCTCGGCGAGCGCCTTGAGCTCGTCCTGCGACAGCTTGACCGACAATGCCGCGATCGCGTCGTCGAGGTGCCGCATCCTGCTCGCGCCGACGATCGGCGCGCTCACCCCCGGCTGGTGCAGCAGCCAGGCGAGCGCGACCTGCGCGTTGGGCACGCCGCGCTTGCCCGCGATCTCGGTGACCCGCCGGACCACCTCGAAGTCGCTGTCGCGGTAGTAGTACCGGTGCGCGAAGTCGTCGGTTTTCGCGCGCGTCGTTTCCCCCCACTCCTTCCTGCTGCGGTTGCCGGCGAGAAAGCCGCGCGCGAGCGGGCTCCACGGGATCAGCCCGATGCCCTCGGCGCGGCACAGCGGGATCATTTCCCGCTCCTCCTCGCGATAGACGAGGTTGTAGTGATTCTGCATGGTGACGAAGCGGCTGTAGCCGTTGCGCTCCGCGCAGTGGAGCATGCGCTGGAACTGCCAGGCGTACATGCTGGAGCCGCCGATGTAGAGCGCCTTGCCGGCCTTCACCACGTCGGTGAGCATCTCCATCGTCTCCTCGATCGGCGTGGACGGGTCGAAGCGGTGTATCTGATACAGGTCGACGTAGTCGAGCTGCAGCCGGCGCAGCGAGTCGTCGATCGCGTGCAGGATGTGCTTGCGCGACAGGCCGCGCTGGTTGGGGTCCTCGCCCATCGGGTTGAACACCTTGGTGGCGACGACGATTTTCTCGCGCGCCACCTTCGCCTCCTTGAGCGCGCGTCCGAGCACCGCCTCGCTCTCGCCCAGCGAGTAGACGTCGGCGGTGTCGAAGAAATTGATGCCCAGCTCGAGCGCGCGGTGGATGTAGGGCTTGGACGCCGCTTCGTCGAGCACCCATTCGCGCCACTTCGATGAGCCGTAGGTCATGGTGCCGAGGCAGATGCGCGAGACCTTCAGACCGGTGGAGCCGAGATTGACGTATTCCATGCGAAGCTTCCCCGACTTGCGTTGACGGTGACTGCGGATCGTAAGCGAAACGCCGGATCCTGGAACCTTCAGCGTACCGGGAACCCGGCGGATGAGGAAGGCGCGGATCTTCACCGCGCCGGGCTGCGCGGCGCGATCGAGACGGCGCTGGGCACGCGATCGCCTCGCCGCGCGAACTGTGGCTGCGGCGTATCGTGGCGGCGGTGCGCCTCCGCCCGACCGCGCTACAATCGCGCCCTCTGCGATTCGAGCAAGAAATGCCTTCGCCCCTGCACGACACCGTTCTCTTCGACCTGGGGGCGGTTCTGGTGGACTGGAATCCGCGCTACCTCTACCGCCGGCACTTCGACGGCGACGAGGCGGCGATGGAACGTTTTCTGGATACCGTGTGTCCCGGACACTGGGTGCGCGAAATGGACGCCGGCAAGCCGATCGCGCAGGCGATCGCCGAGCGCAGCCGGGACTTTCCCGAGCACGCGCCGCTGATCCGGCTCTGGGGCACGCACTGGGAGACGATGCTGCGCGGCCCGATCGAGGACACGGTGGAAATTCTCGCCGCGCTCAAGCGCCGCGGCACGCGGCTCTACGCGCTCACCAACTGGTCGGCGGAGAACTTCCCGATCGCGCGCCGCCGCTTCGACTTCTTCGACTGGTTCGCGGACATCGTGGTGTCGGGAGAGGTGGGGCTCGCCAAGCCCGACCCGCGCATCTACCGCGTCGCCATCGAGCGCTGCCGCCTGGCGCCGGCGCAGACCGTGTTCGTCGACGACAACGTGCACAACGTCGCCGCAGGCGAGCGGGCCGGGCTGCATGCGCTGCATTTCACCACGCCCGTGCAACTGCGCGCCGACCTGGGGAAACTCGGCCTCCTGTGAGCCGCCGCTCCATCCGTCTCCGCGCGTTCGCAACGGGCGCGGCGGTCGGCGGGCGGAATTTCCGGACCGGTCGTTCCTCGCTCGCCGCACTCGAAGAATTGCTCGGCGGCGCCGGTTCGCAGTGGATCCGCAGTGGCGGGCCCGCGGCCCGCGCGCGGATCGGCGCGCTTACAATGGCCGCTACGCGCCGGCGCGAAATGCCGGCGCGCGGTTTCCGGAGGTCGAGTTGAACCGGTATCGGTGGATCGCCGCGCTGGCCGCGGCTTTTTTCATGTCCGCTGCGGCGGCGGACGAGGACGACCCGGCGGCGCTCAAGGCGGACGCCGTGTCGCGGCTCGCCAGGAGCCACGACGCGACGCTCAGCGTGGACATCGGACGCGTGTACGTGAAGCAGACCGCGCTCAAGACTGCCCGCGACCTGCTCGCCGAACGCGGCAAGGCGGCCGGCCTTGGACCGTCGTGGAACCCGGGGTCGCCCGAGTGGCGTGCCGCGGAGCGCGTGCTGATGCAGGGCGTGGACCAGCTCATCGGCGCCAAGGTGATGAATGCCGCATGGGTCGAGCAGGCCTGGGCCGGGCTCGCGTCCGCGCTGCTCAACGGCGAGGAGGCGGACGAGATCGCGGTGCATTTCCGCACCGAAGGCGGCGCCTTGCAGCGGCAGGTGATCGAGTGGTTCGTGGGCGAGCTCACGCTGCAGACCTACACCTTCACCGACCGTCTGAAATACGGCGTGCCCGGCTCGGAAGAGGAGATGCGCCAGCTGCAGATCGCGACCTACGAGCGCAAGGAGCGTTTCCCGCCGATCTACGACCTGACCGGCTATCCCGATGCGATGCGCTTCGCCAGCGCCGACCCGGGCGTGAAGTACATGAAGATGATGGTGACCCAGGGCGTGTACGCGGTGCACCAGCATCTGGAGGCGGTCGCCGAAGAGGCGCGGGCGATGATTCGCGCCCGCGCTGCTCTCGTGGATCCTTATATCGCCCGCGCCCGCGGTACCGCGGCGAGCGGCCGCTGAACCCGCCGCTCGCGCAAGATCGCCAGCGCTGCGCGCTTGACGCGCGCGGACCGCATCGACCCGCTCAGAGCGGCTTCGCTGCGTCCCGCAGGCCGAGCTCGCGGCGCCAGAACTCGTGGAAATGGATCATGCCGTCTTCGTGCGGCGAGTGATACGGCCCGGCGTCGTCCTGGCCGGTGCGGTACAGCGCCCGGCGCCCGCGGTGCAGAAGCGTGCAGATCGCAGCGTCTTCCGCCGCCGATTCCAGATAGGCGGCCTGATGGGCTTCCTTGACTTCGGTCTCGAACAGCGCGACCTCCTCCGGGTAGAAGAAGTCGACGACGTTGGTCGTGTGTTCCGGCGAGCGCGGGATCAGCGTGCTCACCACCAGGCCGTAGGGGTACCACTCGAGCATCACGTTCGGGTAGAGGATGCACCACAGCGTGCCGTACTTCGGCAGCGCGCCGCCGGCGTGTCCGAGGATCGCGTCCCGGTAGCGAAGGTAGTTCGGCGAGGTCTGGTTCTTGAGATGGTCCTTGAGCCCCAGGATCTGGTACGACCAGCGATCGCCGAAGCCCCAGGTGTAGTTGCCCGGGTCGACGAATTTCTTCAACCCGGGATGGAAGAACTCCACGTGATAGAGCTCGAGATAGATCTCGAGAAAGGTCTTCCAGTTGAAGGCGCACTCGTCGACGACGGTGCGGTCGTAGACGTAGCCCGAGAAGTCGTACTCGTGCGCGAGCGGAAAGTCGGCGAGATCCGCGGCCACCTCGCGGGGTCCGGCGAACAGCAGGCCGTGCCAGTTCTGCAGCTCGGTGCGCGGCAGGCACAGGCCGGGATTGTCGGCGAAATCCGGCGCGCCGAACAGCCTGCCGTCGAGATCGTAGGTCCAGCGGTGCGCGGGGCAGACGATATTCGGCGCCCGGCCGCGGCCTTCCAGCAGCAGCGACTGGCGATGACGGCAGACGTTGGACAGCAGCGCCACGCCCGAGCGGTTGCGCACCAGGAGCTTGGCGTTTTCCATCCAGGAGAGCGTGTGGTAGTCGCCGACCTCCGGCACCATCAGCTCGTGGCCGACGTAGCTCGGACCCTTGTCGAACAGCGCGGCCTTTTCCTGCGCCCAGATCCCCGGGTCGAAATACCAGGCCATCGGCAGCTGCGAGTTCGCGGCCTTCAGGTATTCGTGCTTGGCGAGGTCGGACATCGATGGGTCTCCGGGCCGCAACGGGCGCGGCGTATTTTAGATGAGAAATGCCGGCGTACGTTCAACCCCCCGGCGCGGCTGCGGCCGCCGGCCTCGGGGCGGCGGGCTGGGCAGCGAACTCCTCGAAGGCGTGCACCGCTTCCGCGGCGTACATGAGGGACGGTCCGCCGCCCATGTATACCGCCACGGCGAGGGTTTCCATGATCTGTTCGCGATTTGCGCCGAGGCGGGCCAGCGCCTTGGCGTGAAAACCGATGCAACCCTCGCAGTGCCCGGCCACGCCGATCGCCAGAGCTATCAATTCCTTAGTCAGCTGCGGCAACGCGCCGGGCTTGAGCGCGCCCCGGGCCATGGCGCTGTAGCCGTCGAGCGCCTCCGGCTGCGCCGCGCGCAACTTGACGATGCCTGCATTGATGGCCGCGATGATGTCGGCGTAGGACTTGGGCATGAGATTTCTCCGCACAGAGATACAGATATCTGCCCGGACTGTAGCAACACTCCCGGCTGCGACGTTTGATGCGGGTCAAATCCGGCGGAGATTGCCGGATACCCTGGCGGATCGGCCTCGTTCCGGATTCAGGTTCTACAGTAGAATCGCCGCCGACGCGCGCCGCAGGTCGTCCAGGCGCGTCCCTTCCGTCCCCGGGATCGAACGACATCATGAGCACGCCATCGCACACCGTTTACCCGAGCCTGCGCGACCGGGTGGTACTCGTCAGTGGAGGCGGCTCCGGCATCGGTGCCGCCATCGTCGAAGCCTTCGTGCGCCAGGGCTCCAAGGTCGCGTTCGTGGACGTCGATCAGGCGTCCTGCGCCGCGCTGCTGGAAAGGATCGGCGGCGGCGCGCGGCATGCGCCCTTTTTCCAGGCCTGCGACGTGCGCGACGTCCCAGCATTGCAGGCGGCGATCGCACAGGCGCAGGCGGAGCTGGGAGACATCGGGGTGCTCGTCAACAACGCCGCGCGCGACGACCGTCATCGCATCGAGGACGTGACGGTGGACTACTGGGACGAGCGCTTCGCGGTGAACCTGCGCCACCAGTTCTTCGCCGCGCAGGCGGTGATCGAGCAGATGAAGCGTCTCGGCGGCGGCTCGATCATCAATTTCGGCTCCATCAGCTGGATGACCGCCAGCGGCGGCATGCCCGCCTACACCACCGCCAAGGCGGCGGTGCACGGGCTCACGCGCAGCCTGGCGCGCGACCTGGGGCCGTACCGCATCCGCGCCAACACCATCTCGCCCGGCTGGGTGATGACCGAGCGGCAACTGAAGCTGTGGGTCGACGCCGAGGGCGAGCGCAAGATGGACGAGCTGCAATGCCTCGGCCGCGCGCGCGTGCAGCCGGCGGACATCGCCAACATGGTGCTGTTCCTCGCCTCCGACGACGCGCGAATGTGCACCTCGCAGAACTTCGTCGTCGACGCGGGCTGGGTCTGAGCAAGACGGGCGCGAGGCAGGAGGCGAGGGGAACGAGGCGCGAGCGGGACTTTCGATTCGACCCGATCGTTGTCATCGCGCCGAAACCCGTCACTCGTAATCCGGTTCCAGGCGCATGCGCCCCGCGAGGCGCTCTCCTGGTGCGAGCACCGCGCCGCCGACATCCTTCGGGTCCAGGTGCCCGAGGTTCAGCCAGTCGGTGCAATTGCTGACCGGCTCCATGCAGAAGAAGTCCTCGCCGGCCGGGGTGTAGAGCACGAAATAGGAAAGCGGCGGCTCGGCGCGCAGGCGCAGACGGTGCCCGGTTTCCGGCCAGCGCACCGTGGCTTCGCCCTGCCAGCCGGTGAAATTGTTGTCGACGAATCTCGCCTCCGGCCGCAGGCCGCGCGCCAGCTCGGCGACGACTTCGTTTCTCGCGAGCCGGGTCGGCAGCAGCTCGGCGTCGCTTTCCCACATCGCCTCGACGCTGGTTCGAACGACCGCGCCCGGCGTGCGCGGAAAATAGGGGTGCTGGCCGATGCCGAGCGGCATCGGGCGCTCGTCGATGTTGGTCACGGCGAGCGTGACCTCGAACGCGCTCGGTGTAAGCGCGAAATGCTGTTCCGCCCGGTAGGCGAACGGCCAGTCGCCGCGCGGATGTTCCAGCGCGAGCGTCGCGGACGCATCCGAATGGGCGACGACCCGCCAGGCAAGCCGCCAGCCGTCGCCATGAATCGCGTGCGGCGAACCCGGGAAATTGCGCGGCAGCGTCACGGCTGTGCTCCCGAAGTGAAACCGGCCGTTGCGGATGCGGTTGGAAAACGGCAGCAGCGGAAAGCTCGCCATCGCCAGTGGATCGCGCGCCGCGAGCGCGGCCGCGCCCGCCGGCCGCATCCAGTGCACGAGCTCCTCGCCGCCGCGGCTGTAAAAGCGCGCGACCGATCCGCCGATCTCCGGAGCGAGTTCGGCGACGAGCGGTCCCGCGGCGAGGGCCAGAAGAGCGGACATGGGCGCTTGGCCGGCGTGTTTTGGTTGCCATGCGCATTGTCCCTGATCGGGCGCCGGGCGTGCCGGCGCGCGGGACGCTTCGCGCCGCCTCAGCGTGATCCGGTCAGCAGCGCGTCGGCGCCCGGCAGCTCACCGGCGCTCCAGCCTCCGCCCAGCGCGCGGATCAGATTCACTGCCGCGGTCATCCGTCGCTGCGCGATGCCGGCCGCGGTCAGCCGGTTGCTCAGCTCGGTCGCCTGGGCGGTGACGACGTTGAGATAGCTCACCACCCCGGCCTTGTACTGGTTGGTGGTGTACACCACCGAGCGCGCCGCGGCCTGCACCGCCGCGTCCTGCGCCTTTGCCTCTTCGGCCAGCACCCGCAGCGCGGCGAGGTTGTCCTCGACGTCCTGGAAGGCGGCGAGCACCGTCTGGCGGTAGGTTGCGACTGTCGCGTCGTAGGCGGCGATCGCCTGCTCGGTTTGCGCCTTTCGCAGTCCGGCGTCGAATATCGTTTCGGCGAGCGCGGGGCCCACCGACCAGAAGCGGCTCGGCCAGGTCAGCCACTGCGCCGCGGGGGCGCTCTCGAAGCCGGCGCTCGCGCCCAGCGTGAGGGTCGGGAAATAGGCCGCCTTGGCAACCCCGATCTGCGCATTGGCGGCGGCGACCTGCCGCTCCGCGGAAGCGATGTCGGGGCGCCGCTCCAGGAGCTCCGAGGGCAGGCCGGCGGGAATCGGCGGCGGCTGCGCGTCGAGCGGCAAAGGCAGCAGCGAGAACTCGGCGGGAGCCTTGCCGATCAGGATGGCGATGGCGTGCTCGAGCTGGGCGCGCTGCACGCCCAGATCGATCGCCTGCGCCTGGGTGGTCTTCAACTGGGTGTCGGCCTGCTCGATGTCTGCGCGCGCCGCCACGCCGCTGTTGTAGCGGTTGACGGTGAGCTGCAGCGACTTCTGGTACGCGGCGATCGTCGAGTCGAGAAGCGCGCGCTGCGCGTCGATGCCGCGCAGCTGGAAATAATCCGCCGCCAGCTCCGCCTGCGCCGACAGCCGCGTCGATTCGAGATCCGCGGCGCTTGCCTGCGCGGAGGCCTGCTGCGCTTCCAGCGCGCGGCGCAGCTTGCCCCATACGTCCACTTCCCACGAAGCCTGCAGCGGCGCCGAGTAGTCGGTGAACGTGCCGCGCGGAGCGAATTTCGCGTTGCCCACCGTCTGCGATTGCTGGAACCGGTTGTACGATGCGCCGGCGCTGAGCGTCGGGAAATACGCCGCCCGCGCCGCTTCCACCAGCGCGCGCGCCTGGCGGAAGCGCGCCTCGAAGGCGGCGACGTTCTGGTTCGATACGTTGACCTGCTCGAGCAGCGCGTCGAGCTTCGGGTCGCCGAACGCCTTCCACCACGTGCCGCGGCCTTGCGCATCGGCGGGTGCCGCGGTCTTCCATTGGCCGGCATCGTCGGCTTCCTTGAATGCGGCCGGCGTCTCGGCCTTGGGCCGCACGTAATCGGGACCCACGGCGCATGCGGCGAGCGCGGCGCCCGCCGTTGCCGCCAGAACGACGCGCAGGGCTTTCGGAACGCGGGATGTGGTCATGGCATCACTCACGGGAGACAGCCTGTGATTGCGGCTGCGGCGATGCGCCGGGGCGCAGCCGCAGGCACCAGAGCCGGAAGCGGTCGAGGTAGAGATAGACGACGGGGGTGGTATAGAGCGTGAGCAGCTGGCTGACGATCAGCCCGCCGACGATCGAGATCCCCAGCGGGCGGCGCAGCTCGGAGCCGTCGCCGCTGCCCAGCGCGAGCGGCAGCGCACCGAGCATGGCGGCCATGGTGGTCATCATGATCGGTCGGAAGCGCAGCAGGCAGGCCTGGAAGATCGCCTCGCGCGGCGTGAGTCCGCGGCTGCGCTCCACGTCCACGGCGAAGTCGATCATCATGATCGCGTTCTTCTTGACGATGCCGATAAGCAGCACCACGCCGATCAGCGCGATGATGCTGAACTCGATGCCGCACACCAGCAGCGCGAGGAGCGCGCCCACGCCCGCGGAAGGCAGGGTGGAAAGAATCGTGATCGGATGCACGTAGCTCTCGTACAGGATGCCGAGCACGATATAGACGGTCAGCAGCGCGGCGAGGATGAGCCACGGCTGGCTCGCGAGCGAATCGCGGAACACGCGCGCCGTGCCCTGGAAGCTGCCGCGCACCGATGCGGGTACGCCCAGCTCGGCCATGGTCCTGTTGATGATGTCGGTGGCCTCGCCCAGCGACACGCCGAGCGGCAGATTGAAGGAGATCGTGGCGGCGGCGAACTGGCCTTGGTGATTGACGCCGAGCGGGGTGTTGGTCGGCTCGTAGCGCGCGACGGCGGAAAGCGGGACCTGCGCGCCGCCGGCGGCGCTCAGGTACACGCTCTTCAGCGAGTCCGGGCTCTGCCAGTACTGCGGCGCCACCTCCATGACGACGTGATACTGGTTGAGCGGCGCGTAGATCGTCGACACCTGTCTCTGGCCGTAGGCGTCGTTGAGCGTCTGATCGATCAGCATCGTGCTCACGCCCAGCCGCGAGGCGGTGTCGCGGTCGATCACCAGCGTGGACTGCAGCCCCTTGTCCTGCTGGTCGGTATTCACGTCGACTAGCTTCGGGTTCTGGCTCAGCATTTCCCGGATGCGCGGCTCCCAGACGCGCAGGTCCGCCAGCCTGTCTGCCTGCAGGGTGTACTGCCACTGCGCGTTGCTCGCCCGCCCGCCGACGCGGATGTCCTGCACCGGCTGCATGAACAGGGTGGCCCCCGGCTCGCGCGCGAGCCGGGCGCGCAGCCTGGCGATCGCCTGGTCAATCGTGAGCCGGCGCACTTCGATCGGCTTGAGGATGATGTAGATGATGCCGGTGTTGCGCTGCCGCCCACCGGTGAATCCGACGACGTGTTCCACCGCCGGATCCTGGCGCGCGATGTTGATGAAGTCGGAGAGCTTCTGGCGCAGCGCCTGGAAGGAGATGCTCTGATCGGCCTGGATGGTGCCGATCACGCGCCCGGTGTCCTGCTGCGGGAAGAACCCTTTGGGCACGATCACATATAGATAGACGTTCAGGCACACGGTGGCGAACAGAATCAGGATCGTCACCAGGCTGTGCCGCAGCGCCCAGCCCAGCGTCCTCTCATAGCCGCGCAGCAGGGCACGGAACGCCCG
>DASRFY010000191.1:0-18548 GCA_035651315.1 Burkholderiales bacterium
ATCGGCCCCTTGTAGCCGCCCGGAGTGCGCGGGACGATCAGCCCCCGGAACGAAAACTTGTAGTCATCGAGCGTCGAGGTCTTGACGGCGTTGGGCGTGATCGTGAACTTCGGCCGCGCCGCACGGTTGCCGTTGTTCGTCAGGTTGATGGCGATGGCGTTGCCGCTCTGGTTCGCCTTCGTGTCCGTGGTGAGAGTGTCTTCCTCCCAGACCGGATTCGCCGCCCGCAACGGCACCTTGAAGCGCGCGACGTCCGCCCGTTGCGGCGGTGCGAGCTGACGGACGGCGCAACGCCATGTCTTCGGACTTGCCGCGCCGTCGGTGCAGCGCAGGTACACCAGCCCGGCATCCTCGTTGAACAGGGTCCGCAGCGCGTCGAGGTCGGCCTGCGTCGTCGCCGAGAGCTCCACCGTCAGGAGCCATGTCACGCCCTCGGGCTGCCCACGGACATCGCGTGCGCCCACACCGACGACGTTGGATTCGACCTCGCCGATGGGCCGCGCTTGCGTCATCGGCGATGGGTCGTCGGCATCCCAGTAGGCGGCCCGGACCGACCCGGCGACGATCGCAGCCCCGTTGATCGATAGCGGCGTGAACTGGTATTCGGTGCCCATCTACCGGCCGATTCCTTGACAGGGTGCTTGACACAAGCTCGCAGACGCCATAGCGTCGTCGCCATGATCGCCCGCTTCATGTGCGTCGCATTGCTGGTGCTGCTCTTCGCCGGGTGCGCTGGCAAGTCCGGCCAGCCGGTTCGCTCTCCGGCCGCTCCAGCCGCATCGCCGACCGCCTATGCGCCCGAGCCGAGCCCCACGACTGGGCTTCAGGCGAATCAGCGCAAGATCGGGAATCTCCTGCTCACCGTAAATGGGGCTGCGCCGTACACGGATGAATTGTTCCCTGCAGAACCGGGCACCCATTACGTCGCGCTCGACGTGACCGCCGTCAATACGGGCACCAAGACATACTCGTTGAATCGCTTCAATTTCCACTTGCAGGATTCCGACCAATTCACGAATGACCCGGCGCTCACGTCTGGCCCCGAACCGCTGATCGGATCGACCGACATGACACCGGGCCAGTCGGTGCGCGGCTTTCTCGTGTTCAAGCTGGGTGACGGACGCATGCCATCCGAGCTTCAATATCAGTCTTTTACCGGCAACAGCGGCTCGATCCCGATACCGCGAGAATCCGCCGCATCGGCGACCGCGACGAGGGATTCGGGCGCACCGCGAGAATCCGCCGGTGATGCTGCGAAGCGCCAGTTTGGTTATCTCTCGCTCGGCCAATTTGGGCGCGACTGGGACGAACTGCATCCCGCGCAACAAGCGAGAGTAAGCCGCACGCTTTATTCCGACTGCGCGCAGGGGAAAGCGCTCAACCTCAAGAGCATCGATGTGATCGACGAGTATGACGACCCCATTACCCTCGCCAGCATTCCGGAGACGACGTCGCGTGCGGTGACCTTGCGCATGACCTACCAGTCTGGCGCGTACGAAATGCAAACAGTGCACGAAGTCCTCGTCGATGGCGCATGGCGCTGGGTGCTCAACGATCACGCATTCAATACACTCTCGGCAGGGACATGCCCGTAGCGTCGTCATAGGCCCAGCGCCGCCAATCCGGCCTCAGGATCACCGGAGATCACCACCTGGTCGATGTAGATGTGCTGAATCCTCGTCCCGCCTGATGTCTGCCCGTCAATCCGTGCCGTGCCTTGCGGCACGTGCATCGGCAAGAGCGAGGCTGGCGCCGCGATTTGGCGCATAACCTCATTCGTATTGATGACTCCGCGTAGGTTCTCCAGTCCCTGTTCGAAGTAATACGGAAGCCAGTTCTGGAGACCTCTGGGCGAACCTACCCAGTTCTTTGGGTTAAGCGCGCTCGTGATCTTGTCTCTGATATCATCCAGTTTCCCGAGCAGCGAGCTAACTACGCTATCGATCCCATTCTTGAGGGCCTCGATGATCGCTTGCCCCGCGACGTACGCGAGATGCGAGATAGCGTCTCTGAACATTGTCCACGCATCACGGGCCTCGTTCGTGATCAATGCCCATGTCAGGCGCAGGATTGCGCGCACGAAGTCGGCATCATTTGCGATGCCGTCCTTGATTCCCTCCCATACGTCCCCGACGAGCGCCTTGAGCCCCGCCCATGCCTCGCCCCAGTCGCCATGAATGACAGCCATCACGATCCGCACGACATCCCGAATCGCGTTGATCGCAGTCTCCACGTCATTGCGGATCGTCGCCCATGCGAAACGCGCGACCGCGATCATGAACGCGAACCCGAATTCGACCGCATCCCGCAGGAACGCCACGCGGTCGAGCGCGGAGGTCACGAACTCGGTGACGGCACGCTTCACATCACCCCAGTTCTGGACGAGCTTCGCGATCGCGACTCCGATCGCGGCCAGCAGGAGCGGGATCGGGAAGAGCACCGCGAGCAGGATCAAGATCAGCTTGCGATGGTCATCCACAGCCCGCGTGATCTGGTCCCAGTGCTGGCGGACGATGCCGATCACATAGAGCAGCGCACCAAGCGCCGCCACCACCGCGAGGATCGGCAACGTGATTGGTGTAAGGGCTAGCACGGCGGCCACCCCGATCGTCGTGAACGCGACCGCTAGCGCGATCTTGTTGTCGAGCACCCATTGCAGCCCCGGCCTGATCGTCTCGAACCCCGTGCGCATCGTCCCGATGATTGACTCCAGCGTCGGCCGCGCGCGCTCAAACGCGGCGATAAGCTCGCTGATCGCCTGCACGACTTTTACCGAGAACAATTCGGCGAAGCGCTGGATGTCGTCCTGGTGCCCGGCAAGGAAGCCCGCCAGTTTGGTCGCGAGCACGGTCAGTACCGGGATCAGCGCCATCCCGATGGTCTCCCGGACGTTCCCCAGTTGCGTGTTGAGGATCGCCATCTTGCCAGCGAATGTGTCGCCGGCGGCCCGCGCCGAGCCGCCGAACTCGCGTTGCAGTTCGTCGAGGATCAGGTTCTGCGCCTTCGCCGTCTGCCCGGTGTCGACGAGCGCCTTGATCACCTTCTGCTGGTCGTCCGAGAAGTTCACGCCGGCGCGCCGCAATGCCGTAATGCCGTTCACCGGGTCTTGCAACGCCTTGCCGACCTGGACCGCGCTTGACTGCAGGTCTTGCCCTAACGCCTGGCTTATATCGAGCACCAGTTCCGTCGTCCGTGGGAAAATGTCCTTGTTGATCGCGGTGAACGTCAGCAGCACGTTCTGCGCCGACTGGATCACCTCATCGTCGAATGGCGTCACGAGGGACAGGTTCGTTGCCAGTTTCGCGACCTGGTCGGCGCTGACGCCGGCGGTGCCCCCCGTCGATTTGATCACCGCCTCAGTCTGCGCGGCGATCTGCTGCGACTGCATCGCATCTTTGATGAAGCCGCGCGCGGCGACCGCTACGGCTCCGAGCCCCGCTGCGCCGATGACGCCCGCCATCTTGAGGCCGGTGCCGATCTTGTCCGCTACTCCCTGCGCGGAAAAGCTTACCTTCGCGAGCACGCGGGATGCTTCATCGCGCGCCTTGATCAAGATCGCCAGCTCAGCGACGTTCAGCATCGCGTTTCGCCTTCGCGGCCTCCGCCGCCATCACGTCGATGTAGTCCTGCACGACGTACGCCGGCACCTCCTGCAATTCGCTCCATGACACGCCCATGCGGTCGCACAGGGCGATCTCCGTCAGCTCGTGGGGCCAGCGCCCTCGGCCAGGCCCGAAGTGGGCGGCGAGTCGCTGGCGAATGCTTTTCTCTCGTCAGCGCTCCGCAGCGAGAACGCGAGGATCGCGTCGAATACCCATGCCGCCGTCTGCTCGTCGAGGTCGCGCACCGCCTCCTCGTCGATTGGCTCCGAGTACGTCCAGGAGGTGATCCCGCAGCGCAACACCGTTACCCGGTCGTAGCGGTTTTCCGGCTTCTCGGCCTCCGCTTTCGCCGCTTCCCGCTCCTCCGCCGTCTGCTGCGGGACGGGGATGCCGGTGAGCTTCCCCGCGCGGTCGAGCACGCGGTCGAGCCGCGCATCCTCGGCCATCGTCAGGTGATGGTGCGAGAGCTTGCGGATCGTGACCTGGTGCCCGGGCTCGTGGGGGATATCGAGCGTCTGGGTGAGGTTGCGGGTGAGCACGGTGCCTCCGAAATGCAAAGCGCGCCGGCGGATATCGCCGGCACGCTCAGAGGCACGCTCACGAGGGCTTACGCCAACCGTACGACCCGCGGCGGCGCCTTGTCAAGGCTGCGCAAGCGCACGACGCCGCGGCGCACGATGACGCGCAGCAGTGGCCGCGCGGTGCAGCGCCGGCTGTGGCACCGCACTTCGAGCCAGCCGCTCCCCCGCAAGTCCGCCGTCAGCACCGGCGTCCGGCACATCGGGCATTCGATCACCGTCACGACTACACCCAGGCGGAGTTCTGGTTCGTGATGACCGCCTTCAATCCAAGCGACTGCGCCGAGTCGTACGCCGAGACCAGCTCCAGCGTGGCGGTGTCGTTGCCATCGCGGTCGCCCGACTGGTCGAACTGCGCGTCCTTGAACCGGAAGACACCGTCGAACTGGACGATGTGGTTCGCGTCCGACGTCATCTTGATGCGCACGTACTGGAGGCTCCGCGCCGCTGCCTTCGCGCGCAGGCCGTTGATCTGCGCGTTCCATTCGACCTGCAGCGTCAGGGCGTAGCCCTGGCGCTTCACCGAATGCCCGCTGAAACTCCGGTCGGCGCGCCCGTCCTGGAAGAACTTCGGCTGATAGACGCCCTCGTACGACAGCTCCCACGAGATGAGGTCTCCGGCGAGCTGCGTCCCGCCGAGCCCCGCGAAGGTGTTGTCGATGAACATCTGCACATCCGCCGCCGAGACGAAGTTCACGTTCGGGACGGCGATAGCCGCCGTCAGCGTCTGCGCGGTGTCCGCCGGCCGGCCGATCCAGTTGCTCTCGAACTTGACCATCTCGCCGATCGCCGCGCTGATCTTCCAATCCCGGCAGAGGGCGTAGTTCACGACCTCGTCCCACGTCGTGGAGCCGTCAGTCAGCCGCCGCTCGAAGGTGAATGACTTGGCCAGCGGGTCAGCGGCGAAGGATGGCACGTAGGTGTAGACGTAGGGCCCGGCGCCGGTCGGCGCGACGCCGCCGTCGATCGTCGCCTCGAGCAGGTAGAGGATCTGCTCGTACGTCAGCTCGCCCGAGAACTTGACGTTCGCCGCGCGGTGCACGACCTGGTCGGTCGTCGGATGGTCGAGCATGATGCCGATCTGCGGGCTCGGCATCACGACGGTCTCGTCCGGCGCGATCTCCAGCTCGCCGACGAGGCGGTTAGTAGCGGCAAGATCCGTGCCGTACGACGCCTCGCGCGCCGCCTGGTAGATGCGAAGGTCCTTGACTCCGGTCGCCATTGGTTAGCCCTCCTGCTCCGTCGGCGCCTTGCCCTTGCTCGCCGCCTGGTAAATGCGCGATGCGGCGACGTCCGCGCGTTGCGCCTCGGTCAGCGTCGCGAGGTCGTCGTCCGTCAGGTCGCGCGCCGGGACCCCCGGCAGGAACTCCCGCCGCTCCTGCCCCTCATCCCCCTCGACCATCCCGACGTACTTGTACCGCACCGTCATGTTCATCCCTCCAGTCGCTTTACGACGCCGCCGCGAAGGCGTCATCCACCAGCACGCGCAGCGAGAAGGTCGCGGCGATGTATTCCACGTCATTCAATGCGAATGGGTCATACGTGACGCTCTCGATGCGCCCGACCGCGCCACTGAGCCCGAGCCGGATCTTGCCGCCGAACGCATCGAGCACCGCCTGCACCCACAGCCGGCGCTCCCGCACGCTGTATTTCTGGTCCGTGGGTGCGAAGAGCAAGTGCATATCGATCAGGTGTTCGATATGGCGGTGACTGCCCGAGAGCTGCACGTTCTGGATGCCCGTCTCGATGTTCACGAACACGGGGAACGCGGCGACCGACGCCGGCGGCTCATCGAAGGCCTGCAGGTCATGCAGGCCGCCACCCGGGATCGCAATGGCCTGTTGCATCGTCACGAGCGCGTCCATGATGTCCTGGATCTGCGCCGTCATCGCGCCTCCCGCAACACATAGGGATAGAGCAGCTCCACGACGTCCGGATCGACCTGTTTGTAGACCTCGAATTGGCCAACTACGGGGTTCGCGATCACGTTCGAGTACGACGTCTGGCGGCGCGCCCAGAGCCGTCCGGCGATGATCAGCGCCGCTTCGCGCACCTCGGGCACGTAGGTGTACCGATAGAGCGTGGTGGGCGATGCGTGGGCCGTGGCGGTCGTCCCGTTCACCCCCCGATCCACTATGAACGATGCGCCGGAGCCGCTGCGCACGTAGAGCTGTTCGCTTTGGATCCGTAACGTCTGGCCCGGCGCGACGGCGTCGTTGACGTTGATGAGCATCGACGTGCCGGTGGCATCGCCGAAATCCGTCTGTGCGCCCGTATCTTCGACCGCCTCCGTATAGCCCCACGTGCCTGTGATCTCCAGAAGGCGCGGGGTGCGCTGGAAGACCGCCCGCTGCCCGTTCCAGGCGTCGAGCCGGATCGCCGTCGCCGGGAGCGCGTCCGGATCGCGATAGCCGTGGCGCAGCAGGAAATAATCCGTCGCCGCGGCGAGCGTCAGCTCGAACGTCCTGTCCATATCCTCGTCGAGCTTTACGGAGGTCGCCCCGAGGAGGTCGGGCAACAGCAGCAGGCTGCAACCGTTCCCGTCGAAATGGCGGGTCGCCACCTCGGCGTAGAACGTGCGACGGCAGTGGTCATCCACGCGGCGCGATGCCGCCTCCAGGACGCGGAGCACATCCGTCTGGTCAGTCGCGTCGAGTGCCTGGTTGTTCAGGAACCGCGCGCGAAACATCGTGATGTCCGCGTACAGATTCGGCACCTACGCCTCCGCCGGCGCGTCTTCCTCGCGCTCCACCGCCGCTTTGAGGCCGTCGATGAACTCCCGTTTCGCCTCCGGGATGTATTCGCCGATGGCCTGCGCGAAGAACGGGTTGGGACGCTGGCGCCGGTCGCCGAACTCGTAGATCCGCAGGTAGAACCCCGGACGCCCCTTGTAGGACACCTTCGCCCAGGCGCTGCGCGCTGTGCTCCTGACGGTCACCTTCACCGCGCGCTGCGCCCTGCCCGTGCGCCGCGGCGTCGCCGGCTTGAGCCGCCGGGCGATCTTCGTCGCCGTCGCCCGCAACGGCCGCCGCATCGCCCGCCGCTGCAGCTTCCCCGGCAGGGCGTCGAGACGGCGCTGGAGTCTGTCGATGCCTTCGAGCTGGACTTCGATCATTTCTCCTCGAAGGCAGGGACGCCGGGCGGACGCAGGGATGCCCGCCCGGCGTGGCTGCGCTACTCGGCGTCTGTGGGCTCGACGTCCGCGGGCTCGGCGTCTGCCGCGTCCGGCGCGCCCTCTACCGGCACCGGCTTGATCGTCTCCGTCACGGCGGTCTCGCTGTCACGGCGCTCCGTGTAGCAGAGCACGCCCTCGATCTCATGCCTCGCGCTGTATTCCCATGCCATCGGTTGCTCCTTCCCGTGCGGCTTAGCCGACGACTTCGTCGACGGTGGTCTTGTGCGTGCCCGGCTGGTAGCGGGCGTCGAGGCCGAAGACGCAGGCCGCGATGAGTGACGCAGCCGTGCCCACGGTCACCGAGAGGCGGACGTGAGTGAACGCGTTGTTCACGTCGAGCTCGTCCGCGCGGCAGTTCACGAGCACCTGCTTGTTGTCGTCCGACCCGGCCTTCGTGAGCTGCGTGATCGACTTGCCGGTGATGTCCTTCGCGCCCGTGCCCGAGCTGTCCTGCGCTTGCTGGAGCTTCGCATCGACGGTCGCCGACGCGCCCAGCGCGCCGACCATCAGCATGGCGAGGATGCTGTCGTAGGTTGACATCGGCACCCAGCCGGTCGTTACCGTCGCCGCGCCCTGCGACACCGGGTCGAGCACGGCCTGGACGATCGCCCGGTTGGACGGCTTCGTGTTCGGGTTGCTCATGGTTCCTTTCCTCCACCCCCAGGCGGGGCTATGCGCCCCGTCCGGGCGTCATCCCTAGTTCAGGGCGATGAAGTGGCTCCGCGTCTGGGAACCCTTCGCCGGCGAGACCGCCGCCGACAGCATCGGCTCCCCGCCGAACCGGAAGATCCACCGGAACGCCTGGATGTTGTAGTCGAAGAACAGGTGGATCGACGTGTCGAACTGCGCGTCGCTCGACTGCTGGGTCGCGTAGTAGCCGCCGAGGTCGACGAGCTGGAGGTCGCCCTTCGTGCCGAGGGTCTGCGCGTGGTCGGTCAGCACCACGGGCTTGCCGAGCAGGAACCCGCCCGGTGCGCCCGCGAACCCGGCCTGCGGCGGGAACCAGACGTTGTTCTGGCCCGAGGTCATGGCGTAGAGCTGCGGGATCGTCGCCGGGTTAGCGAACCAGACCACGTTCCGCGAGCCACCCTGCATGAGCAGCCGCGAGAACATCCCCAGCACGTCGGCCGTGGCGATCTGGTTCGCGACCGCGCGGTTCACACTGACGAGGCACGCCGCGTTCATCCAGCCCAGCGGCTGCCCGGCGCCGTCGCCGAACATGATCGCCTCGCTGATTTTCCAGCGGATCGCCTCTGCGGCCCCCCGCGTCAGGCGGTCGTTCAGCCGCGGCGCGTCGCGCAGGAGCTCGCCCGTCGCGAGCACGAACGCGTAGAGCTCGTGGAGCCGCACCTGCCGGAGCTTGGTCGCGACCTTGCTCGCCGTCAGCTGCGCGCCCTCGGCCCGCCAGCTCGCCTGAATGCCGGCCGTGCCCCATGGCGTCGATTCGTCCGCCAGCAGCTCGACGGCGTTGCTGTTCGTCTGCTCCGGGGAGATGCGCCCGAGGATATCCGGGTCGTCGAAGACGAGGTCCCAGATCTCCTGCCGGAAGGCGGGTGGCACCATGTACCCCTCGTCCGCGCCCGATTCCTGCAGATAGCCGCTCGGCGCCGCCATCAGGCGCTGGAGCCGCTCGCTCCGCACGCCGCCCGGCGCGCAGGCGTTGCGCACATCGACCGCGAACGCCGCGAGGTTCTGATAGCCGAAGCGCTCCTCGCCGTCCGGCACCTGCGGGCGCGCCGCCTCCTGGTTCGCGTCGGGGTGCGACGGCAGCGCCCGCGCCGCATCCTCGATGACGCGCTCACGCTCGATCTCCCGCCCGAGCGCCGTGAGACGCTCGGCGATCGCGCTGTAGCGCGTGTCCTGTTCCGCCGTGAGGTCTTCCAGCGCGCGCAGGCCCTCCGCCTCGGCGATCAGGTCGGCGCGCTCTTGGGTCAGTGCCTGGTAGCGGCTCGGCATGGTGCGATTCCTCCGTCCCTGCGGGGCGCCGGAAACGCAACGAAACCGCGCTCCGCGCACCGCAACAACTGCGGTACAGGAAGCACGGTCTCTTCGGAGCCGTCTTCACTGTGTCGTCGTGCGCGCTCCGGTCTCATCGGAGCCATCGCGCGCGCGACCGATTGGATTCGACGCTATTCTAGCGCGCCCCTCCCGGAGCTTGTCAACTCATCGCCCGCGCGAGCTGGATCGCCCGGTCCGCCTGCGCGCGCGCCGTCCGCCCCGATGGCGCAGCCCCCAGCCTGTCGAGGACGTCGGGAAGCGTCGCGATGCGGTCGGCCATCCCGAGCCGCACCGCATCCTGCGCCAGCACGACGCGCCCCTCGCCCATCCCCGACCGCACGTCGGCGGCCTTCACCCCGCGGCCGCGCGCCACCGCGCCGACGAACATGGCGTAGGTGTCATCCACGAGCTGCTGGATCGCCCCCTGCGCCTCTTCCGAGAGCGGCTCGAACTCGTTGCCTTCCGTCTTGTACCGACCGGCGCTGATCAGCGTCACCTTGACGCCCATCGACTCCGCCAGCTGTGAGATGTCTTCGTGCATCGCAAAGACGCCGATCGAGCCGAGCATCGAGGACGGCGAGGCGACGACCTCGCTGGCCTGGGAGCCGACCCAGTAGGCCGCGCTCGCCATCAGCGATGACGCCACCGCGACCACCGGCTTGGCGCCCCGGGCCTTGTAGACGGCGTCCGCGAGCTCCGGCACGCCAAACGTCTCGCCACCCGGCGAATCGATGGCGAGGACGATCGCCCGCACCGAGCTGTCGGCTGCCGCGCGCCGCACTGCCTCAGCGATGGCGTCGGTGCCGGCCAGCCCGAGGAGGGAGCCGAGCAGCGAGGCGCGCTGCACCATGATGCCGGCGATCGGGATCACGGCGATACTGCCTTCCTGCCGCGTGCTGGGCGCTGCGACGGCGTACTCGACCGGCTTACCGGCGCGCGCCCGCTCGATAAACCCCTGGAGCACGCCGGGCACGATCGCCCAGGTGCCGTACAGGTCAGGCGCAGTCAGGAATGTCCGCATCTTCGGCCTCCCCCAGGATCAGGCGCGCCAGTGCGCTCGATGCCTCTGGCTCCCAATCAGCCATCGCCGCCACGCCTTCACGGCCCAGCTGTTCCACCCTGGCCCGAGCATACCGCACCGCTGCTTCCTGCTCGATGCCGGCGGCGGCGAGGTCGTCGGCGGCCAGCTTGCCGTAAAACTCGTCCAGCCATGCATGCCAGCCCTGGCCATCTGCCGCATAGCGCACCGCCGCCTTGCGCACCGCCGCCTCCTCCTTGCGGACGATCCGCGCCGCAACCTGGAGGGCGAGCATGCGGGCGCGCGCAGTCTGCGCTGTCCGCGTGGCCCCCACCTGGGTCATGTTGAGCGGCGCCAGCATACTGTCGAGCTCCGGGCGCGGGTCCATGTTCTCGAGCTCGCGGATTTCGGCCCGGCTCATCCATGGCGCGTTCCCGCCGGCAGCGATCTGGTAGGCCTGGAAGCGGCTCAGCGTATCACCGCGCATTAGCCCTTCGAAGAGGAACTCAGCGTAGTACGTCTGCGGCGCGAGGATCAGGTCGCGCGATACGACCTGCTCGAACCGCACCGCCCACGGACGCAGCGTATCCGTCACGTGCTCGATCGCCTGCTGCTCGATGTTCGAGAACGTCGCCTTGTCGAGGATGCCGATTTTGTGCGGCTGCATCCGGAAAAACCGCGCGACCTCCTCGGCCTGGAAGCGCCGGGTCTCCAGGAACTGCGCGTCCTCGCTCGTCATCCCGACCTGCTTCCAGTCCATGCCCTCCGTGAGCACGGCGGTGCTGTGCGCATTACTCAACCCGGCATATTTGGTGTGCCAGGTCGCGCGGAGGCGCTCGATCGCCTCGTCACTGAGTTTGCCAGGATGCAGCAGCGCACCTCGCGGTGAGGCGTCCTGCGAGAACACCCGCGCGCCATAGGATTCCGCCGCGAGCGACACACCCACGGCCTCGCGCATCACCTCGATGATCGACATCCCGGTCAGGCCATCCCGCGACCGCCGCCGGAGGTGGAAGATTTCGTTCTGGTTGAACGGGAACTCCTGCCCGTCCTTCTGGCGCACCCAGTAGCGGAGCGGCGCATTTGGCGCGCCTGAGACGCGCTCCACGCGCACGCGGTCCGGATGGATCGGGACGAGCTGGTCTGCGAAGCCGCGCGGGCCGGGTAGGATATGCGCGTAGGCGTTTCCCCGCAGGGCACAGAACGCGAACATCATCTCGCGGAATTCGAAGCTGGTCTGCCAGTTGTTAGGGCGGGTCGCAAGGACGCCATAGAGCGGATGCTCCGGCGCGCGCCGGCGGCCGCCGTTGGGCAGCCGCTGATAGACGACCAGCGGCAAGCTCGCGAGGGTCTCAGCGATCACGTTCACGCACGCGAACACAGCCGATACGCCCTCAGCGGCGTCGGCATCCACCTTGACGCCGCTTGAGCTGGTGAGCCCGAGTGGCGTGTACCAGTAATCGTCGAGCGGTCCGCGCGGCTCCTGCGCGAGCATCCTGCTCACGATGCCCATCACTCACCGCCCTTTCGCCGCACGAGCTCCAGCAGCGGCGGCAAGAGGGCGAGCGCCAGCAGCATGGAACCGACGAAGATCAGCGCAGCCGCGCCCGTCGCGAGCTGCCAGATGCCCACGGCAGTTGTCAGGAGCCCAGCCCCCGTTGCGGCATCACGCAAATCGACCGCTGCCCGAAGCCGGCTCAAATGAAGACCAGCCCGTGATCTTCGTACGACGAGCGCGTCTCGCCCTGGTAGAAGGCCGCCCGCCCGCCGGCCATCACGGTGGCGACCATACCGTCAATGCGCCCGTTTGATTTCGCCTTGTCCGGCTTGATATTGCCCGCAGCATCCTGCACCACGGCGACGTTGGAAGCGTTGTAACGGAGGACAGGGTGCCCCCCGTGGTCGAGGCCGCGCACCATGACGCGCCGTTCCAGCTCCTTGCTCGGAGCGCTCATCGAGGCGAACCCCTGCCCGAACGGCACGACGGTTATCCCGTCGCCCATGAGCTGCGTCTGGAGCTGCGTACTGTTCCAGCGGTCGATCGCCAGCTCACGCAAATTATACGCGGTTGCGACGTCATCGCGAATAGTCGCCCGCACGACGTCGTAATCGACGACGTTTCCCTCAGTCGGGGTGAGGAACCCGAACCGCGCCCAGAGGCTGTAGGGCACCCGGTCGCGCGTCTCGTGCGCGCGCAAGGTCTCTTCCGGCAGCCAGTATCGCAACAAGACCTTCACTGGCTCGCCTGGTTCTATCGGCGGGAACCAGAGCGCCAGCGCTGTGAGGTCGGTCGTCGCCGACATATCCAGCCCGGCGAAGCACTCCCGCCCTCGCAGATCCGTTTCCATCGCGTCGATATATGCCCGGACGGCCTGTAGGTCGTGGGGCTGGACGGGCGTGCAGGCGTCCCATGCATCCATATCGAGCCAGCGGTTCGCCTGTTCCGTCCAGACACAGAAATTGAGCCGCAAGACGATGTTCAATTTCGACGGCATCCCGCGCGCTTCGTTCACCTGCTCCCGCAGGTACTTCCGGGGCAGGATCGTATCGAGGCCCGGGTTGGCCTTCGGCCAGACCGCCTCGTCTGTCCAGTCGTCGCCCTCATCGAGCCCGCAGACGTAGGCGAACCATTCGTCGTTCTGGACCGCGCCGCTCAACACCTGTTCCGAGTAGACGTGGTGCTGGTAGCAGACCGAGTTCCGGTCATAGCCGGAGTTCGTGATCTCGAAAATCAGCGCCTGCCGGCGGTTCTTCGTCCCCGCGCGCATCTTGTCGACCACCATGCCGTCCGGGTGCTCATGAATCTCGTCGATCAGCGCCATGTGCACGCGCTTGCCGTCGAGCGCCCGCGCCTCCGCCGAGATCGCCCGGAAGAAGGACTGCATCGCCGGATAGGCGATGTTGTTCACGGTGAAGTCGAACTTCGCGCTGAGCGACGGCGAGGCGTGGGCCATCTTTTCAGCGTCTGAAAAGAGGATTTTCGCCTGGTCGCGCGTGACGGCGGCGGCGTAAATCTCGGCCCCCGGCTCGCCGTCCGCGGCCATCCCCAGCAGCCCCGTCCCGGCAGCGAGTGGCGTCTTACCGTTGCCCTTCCCGGTCTCGATGTAAGCGGTCCTGAACCGTCGATAGCCGTCCGGCCCCTTCCAACCGAAGAGCGACCCGATGATGAATTGCTGGAACGGCTGGAGGATGAACGGCTGCCCGGCGAATTCGCCCTCGGCGAGGCGCAGGACAGTGGGGAAGAAGTCGAGCGCGAACTGTGCCGCGTCGTCGTCGAACCGTAACCCGCGGTCGTTGTTGAGGTCGCGTAGGTGCCGCTCGCAGCTCAACCGCACGAGCCGCCCCGCGACGATATCCCCCTCTACCACGCGCTCGGCGTACTCCGTAACGGCGGAGGTCACCCACCCCTCCGCTTTAGCAATTCCTCGAGCGGATCGGCCTCTTTCGGCTTCTCCGCCTTCACGCGCACGCGGGCGGACGGTGACATCCCGAACTCCACGCCCAGCCTCGTGATCTGCTCGATCGCCTTGTTCATAATCTGGAGGTACGGCGACTGCACCAGGAAACCCTTCGGCGTCTCGACAACCGGCCCCTCCCTGGCCAGCATCTCCTCGGCCTCGACGAGCCGCCCCCATGCCGAGCAGTACGCCGCGAACATCGCCATGTCGAGATGGCTCATCAGCCCGGCGCGCTCCAGCTCCCGGCCAGCGCGCTCCCACTCGGCCCTCGCACGCTCCGAAAGATGCTCCGGCGGCGGCGGCAGGGCCGCATCCGGCCTCGGCGCATCCTCGGGCAGCGGCCGCCGGCCCGGGTTCCCCCGCAGCTCCCGCAGCGCGATCGGCGTCGGCTTCCTACCTGGCCTCATCTCCCCAAACCCCCAAACTCAGAATTGCGACCGGGCACGTGACACCAGCGCGCCGCTCGCGGGGCCTCAGGCCGTAGAGATTTGACCCCCCCTACCCCATCGCCCGTCCTCTCTGGCCGTCTTGGACGAGTGGTGATAGCGGCAGAGGGCTTGTAGGTTCGCGCGGTCATGCGTCCCGCCTCGGCGGAGCGGGATAATGTGATCCACCTGCGTGCTTGGGGCGCCGCACATTCGGCACCACGGTTCTTGTCGCAAGACTTCGAGGCGGATTCTGCGCCATTCGCCGCCATAACCCTGACGAGTCGAACTGCCCCGCGGGTGGAGGGCATAGTAGGCGCGTTGTCGAGCGCGGCGATGCTCCGCGCATCCGGGACGGCCGCACGTCGTGCAGGGAGCGGCTGGAGAGTATGGCATACCGTGATTCTATCGAAAGTTCCGCTGCGACGGGGTTGACAGAGACCGCCTTCCATGAGACCATCAGGCTTGGCTCACTCCCCCCCTCTCTCCCTATACACAACATACTCTCTCTCTCTCTCTCATGCCGATCTCGCCGCCGCCGCCGCCGCGCCCGCGAACGGCGCGCTAGCCGCCACGCTCAGCGGTATCCGCCTGACCACGAATCGCTTCCAACAGCATGTGCCCGATCAGCACCATCGTCCGCAGTACGTCTGTGTTGTGCTTGCTGTAGATTTGTGGGAAGAGAACCATATTGCCCGTCGGCGTGGAAGCGCAGATATGGCACAGCCACCCACCATCACCCGCGTCATAGTACGTGAGCTCCGCCGTCGGCCAGCGGCAGAACTCGCAGGCTTCCGGCTTCTCTTCCACTCGTCCGCTCTCCGTCGTCATGTCGGACGGCTCAGCGCACGCGGCATGCCGTATCGTTCGCGATTGCGCATCACGGCGTTCACGTACGCCCACGTGGCGCGCTCGGCGCTCGGATACTCGGGGTACGGCGCGCTCATGCTGTAGATCGCGTCGTCATCGCAGTCCCACGAGTTCTCGCCCTTTCCGGCGAATTGCGGTACCGCCGCGCCCTCCGGCACGTCGATCTGCCAGTATTCGCTCGTGCGTGTCCGGATGCGGTTTCTTCGTCGTGCGCTGCCAGCGCGAGATGAGCAATGTGTATGCCGTTGACGGAGTGATCGCTGTTCCCCACGACCCACTTCGTGTCGAACAGGATGCCGATGGTGAGCCACACGCCCCACCAGACACCGGCGCTGAGCCTGACGCCACCGCAGTAGCCCTCTCCCCACTCGATGTTGGCCCAGAGCCACGGCAGCTTCCCGAACTGCAGGTTGGCCTCGAAGCCGCCCCAGAGCGACAACCAGTGTCGCTTCAAGCCGTCCCGGCGATAACGAACGATGCTCACGACAACACCCCCTAGATCACGTGCAACCGCGCCCACCGTCGGCGCGCACCCGCCCGCCAGACGTACCAGGCGTACTCGCTGAAATCCGTCGCCCCGCGCCCCGTGAAGCTCGGCCGCGCGCTCAGCACGTAGACGTCGCACGGCATCGCCGCGCGCCACAGCCCCCGCCGTTGCTGCGAGCCGAGGAAGCCGAGCCGGAGCAGCAGCACCAGGTGCCCGCCGCGCGCCAGCAGCGCCCGGCCGTTCCGGATGAACGCCTCCGCGTGGCTGAACGGCGGGTTCGTCAGCACCAGGTCGTACGCCGCCCGCGACGCCGGCAGCAGGAAGTCGACGCGCCGCACCGCATCGTGCCTCGGCGCCACGTCCTGGGCATCGATCGTCGCCTCCGGCCACGCCGCGCGCAGCGCCGGCAGGAGCGCCCCGCCGCCCGCGGCCGGCTCCAGGATCCGCGCCGGCGCCGGCACCGTCGGCGCCCATGCCTCGAGGAAGCGCCCCGCCGCGGCCGCCGGCGTCCGGTAGTAGTCCAGCGCCTCGCGCCCGCCCGCAGGCGGCGCCTCCATGCCCGGCAGCGGCGCCGCGGTCACGGTCACGCCGGCACCGCTTCGTCGAAGAGCGACGTGGAATTCGTGATCTGGGTGGCGGCGGACCATGCGCGAGCGGAAGGGGCTGACGCGCTGGCAGGTCGAGGCGTTGGTGTACCACGAGCTGCGGAGTACGTCGACCCGTACGAGCTCCTGGGCGTGCGGCCGGACGCGCCGAGGCCGCGCTTGTACGCGAGCCGCAACGAGTCCAGCGTCAGGACGATGCGCACGAGGTTCCCGTTGAAGCGGAACACGACCACGGCCTCGTCGCCGTCCTGGTCGCGGTAGTCGCCGATGCTCACGTACTCCGCCCCCGGCCAGGCGTCGAGGCAATGCACCAGCTCCCGCTTCGTGCGCGCCAGGTCGACGTCTGTGTGCCGCGCCTCACCCACGAAGCACCCCCTCGATCTCGCCGCGAAGCCAGTCCGACGGCCGCCACACGTACACCTCGATCGCCCGCGACAACGTGCCCCGCTGCGCCTGCCATACCTCGTCGAGCAACGCCACCCATTCGCGCTGCTCGGCGGTCAGGCGCCCCTGCTCAGTTTTCAGCTCCGCGAAGATGAGCCGCGGCGGGCGCACCAGCACCAGGTCCGGGAAGCCGGCATCGCTCCGCCGCGAGTCGCGCGTGTGATACACGAGCCAGCCGAACGCGCGCGCGCATTCCCTCACGTGCCGCAGCAATCCCTCTTCGGACATGTCGCGCGCGATGACGTCGAGCGCGTCGATGCTCACAACCCGCCCCCTTCGTGCTCTCCGGCCGCGAAGGCGTCGCGCATCTGCGACGCCATGTCGCGCGCCGTCTCGACCAGGTTGAACAGGCAGCACCGGATCGCCGCCGGGTCGGCGTCCTCGGCGTCGCGGAAATCCCGCATCCCGCCGCGCTCCATCCACCCCGCCTGCGCCATCGCAACGCCCACGCCGGCCAGCGTGTCCCCGACCGCCGGCGCGAGCCGGTGGAGCGTGAGGCCCATCAGCACGCCGGCGAGCACGGCGAACGGCGCCGACTCCGGCCCCGTGATGTCCATCGCTGGCACGCCGTGGTCGCGGGCGTGCTCGTTCATCGCGATGAGCGCCACGCTGAGATTGAACAGCAGCAGCTCGTCCGCCTCCTCCGCCGGCAGCGCGAGCGGCCCGTGATCGTGAAGCCCGGGCGGGCACTTCGCGCCCCACATCGGCGCCTCGATGATCACCTTGCGCTCATCCGCCATCGCGCTCGCCCCCCTCTCCGTCCCGCACGTCGAGCGCCGGGCGGATGCGCTGCGCCACCTCGGCCGCGGCCTCGACGATCCCCGCGAGCGCACAGCGGTTCATCCGCGGGTCCTGGTCCGCGACGAGCTGCACGTCGCGGTACCGGCCCGCCTCCCTGTCGAGACGGCCCGACCGGGACGACTGCAGCACCTGCCAGAGCAGCCCGTCGGCGACCTCCGGCACGTAGTGCGTGATCAGCAGCCCGAAGCTGATCCCGAGCTCGACCATCGCCCCGGGGTTCGTCAGCGGGAGCATGGCCTCGCCGCGCCCCGCCGCTTCCACCTGCGCCTGCAGGCTCACGACCGCCAGCGCGTAGAGCAGCGCGTTGTCGTAGGTGTCCACCTGCACCGCCGGGTGCTCGTGCCCCTCGGGGCACGCCTGCGGCGCCGTCACGACGCGCGCTCCGCGGTACCCAGCAGGCGCTCGAGGGAGCCGAGCAGCGAGCCGGCCTCCTCCGCGAGCGCCTTGGCGCGACGCAGTTCCGAGAGCACGTCCGCCGTGCCTGTCGCCGCTGCCATCGTCGCTGTCGCTATTGGGATCGTCTCGTCCTCCGGCACGCCGAGGAGGTACGCGAGCCGGTCGCGCATCCCGTGCCAGGCCTCGCAGGCGAAGTGCGCGAGCTCCACGAGCTCCTCCACGCTGCTCAGCGGTCGGAGCTCGGGAGCGGGCACGCGCGCCTGCTCCGCCATCTGGCGCAGCCCGATGCGCGCCGCCGCCGCCTGCAGGTCGTCGCGCCGCGCCGCCTGGTCCGTCCCCTGGATGTCCATGTGTCTGCCTCCTTGCTCACGCCGCCCCGCGGCGGTCCTTCCGCTTCCGCCGCCGCAGCCGCCGCACCCCGTAGGGCCGATGCCTGCAGACGACGCAGATCCCCTTGACCATCGTGTTGTGCCCGCAGTCGCGCAGCCGCCGGCGCGCCCGCACGCGCTCGCAGCCGCAGCCGCAGCCCGCGCAGCGCTCGTGCGCGCCCAGGTCGCAGCTCACGCAGACGCTCACGTGGGCACCCCTTCGGCCGGCCTGTAGCACCGCTCACGATGCCGCCGCGATCGCGGATGTCCGCCGCAGCGCCGGCAGCGCGGCGGGCCGGGGTAGCGGCTGCACGTCCGCCGGT
>DASRFY010000192.1:0-2840 GCA_035651315.1 Burkholderiales bacterium
GCGCGAAAAATGAGAGCCATCGGCGAAGCCGGTCTCGAGCGCGACCTCGGAGATCGGCTGCGCGGTTTCGACGAGCAGGTCGTGCGCGCGCTTTAGCCGCAGCTTGCGCGCGAACTCGGAAGGGCTCATCCCGAGCTCGTCGTGGAAGAGCCGCTCGAGGTGCCGCGGGCTCACGTGCAACTGGCGCGCGAGTTCCAGCACCGAGAAGCGCGTGTCGGTGCTGCGCTCGATGAGCAGCATCGCGCGCCGAATCCAGAGATTGTCGGTGTCTGTGTCGAAGTCCGGCTGGGGCTGGGGCGAGCGCGGTGGCAGCGCGGCCTTCTCGATCATGATGCGCAGCGCTTTCTGCGCCTCGCGCTTGCTCAGGTGACGCTCGATCAGGTGCGCCGCGAGGTGCATGACGCTCGTTCCGCCGGCGCACGTAATGCGGTTGCGGTCCACGACGAAAAGCTGGTCGGCTGTCACGGCGTGATCGGGAAACTCGAGAACGAAGTCGCGGTAGTGGAACCAGCTCACGCACGAGCGGTGGTGACGCATAAGCCCGGCGCGCGCGAGGAGGAAGCCGCCGGTGCACACCCCGATCAGCGTCCGGCGGGCCGCGGCCGCCTGCGCCAGATAGCGTTTCAGCGCCGGCGAAAGTTTGCGTCCGCCCTCGAGGAGCCCTCCGACCACCACGATGTAGTCGAATTCCGCGGGGTCGCCGAGTACCCGGGTGGGAGAGACCTCCACCCCGCAGCTCGCGCGGACCCGCCGCATGTCTTCGCTGAGCACGGCCCAGCCGCAGCGCACGGGCCGGCTGCGGTCCCCCTCATCGGCAGCCAGCCGAAGCGCGTCGACGAAAGAGGAAAACGCAATCAGCGTGAAGTCGGGCTGGAGGATGAAGCCGATCGAAAGTTGAGGTTTCACGGGCGAAATGGCGCGTGCAGGCCAGCCGATGTCGCATCGGGACTACACGCCCCATTGTACCGATGGTTCAATGGCCGTCGACAGCGCGGGAGAAACGCCATGGCCGCTAGCCTTCACGACAACGCCATCGTCATCGATGGGTTGATCATCGCGAACTTCAATCGCGAGATCTTCGCGGACATGCGCCGCGGCGGCCTCACGGCAGCCAACTGCACCTGCAGCGTCTGGGAAGGCTTCCGTGGCAGCATGGAGAACATCGCGCGCTGGAAGCGCCACTTCCGCGACCACGCCGACCTCATTACCCAGGTCTACGACACCACCGACATCGAGCGCGCCAAGCGCGAGGGGAAAACGGGCATCATTCTCGGCTGGCAGAACATCACCGGCATCGAGGACCAGATCCCGTTCCTCGCGCTTTTCAAGGAACTGGGCCTGGGCGTGATGCAGATCGCCTATAACACGCAGAATCTGGTGGGCTGCGGCTGCTACGAGAAGAACGACAGCGGGCTGACCGGCTTCGGCCACGAGGTCATCGCCGAGATGAACCGCGTGGGCATCCTGTGCGACCTGTCGCACGTGGGCGCGCGCACGAGCGAGGATGTGATCCGCGCCTCGACGAAGCCGGTGGCGTATACGCACTGCCTGCCCGCCGGACTGAAGCAGCACCCGCGCAACAAGAGCGACGAGCAACTCAGGTTCATCGCGGAGCGCGGAGGATTCGTCGGTGTCACGATGTTCCCGCCGTTCCTCAAGCGCGGGGCGAGCTCCACGGTGGACGACTACGTCGAGGCGATCGAGTACTGCATCGATATCGCCGGCGAGGACCAGGTCGGCATCGGCACCGACCACACCCAGGGATACGGCGCCGCATTCTTCGACTGGATCACGCACGACAAGGGATACGCGCGCAAGCTCACTGACTTCGGCGACGTGGTCAATCCCGAGGGTATTCGCACCATCGGCGAGATGCCGAACCTCACCGCGGCTATGCTGAGGCGCAAATGGACGGAGCCGCGGATCCGCAAGGTCCTAGGAGCGAACTGGATGCGCGTCCTTAAGGAAGTCTGGGGGCACTAGCCGCGGCGCGGCAGCCGGGCGCGCAAGGAAAGAACCGCGCTTTGTTGACAAGGATGAAGCGCCCATGAACAATTAATTTGAAATGAACAGGTTGTCCGATATTCGGACAGGCAACCAGGAACATACCTCTGTCGAAACAGCGCATCGCGCCCGAAGACATCAAGGACGACATGCGAGGGCTGCGCCACCGCATCGCAGACAGGGTGCTCGCGGAGCTCGCGCCCAAAATCGGCGGACTGTCCGCCCATTTCGGCGAATCGTACGAGCACACCGACGAACCCGAGGCCGCGGTCTATCGGACAACCGGCGGCAGCTTCCGCTTCCTCGCCATCGCCTGCGCGCCATGGCGCATGTGGGACCTGCACGTCGGCATCGTGCCGCTCGATGAGCGCACGCTGAGCACGGGCTTCCACATCAGCGAGCGCGCCGCACCCCTGCTGCGGGAGCGGCTGGAATCTTTCGCGCGGGACAACAGGCTGCGCGTCGATCATTCATCCCGCGCCGTAGAGTTCCAGGCCAACCTGCCGTCCCTCGACCCGACGCGTGATTCGTTCGAGGCGATGGTGGAGCAGGCGCTCGACGTCTGCCGCGCTCTTGCGCCGGCGGCCGCCTGCGTCGACTGTCCCGCCCCAATGCGGGCAAGGTCGGCCCAAAGCGCACGCATCGATCGGAGTACTTAAACATCGACTTGGAGGAGGAGACCCCATGACCTGTAGGACCAGAGCGGCTCGCAGATATACCCTGCTCGCGGCGCTTCTCGCCAGCCTCGGAACGGCGGCGCCGGCGATCGCGGCGGACACGACCGGCGTCACGGACACCACGATCAAGATTGGCCTGCCCGGCCCCTTCACGGGCAA
>DASRFY010000193.1:0-12197 GCA_035651315.1 Burkholderiales bacterium
ATGGCGGAATCAAAATCCGCTGCCTTAACCAGCTTGGCGACTCCCCAAGAATCCATTACGCGCCGTCTTCGGCTTCCCGACACAGCGGGTGACGATCCAGACCGCGCGCCACGAAACCCTTCATGTCCGGCGGCAGCTTCGCGAGCACTTCGCGCGCCTGCGCTTGCGTGGGAAACGCGCTGAACACGCATGCTCCGGTGCCTGTTATTGCCGCCCGGCCATAGCGTCTGAGCCAGGACAAATGCCGCTCGACCTCGGGATATCGTCGGCACACAACAGGCTCGAGATCGTTGTGCCCACGGCCGCCCAAAAAGGCCGCTATTGTGATGGCATTCGAATTGCATGTCAATTCGGGGGAATCGAAGATTTCCGCTGTGGAAACCGATACTTGAGGTACCAGCACCAGATACCAGGCGGATTCCAGCTCGAGCGCCTGGAGCCGCTCTCCGACGCCTTCGGCGAAGGCGTTGCGACCAAATACGAACACCGGCACGTCCGCCCCCAATCGCAGCCCGAGTTCCTGCAATCGCGACCGCGGAAGGCCCAGCTCCCATCGCTCGTTGAGGACGAGCAGGGTGGTCGCCGCGTCCGAGCTGCCACCGCCCAAGCCGCCGCCGATCGGCAGCCGCTTGCGCAGCGCGAGCTCCGCCCCGAACCTGCAGCCGGTCTCGGACTTCAGCAGCACGGCGGCGCGGACGCAAAGATCCGCGCGTTCCGGCACTCCGGGCACGTCATGCGCGCGCCGAATCATGCCGTCATCGCGCACGCACACGCCGACTTCGTCGCCGTAGTCGATGAAGCGAAACACCGTCTGCAGCAAGTGGTAGCCGTCCGGGCGTCGGCCGACGACGTGCAGGAACAGGTTCAGCTTCCCGGGTGCGGCGAACCATTCGAACGCCGGGTTCATCGCACGTCCACGATCTGCCAGCGGTCGATCACCAGGCGCAGCCTGAGCCTGTCGTATTCGAGCGCCATCGCAGTCGGCAGCGGACCGTCGCCCGCGTAATTCAGATACGAGATCTTCCAGTCGCCCTGCGTGAGGCGGCGCAAACGATCGCGGGCGTCGCGCTCCTGCGCCATCACCGGTGCGGCGGGGTCGGGCCGGCCGAGCACCCAGTACTGCAGACCCTGCAGCGGCAGATCCCAGCCCAGCACCTCGCGGGTAAGTTCCTGCACGTCCGCGGACCGATACGATTTCTTTTCGGAGGTGACCAGCGTCGCGCCCGATGCGTCCGCTGTGAGCATGGCCACCACCGAGCCGACCGGGGAGTAGAGCCAGAGCGCGTCCCCGCCGTCGCGGTGTCGCCAGCGCAGGTTGGCCGAATAGCCGCGGTCGTCGATGCGTACCGCCACGCGGCCGGCGACCTCGAAGTCGCGAATTGCGTCGACGCTCTCGGGAACCGGCACCCGCGGCGCGACCGCGCACGCGCATAACAACATCGCCAGCGGCAATGCGACCGCTATTCGGATCATGCGCCGCAGGCTATTTCTTGATGAACCGGCGGATCGTCTTCTGCAGCTCCTCGCTGTCGGGATGCTCCCGCAGCGAATCGCGCCAGATGCGCTCCGCCTCGTCGCGCGTGCCCTTCGCCCACAGCACTTCGCCGAGATGGGCGGCGATTTCGGGGTCCTGCCTCTGCTCGAAGGCGCGGCGCAGATAACCCACGCCCTCCTCGAGCTTGCCGAGCCGGTATTCCACCCAGCCCATGCTGTCGAGAATGAAGGGGTCGTCGGGCGCGAGCTTCAACGCCTTCTCGATGTAATCGCGCGCTTCGCTCAGTCGATCGGTGCGGTCCGCAAGCGTGTAGCCGAGGGCATTCCAAGCCTGCGCGTTGTCAGGCTTGAGCGCGACGAGCTTGCGCAGACTGCTCTCCGTCACGTCGAGGCGGTCGAGCTTTTCCGCCGCGAGCGCAATGTCGTAGAGCAGGTCCGGCTGGTCGGGCTGGCTCTCGAGCGCCTGCCTGAGCACCTCGTAGGATTCCTGGTAACGCTTGACCTCGCGCAGCATCTGCGCTTCGGCCTGGATCAGCGGCACCCGCTGCGCTTCGTTTCGGGTCTGGAGGTCTTGCAGATACTTGCGCGCCTCGTCCACCCGCCCGGCGCGCGCGAGAATCATCGCGTAGCGCGCCTGCGCCACCACGAACTGCTCGCCGCCTTCCACCGAACGGTACCAGCGCGCCGCCTCCTCCGGGCGCTTGCGCTCCTCGTCCACCTGGCCGAGATGGAAGCGAACCGCGTCCGGATCGCGGTAGTGAAGATCGAGCACATGCTTGAGCTGGCGTTCCGCCACGTCGAGATCGTTCATCTGTACCGACAGCAGCGCGACGGTGAACGCCAGATCCGGATTGTCGCCGTTGGCATCGAGCAGTTTCTGGAACTCGGCGCGCGCTTCCGGGTAGCGTTTGTCCGCGATCAGCGCGCGGGCGTAATTCAGCCGCACGTCCTGCGCGCCGGGGTGGGCGTCGAGGAACTGCTTCAGGTAGGCAAGCGAGCTGTCGTGGCCCTCCCTTCCGAGCAATTGCGCCTGCAGCAGCGCGCCCTGCTCCCAGTCGGGCTTGATCCGCAGCGCTTCGCGAATCTCCGCCAGCGCGATGTCGCGATGGTCGGCGAGGTAGGCGGATTGGGACAGCGCGAAGTGCGCTTCGGGCCGGCCGAGATACGGCTTGGTCAGATCGACGACCAGCTGGTAGGCGGCACTCTTGTCCGGGTAGCGGGCAAACAGTCCAGGCAGTTGCAGCAGGGCCGGGCCGACGTTGTCCTTGTCGGAGGCGAGCAGCTCCGCCAGAAGCGGTCGCGCCGCGTCCAGGTTGCGGGCGTTGACCAGCAGCGTGACCAGCGTCTGTCGTGCGGCCGCGGAATCCCTCTCCGTGGCGAGCCAGATTTTCGCCGCTTCCAGCGCCGCATCGTTCATCTTGGCGTAGAGCGCGATCTCGGTCGCGCGGCGCGCGATGCGCGGATCGCGCGTGCTGCGCGCCAGGTCGAGATAGGTCCGGGCCGCGAGCTGGACGTCGCCGCGCTGGCCCGCGATCTCGGCCAGCAGAAACTTGTAGAGCAGATCTTCGTCCAATTCGCGGACCGGCAAATTGCCGGCCGCGGGATCGCCGCCCAGTACGCGCCGCGCGCGTTCTTCGTAGCTGCCGTCGTCGGTCTGCGCCGTCCAGTTCATCGTGGTGGCGGCGCGGCCCCCGGGCGCGGGTTCCTGCACCGCGGTCGGCGCGCAGGCCGCGCAAAAGGCAGCGACCGGGGCAAGGAGTACAACGAGCAGGGAAAAGTGCATGCGGGGGCAATCCTACGGATGCACGCAGCGGGGATCGTCCACCGGACTGCGCTGCGGCGCGTTAACGTTCTTCAATCGCACGGACAGTTTAGGTATATTTGTCGGCCATCACAAGTGACCCCTTCTCCGAAACCGGTTCCGCGCGGGAGCGTGGACCGGGCCGCGGCTTCCGACGCGCGTCGATCCGGGGTCATCCGAAGATAAAGCCGGACCCCTTTTTCCAAGACTCGAAATGGTTGAGAGCATGACCACGACGGCAAGCTCGGAAGTGACTTTGTCAGCGATCTCCCTGTCGCGCTACTACGGCCCGAATTGCGCCGTGCGCGACATCTCGCTCGAGCTCAGGCGCGGCGAGGTGCTGGGGCTGCTGGGGCCGAACGGCGCCGGCAAGACCACGACGATGCAGATGCTCACCGGCAACCTGGCGCCGACCAGCGGCGCGGTGGCGGTCTGCGGCATCGACCTCATCGACCGGCCGACGGCGGCGAAGGCACGCATCGGCTATCTTCCCGAGGTTCCTCCGCTGTACAAGGAACTACGGGTGGACGAATACCTGCGCCTCGCCGGCCGGCTGCACAAGGTGCGCAAACCCGCTCTCGATGAGGCGCTGGCGCGCGTCAAGCAGCGTTGCGGCCTGCCGGACATGGGACAGCGGCTGATCGGCTCGCTGTCGAAGGGATACCAGCAGCGGGTGGGCGTGGCGCAGTCGATCATTCACGACCCGGACGTGATCATCCTCGACGAACCGACGGTCGGTCTCGATCCGAACCAGATCCGCGAGATCCGCGCGCTGATCCGCGCGCTCGGCAACGATCGCAGCGTGATCCTGTCGACGCACATCCTGCCGGAGGTCGAGGCGATCTGCGACCGCGTGCAGATCCTGCACCGCGGCGAAGTGGTGTTCTCCGACACCATCGCCGGCCTGAAGCAGTTCCGCGGCGGACAGGCGCTGCTCGTCGGGCTGCGCCAGCCGCCGGCGATCGACGACCTCGCGCGCGCGGTGTCGCCGGCAAAGGTCGAACAGACCGGTGCAACGCAGTTTCGCCTCACCCCGGAACAGGATCACGACCCCACCGACACGCTGGTGCGCGCGGCGGTCGAACGCAACTGGGGGCTGTACCAGCTGCAGCCCGCGCTCGCCAGCCTCGAGCAGGTGTTCGTCCATCTGACTCAGAGCGACGAGCAGGAACAAGCCGCCATCGAAGGAGCAGTCTCATGATCTTCACCATTGCCGGAAAGGAACTGCGGTCGATGTTCGCCTCCCCGCTCGCCTGGGCGGTGCTCGGCTTCCTGCAGCTCGTCTTCGCCTGGATCTTCCTGTCCCGGGTGGATTATTTCCTCACCATACAGGGGCAGCTCGGCCGCGTCCCGAACGCGCCGGGACTCACCGAGATCGCAGTCGTGCCGGTGTTCGGCATCGCCTCGATCGTGCTGCTGATGTCGGTGCCGCTGCTCACCATGCGCCTCATCGCCGAGGAGCGTCGCAACCAGACCATCGCGTTGCTCATGTCGGCGCCGGTATCGATGACCGAGATCGTGCTGGGCAAGTTCGTGGCGATGATCGGCTTTCTGGCCCTGGTCAACGGCCTGATCCTGCTCATGGCGCTGTCGTTGCTCGCCGGCGGCAAGCTCGACTTCGGCCTGCTCGCCGCGAACGTGATCGGGCTGATGCTGCTGACCGCAAGTTTCGCCGCGATCGGCTTGTTCGTGTCCTGCCTGACCAGCCATCCGGTGGTCGCCGCGGTGCTCACGCTGGCGGTATTTCTCGGGCTGTGGATCGTCAACATCGCGACCTCCGATCCGCAGAGCCCGCTGAACCTCGTCTCGCTGCTTAAGCATTTCGAGAGCTTCATGAACGGCGCCGTTGCCGTCACCGATCTCGTCTATTTCGCGCTGCTGATCGTCGCCTTCGTGGTGCTGTCGATCCGGCGCCTCGATGCGGATCGTCTACGCGCATGAACATCAACCGCAAGCTCCGTCTCCAGCTGCTGGCGCAGAACGCCCTGTTCGTGGTGCTTCTCGTGGGCATCGTGGCGGCTGTGCTCTACCTCACGCGCGACGTGCGCATTCAATGGGATCTGACCCAGGCCAGGCGCAATACGCTGTCCGAGGCCTCGGCCCAAGTCCTCCGGCAGATGAAGGGTGCGGTGGACATCACCGCCTTCGCCACCAGGCAGGACACCGAGGGCGACCTGCGCAAGACGATCCAGGAATTCGTGGTGCCGTATCAGCGGGTCAAGCGCGACGTCTCGCTCACCTTCGTCGATCCGCGCGAGGAGCCCAAGCGCGCGCAGGAAGCCGGCGTGAGGCTCAACGGCGAACTGGTGGTGCGCTACAACGGCCGCAGCGAGAATCTTTCCAACCTCACCGAGCAGGACTTGACCAACCTGCTGCTGCGCCTGATGCGTTCCTCGGAGCGGCTGGTGGTCTATCTGGACGGCCACGGCGAGCGCAAGCTCGACGGTCACACCAACCAGGATCTCGGCGACTTCGGCGCCCAGCTCGGCTCCAAGGGCTTCAGGATCGGCTCGGTCAACCTCGTCGTGGCGCAGGACCTGCCGGCCAACGCATCGGTGCTCGTGATCGCCGGTCCGCGCGTGGATCTGCTGCCGGGCGAGGTCAACCGCATCAAGCAGTATCTGGACAAGGGCGGCAATCTGCTGTGGCTCGCCGATTCCGACTCGCTGCGCGGCCTGTCGCCGGTCGCCGAATTGCTCGGGCTGAACCTGATCGACGGCGTCGTGCTCGACCCGCGCGCCGCCAGCCTGAACCTGCCGGCGACGTTCGCGCTCGCTTCCGCTTACGGCGAGCACCGCATCACCGAGCACTCCACGGTCACCAGCGTGTTTCCGTACGCGCGACGGATCGCCGCGCAGCCCGGCTCCAAGTTCCGGTTCACGCCGCTGGTCGAGGCGGCGCCGCAAGGGTGGCTGGAGACCGGTGCCCTGAACGGCGCCTCGTTCGACCCGAAGCGCGACGTGCGCGGCCCGATCGTGGTCGCGGGCGCGCTGGAACGCGAGGTCGGCGACAGGAAGCAGCGCGTGGTGGTGGTGGGGACCAGCCAGTTTCTCGCCAACCAGTTCGTCGGCCTGCTCGGCAACCTAGACCTCGGCGTCAATATCGTGAACTGGCTGGCGGGGGACGAGAACCTGATCACCGTGCAACCGCGCACGCGCACCGATCTCACGCTGGAGATGTCGCGAACCGCGCTGACGCTCATCGTTTTGTTCTTCCTGGTCGCGCTGCCGCTCGGCTTGCTGGTCTCCGGCGGCACGATCTGGTGGCGGCGGCGCAAGTCGTGAAGTCGCGCCTGCTGCTCAATCTGGCCCTGGCGCTGGCGCTCGCCGTCATCGCCCTGTACGCCTATTTCCGGCCGCGGGGCGCAACGGAGCCGCAGGTGCACCTGTCGCAGCTCAAGCGCGAGGCGGTCGATCGGATACGAATCGAGCGGCGCGACAACCCGACGATCGAGCTGGAAAAGCGCGGCGGCGCGTGGCGGATCATCTCGCCTCTGCATGCACGCGCCGACGGCTTCGAGGTCGACCGGCTGCTCGACATCGTCACCGCCGTCGGCAGACAGAAGCTGCCGCGGGAGAATCTGGACCGTTTCAATCTCGATCCCGCAGCTCTCGTGGTGACGCTGAACGGAGAATCGTTCGGCTTCGGATCGGTGAACGAAATCACCAACGAACAGTATGTGTCGGCCGCCGACGGGGTGTACCTGGTCGCGCCCTATCTCGGCTACGGCATGCCGGCAAACGCGACGAAGCTGCTCAGCCACAAGCTGCTCGGCGAGGACGAGGCGCCGGTAATGTTCGACTTCGGCGCATGGAAGGCGGTCAAGGACGACAAGGGCTCCTGGAAAACGCAGGGCACGCCGCCGCACAAGGAGCCCGCTCTTACGCCCGACGTCCTCAACCAGTGGTCGGCGGAATGGAAGATCGTGAGCAGCCTCTCCAGCGAGCCTTTCAAGGGCGGGCACGGCAAGCAACGCGTGAGCGTGGGACTGCGCGACGGCAAGACCGTCACGTTCGAGATACTCGCGCGCGAGCCGGACCTGAAGTTGCTGCGCGTGGACGAGAATATCGTCTACCAGTTGGGCAAGGAAGCGGGCGGGCGCCTGCTCGACCCGTGGCTGGTCGCCGGCCAGACCGGAAACAAGAAATAGCGTCATGCCGGAGCTGCCCGAGGTCGAGACGACTCGCCGCGGGCTCGCCGCCTGCCTGATCGGCAGCCGCATCGTCGACGTCGTGGTGCGCGATCGGCGGTTGCGCTGGCCGGTGCCGAGGAACCTGGCGACGCGCGTCGTCGGCCGCGTCGTGCGCGCGGTCGAACGCCGCGGCAAGTATCTGCTTCTCGACTGCGAGCGCGGCTGGCTGATCGTGCATCTCGGCATGTCGGGCAGCCTGCGCGTGCTGCCGGCGCACACGCCTGCCGGCAAGCACGACCACGTCGACTTCATGCTGTCGAACGGCTACCTGATGCGACTCACCGATCCGCGCCGGTTCGGCACCGTGTTGTGGGCCGGCGACAATCCCATGTCGCATCCACTGTTGCGGGAACTTGCACCGGAGCCCTTCGACGAGGCTTTCGATGCGAGCTGGCTGCACGCGCGAATCGCGCGCCGCCGCGCGGCGATCAAGACGTTGCTCATGGACAGCAGGCTGGTCACCGGCGTGGGTAACATCTACGCCGCCGAAGCATTGTTTCGCGCTCGCATCCATCCTCTTACGCCCGGCCGTCGCATCGGGCCCGCACGCTGCCAGCGTCTGGTGCGGGCGATTCGCGACACGCTCTTGGAGGCCATCTCCGCCGGCGGCAGCACGTTGCGCGATTTCGTCGGCAGCAACGGTGCGCCCGGCTATTTCCAGCAGCAGTCTTTCGTCTACGGCCGCGCCGGCGAGCCGTGCCGCGTTTGCGGTGCACCAATCCGCGCCATCCGCCAGGGTTTGCGGTCGACTTTCTACTGCCCGCATTGCCAGCGCCCTTGACTCGATTGCTCGGCGCAACCAGAATCCCGAGACTTGCGTATTCGCCTGGCGCTTGCGCCGGTGGTCACAAGCCGAGGATCGCGCGAGAGAAGTCGCCCGCTCGACGGTCCTGCGTACGAGATCCCGTGGCGGCAAGAATGATGTAGGGGGAGTTCAACTATGCAACCCAAGCAAGGCCGTGCGGGCGCGTTCGCGTTGCGCTCGCTTGCCGTCGCCGTGTCCGCCGCGCTGTTCGTGGGCGGTGCTCTGGCGGCGGAGGTCGACGGCAATCGTTTGATCAACGCGGACAAGGAACTGGAGAAGGGCAACTGGATCACGTATCACGGCTCCTACCGGTCGTGGCACTACAGCCCGCTGGCCCAGATCAACACTCGCAACGTGGGCAAACTGGAGGAAGCGTGGTCGCATGCGGCCTCGCGCGCCAACCGCGGCCTGCAGGGTTTCCCGCTCGCCATCGACGGCGTGCTGTATTACTCCAGCCCGTACAACCAGGTCTATGCGCTTGACGGCGCCACCGGCAAGATGCTATGGACCTACAAGCAGAAGCTCAACGAAGACCTGGTCGCCCGGCAAACGCACTCGCCGTACAACCGCGGTATCGCCGCCGGCTATGGCAACATCTACATCGGCACCCTGGACGGCAAGCTGGTCGCGATCGACGCCACGAGCGGACAGGAGAAGTGGGAAACCAAGCTGATCAACTCCGAGAAACTTACCGTCGGCTTCACGGGTGCACCGCTGCTGGTGAAGGACAAGGTGATCATCGGCGCGCAAGGCGGCGAATGGCCGTACCGCGGCCCGATCTTCGGCGTCAATGCCAAGACCGGCGAGAAGGTATGGGAGTTCGACACCGTCGGCGGCAATGACGGCACGCCGAGCGACAAGCGCGACACCTGGGGCAACGACTCCTGGAAGGTCGGCGGCGGTGGCGGCTGGATGGCCGGCGCCTACGATCCCGAGACCGACACGGTCTGGTGGGGTACCGCCAATCCGGCGCCGCTGTACGATTGGGCGGGTGACAAGTGGCAGACCGAAGGCCCGCGTCCAGGCGTCAATCTGTACACCACCTCGGTCCTGCTGATGAATCCGGATACCGGCGAACTCAAGGCCTATCACCAGGAAATACCGCACGACGCGTGGGACTTCGACTCGGCGATGGGCGAGTTCATGTTCATCGAGCGGGACGGCAAGAAGTACGTCGTGCACCCCAACAAGGGCGGCTTCTACTTCGTGTATGACCGCAAGGGCAAGGTGCAGAACGTCTACAAGGGGGTGGACAACATCAACTTCGTGAAGGACATCAACCCGAAGACCGGCGAGCTGATCGGTCGCCGCGACCTGAGCGAGGGCAAGCACAAGAACCTGTGCCCGGCGATCGCGGGGGGATTGAGCTGGAACGCGGGCACCTACGACCCGAAGACCGGCCTGATGTACCGCGTGGGTTACGAGTGGTGTATCGACTTGGAAGTGGTGAAGACCGAACCGGTGACCGAGCCCGTGGTGCAGCTCAACATCGGCGCGAACTTCCAGTTCGTGCCGCCTGAGGGCGACAAGTTGCGCGGCCATATTCGCGCGCGCGATCCGATAACCGGCAAGGTGAAGTTTGAGATCCCGTTCACCGTGCCCCCGCACGCCAGCCTGCTCAGCACCGGCGGCGGCCTGCTGTTCGTGCCCGAAGCGGATGGTACGCTCGCCGCGTACGACGCCTCCAACGGCAAGAGGCTGTGGACGCACAACGACGGCCAGGGCCACAACGGCGGCATCATCAGCTACATGGCCAAGGGCAAGCAGTACATCGCGGTGATGACCGGTTGGGGCTCGCTGGTCGGCGACGGCTACGGCGACCTCTGGGGCGAGCCGTGGAAGAGCATGCCGAAGGACTCCGGCGTGATCAAGGTATTCGCGCTCCAGTAGCACCGAGCCGAATCGAGTCTGCTGCCCGACAGGCGGGGAAACTTCCCCGCCTGTTTTTTTGTCCACCGGAAAGGGGACGGCTTCGTTGTATCATTGCGCCTCGCCCGCGCCGGCGCAGATCGCCGGCATATGAACACTTCAAACCTGCCACGACCAGAGACAGACGAAACTCATGCGATTTCACTTCCGCACGGCCGCCGCTATTTGCGCGGCTGCGTTTACCGCAATCGCGGCGGCCCATGCCGAGCGCGATTCTCTAGCCGCCCCTGAGCCCATCCGGCTCGCGGCCGACGACGGCGGCTCTGCCGCCGCGAGCGACGGGGCGGCCGGCAAGAAACTCGATGTAAAGAGCACGTTTCGAAACATCTGCGGTTTCTGCCACGAAAACTACGGTCGCAAGGAAGGCAAGGGACCGCAGCTGATGAACGACCCCAACACCGACGAATATCTCTTCAATCGCATCAAGCACGGCAAGCCGGGTCGGATGGCGGCCTGGGGCAGCGTATTCACCGACGAGCAGATACGAGACATCGTGAAGTTCATCCGCAACCTGAAACCCGATCAGGAGCCGCAGAACCCATGAAATCCGGTGTCGGACCGCGCGGCGTCGGCCGGCGGATGGTGCAGGCGTGTCTGTGCGCGGCGTTGGCTGCGCTCGCAGCGCACGAGGCAGGTGCGCGAACCCTCGAGCAGGTGCAGGCGCTGGGCGCGATATCGATGTGCGCAAACCCGGATGCCCTGCCTTACTCCTCGGCGAAAGGGGATCCGCCCGGTTTCCAAGTCGAGATCGGTCGCGCCATCGCCGAACGCCTCGGTTTGAAGCTCAATGTCGACTGGATCGTGCCGCGGCGGCGCGCTGCGGTGGTGAACTGCGACATGCTGCTCGACTCAATCAACGACCCTGCCGCATACGAGGGACGCCTGCTGCTGTCCACCCCCTATCAGCGCACCGGGATTGCGCTCGGGCTGCGCGCGCGCGACGCAAATGGAGTCAACGGCCTCGGCGACCTCAGGAAGGGACAGAAGGTGGGCGTGATGATCGGCTCGGTGTCCAGCGTGCTGATCGGCAAGCGCGGGCTGTCGACCTCGCCGTACGCGTTTCAGACCGACATGCTGGAGGACCTGTTGAAGGGAGAGCTGTTCGGCGCCGCCCTCTCGCCGGCGATCATCGAGTACTACAACCGCGAGCATCCCGACGCCGCTCTGCGCGTGGTACCGCTGTTCGACCAAGAGTCGGAACTCGCGTGGACGATGTCGGTGGGGTTGCGCAAGTCGGACCGGGCGCTGCTCGATGCCGTGAATGGCGCGCTCGACAAACTGCTCGCGGACGGAACCATCACCCGCATCTACGCCCGCTACGGCGTCGAACATCGGCTGCCCTAGCCGGGCGCTTCCCGCATCTATGCGGGCGCGCCGTGTTTCTTCCCGGTGAGCAGCAGATACTTCGCCTGCAGCTGTTCGCGGCTCTCCACGTGCCGCGGGCTCAGCACGATGCAGTCCACCGGGCAGACTTCCTGGCACTGCGGCCGCTCGAAGTGTCCGACGCACTCGGTGCACTTTGAGGGGTCGATCTCATAGATCTCCTCGCCCTGCGAAATTGCATGGTTCGGGCACTCCGGCTCGCATACGTCGCAGTTAATGCATTCGTCGGTAATCAGCAGTGCCATGGTCGCGCGGTTCAGCCAGGGACTTTTGCTTTGAGTCTGGGAACGATCAGCGGGTTCACGAACGGCGAGACATCGCCGCCCAGCGAAGCGATCTCCCGCACCATCGTCGCGGAAATGAACTGGTACTGCTCGGCGGGGGTGAGAAACAGCGTCTCCACATCGGGATAGAGATTGCGGTTCATCCCCGCCATCTGGAACTCGTATTCGAAATCGGAGACCGCGCGCAAGCCGCGCAGGATGATCTTGGCGTTCTGACCGCGCAGGAAATCCATCAACAGTCCGGCGAAGCCCTCGACGCGGACGTTGTCGTAGGCGGCCATCACCTCCTTGGCCATCGTCACCCGCTCC
>DASRFY010000194.1:0-4015 GCA_035651315.1 Burkholderiales bacterium
CGATGTCCGGCACCTTCACTTCGATGACGTTGCTCATCTGCTTTCCCGTCAGTTCTTCCGTGCCGCGCTATTGCCGGATGTGTCCGTCGCCAAGCACGATCCATTTGAGCGAGGTGAGGCCTTCGAGCCCGACCGGGCCGCGAGCGTGCAGCTTGTCGGTGGAGATGCCGACTTCCGCGCCGAGCCCGTATTCGAAGCCGTCGGCGAAGCGAGTCGAGGCGTTCACCATCACCGAGCTGGAGTCCACTTCGCGCAGAAACCGCCGCGCGCGCGTCCAGTCCTCGGTGACGATCGCATCGGTGTGCTGCGAGCCGTAGGTCGCGATGTGATCGATCGCCTGGTCGAGGCCGTCGACCACGCGCACGGCGAGGATCGGGCCGAGATATTCGGTATACCAGTCCTCCTCGGTCGCGGGTTTCATCCGCGGCACGATTTCGCGCGAACGGGCGTCGCCGCGCAGTTCCACTCCCTTGTCGAAGTAGATCGCGGCGAGCTTGGGCAGGACCGCCGCGGCGATGTCCCTGTGCACCAGCAGCGTCTCCATCGTATTGCAGGTCCCGTAGCGCTGCGTCTTGGCGTTGTCCGCGATGCGGATTGCCTTGCCGGGGTCCGCGCGCTCGTCGATGTAGACGTGGCAGACGCCGTCGAGGTGCTTCAGCACCGGGATGCGCGATTCGGCTGCGATGCGCTCGATGAGGCCCTTGCCGCCGCGCGGCACGATGATGTCGACGTAGTCTTTCATCGTGATGAGCTCGCCGACCGCCGCGCGGTCGGTGGTCTCGATCACCTGTACCGCGCTCTCCGGCAGGCCGGCGTGACGCAGGCCTTCGTGCACGCAGGCTCCGATCGCCTGGTTCGAATGGATCGCCTCCGACCCGCCGCGCAGGATCGCGGCGTTCCCCGATTTCAGGCACAGCCCGGCGGCGTCCGCGGTCACGTTCGGGCGCGACTCGTAGATGATGCCGATGACGCCGAGCGGCACGCGCATGCGGCCGACCTGGATGCCGGTGGGGCGGTAGCGCAATTCGGTGATTTCGCCGACCGGATCGGGCAGTTGCGCGATCTGGCGCAGGCCTTCCGCCATGGCGGCAACACCCTTCTCGCCGAGCGTGAGCCGGTCGATCATCGCCGGCTCGAGCCCCTTTGCCCGCGCGCTTTCGACGTCGCGGGTGTTGGCTTCCAGCAGGCGCGCACGGTCGCGCTCGATCGCCTGTGCGATAGAGAGCATCGCGTGATCCTTTGCGCGCGTTTCCGCCTTCGCGAGCTCGCGCGAAGCGGCGCGGGCTGCACGTCCCACGGCGTGCATGTAAGACTGGATGTCCATCAACTTTCCGCTCGGGGCGATCGCGGAATTCTACCGCCAATCCCGCGTTGCCTGGCCTGCCCGGCGGGCATGAGTGAAAGCCCGAGCGCGAGCAGCGCGTCCCAGACGTCGCTTCGGGACAGCCCCTTGATCATCCTGTCGATTTCTGCCGCTCTTGCCAGCGCGGCGAGCACGCGCGGGCGATCCAGGCCCGGCAGCGCTCGCGGCATGAGCTGCTGGCGAACGCCCCACACGCGCGCCTCCCGCAGCGCTTGCGCCATCGGCAGCCCGCGCTCCGTGGCGGCGCCGACCCAAGCCATGGCGCGCGCCTCCTCGGCGATCGCCCACAGGGCGAGCGGCGGGGCCACACCCTCGGCGCGCAGCCCGTCGAGCACACGCAGGAACTGCGCGCGCTCGCCGCGCAGGATCGCGGCGCCCAGCTCGAAGACGTCGTAGCGCGCCACGTTCAGCACCGCGCTGCGCACTGCCTCGAACGGCAGCTCGCCGGGCGGGAACAGCAGCGCGAGCTTCTGCACTTCCTGATGCGCCGCCATCAGGTTGCCCTCGACGCGCTCGGCGAGGAAGGCGAGGGTTTCATCGGCGGCGCGCTGATCCTGCTGCGCAAGGCGTTGCGCGATCCATTGCGGCAGCCGCTCGCGGGTCACCGCCGCGGCGTGCACCGCCACCCCGGCGCGCTCCAACGCCTCGAACCAGCGCGAGGTCTGGGTCTGCCGGTCCAGCGCGGGAAGCGTGATCAGCGTAACGCAGTCCGGCGCCAGCGCCTGGCTCGCGGCGAGTAGGGCATCTGCGCCGTCTCTGCCCGGCTTGCCGGACGGAATGCGAAGATCGATCAGCAGCTTCGAGCCGAACAGCGACAGGTTGCTGCCGGCCTGCGCCAGCGCGCGCCAGTCGAACCCCGGCTCGACGATCAGAATCCTGCGTTCGGTGTAGCCCGCTGCGGATACGGCGGCGCGAATGCGGTCGGCCGCTTCCAGCCCGAGCAGCATCTCCTCGCCGAATACGACGTACAGCGGTGACAGCCCGCGTTTCAGGTTCTGCTGGAGTTGCCCGGAGTCGATGCGCATCGGCGATTCGGAAAGCGGTGAGAGGTCAATAGGGCGGAGTGATTGGGTGATTGGGCGACCGAGTATGCCTCTTCCAGCCTCTGGAGGCTGGCTTCATCGATTCATCCGCGCCAGCAGCTCCTCCAGCCGGCCGGGGTCGTCGCTGCGCAACATCTTCTGCGCCAGAACCATCACCTGGTCGAGGTCGGACTTGAGCACGACCTGCTTCACGGCGAGCAGATGGGCCGGATGCATCGAAAACTGGCGCAGCCCGAGCCCGAGCAGCAGGCGCGTGAGCCGCACGTCGCCCGCCATCTCTCCGCACACGGCGACCGGCTTCCCGCTGCGGTTGGCGCTGCGGATGATGTGCGCGAGAAGGTTCAGTACCGCCGGGTGGAGAGGATCGTAGAGGTGCGCCACCGCGTCGTCGCTGCGGTCGATGGCGAGCGTGTACTGGATCAGGTCGTTGGTGCCGATTGAGATGAAATCCAGGCCGCGCATGAACACGGACAGCGACAGGGCGGCGGCCGGCACCTCGATCATGCCGCCGACCTCCACCTTGCGGTCGTAGGCGATGCCGTCCGCGTCCAGGCTCTTCTTCGCTTCCTCGATCAGGTGCAGCGTCTGGTTGAGCTCCGAGGCGGAGGACAGCATCGGGATCAGTATCCTCACCCTGCCGTAATGCGAGGCGCGCAGGATGGCGCGCAACTGGCGGTGGAACATCTGCGGCTCCGCGAGGCAAAGCCGTATCGCGCGCAATCCCAGCGCCGGATTCGGCTCCACCCGGCTGCCGTTCTCGGTCGACTTGTCGGCGCCGAGATCGAAGGTGCGGATCGTGATCGGCAGGCCGTCCATCGAGGTCACCACGCTGCGGTAGGCGTCGAACTGCTCGTCCTCCGAGGGCAGATCCCCTCGATTGAGGAACAGGAATTCGGTGCGGAACAGTCCGACGCCGGTGGCGCCGTTTTCCTTCGCCGCCGCGACGTCGTCGGGCAGCTCGATGTTCGCCTGCAGGTCGACCGGCTGCCCGTCGAGCGTGGCGGTCTTGGTGCGTTTGAACCGCTTGAGCTTCTGGCGCTCGAGCTCCCACTGCTCCTGGCGCAGACGGTACTCGGTGAGCACCGTCCTGTCGGGGTTGACGATCACCACGCCGTGGGTGCCGTCGACGACGAGCAGTTCATTCTCGCGGATCAGCCCCCGTGCGTGGTGCAGAGCGACGACCGAAGGAATGTTGAGGCTGCGCGCGACGATCGCGGTGTGGGAAGTGGCGCCGCCCAGGTCGGTGATGAAGCTGGCGAACTGGTGCTGCTTGAACACGATGACGTCCGCGGGCGAGAGGTCGTGCGCGACCAGGATCGCATTTTCCTCCGGCACGCCTTTCGGCATCGCCTGTCCCGGGCGGCCCATCAGCGCCTTCAGCACGCGCTCCACGACCTGGATGATGTCGTTTCTGCGCTCGCGCAGATATCCGTCTTCGATGCTGGCGAATTGCGCGATCAGGCCCTCCATCTGCAGCTTCAGGGCCCACTCGGCATTGCAATGCTGTGCTTCGATGAGCTGCTTGGGCGCCTCCGAGAGCGTGGGATCCTCGAGGATCATCCGGTGCAGGCTCAGGAAAGCCTCGAATTCGGCGGGCGCACCCGGCGGA
>DASRFY010000195.1:0-25178 GCA_035651315.1 Burkholderiales bacterium
ACGGCTTCCACCCGGTCGCGCAGCACCACCGCCTTGACGGCGGCGACGATGTCGTCGGCGGAAGGGATCACCAGCCGCTCGAGCTTGTCGTTGTAAGGCATCGGCGTATCGCGCGCAGCCACCCGCACGATCGGCGCATCCAGCCAGTCGATCGCTTTTTCGGCCACCATCGCTGAGACCTCGGCGCCGAAGCCCCAGCTCTTCCAGCCTTCGTGCGCGATCACCAGCCGCGTGGTCTTCTTCACGGACTTGATGATCGTCTCCTCGTCCAGGGGCTTGAGCGTGCGCGGGTCGATCACTTCGACGTCGATGTCCTCGGCCTCCAGGCGCGCGGCCGCCTGCAGCGCGGACTCCACCATCGCCAGTGTGGCGACCACGGTGACGTCTCGCCCTTTGCGCTTCATCGCGGCCTTGCCGATGGGGATCGCGTACGCTTCCTCCGGCACGGGCGCTTTCTTGCCGACGTAGAGCAGCTTGTGCTCGAGGAAGATGACCGGGTTGTTCTCGCGAATGGCGCTGATCAGCAGCCCCTTCGCCTCATAAGGCGAGGACGGCGCGACCACCACCAGCCCCGGCACGTGCGTGAACCATGCCTCGAGGCTCTGCGAATGCTGGGCCGCCAGGCGGATGCCGCCGCCCTGCGGGCCGCGGATCACCAGCGGCACGCTCGGCTTGCCGCCCAGCATGAAGCGGAATTTGGCGGACTGATTGACGATCATGTCCATCATGTGGGTGATGAAGTCGAAGATCTGCACCTCCGCGACCGGGCGCATTCCGGTGACCGCCGCGCCGACCGAGCAGGCGGCGATCGCCGCTTCCGAGATCGGAGTGTCGCGCACGCGGTCGGTGCCGTATTTCTCGATTAGTCCGCGCGTGGCGGCGAAGATGCCTCCGATCTTGCCGACGTCCTCGCCCAGCACGAACACGCTCGGGTCGCGCTCCATCTCCTGCGCCAGCGCTTCCTTGACTGCCTCCGCGAAGGAGAGCTCGCGTACTGTCGATGACGGCGTGGGCTCGGGCGGCTGGTAATGCGGCGCGTATACCGCGTCTTGCAAATCTTCCAGGGTCGGCTCGGGGCTTGCCACCGCGAACTCCTTGGCTGCGGCCAGCTCGGCCTCGACCTCGGCGCGGATGCGGTCCAGCTCGTCGCGTTTGAATCCGTGCTCTTTCTCGAGCAGGTGCTCGAAGCGGGCAATTGCGTCGCGGCTGCGCCACTGCGCCACTTCGTCCTCGGTGCGGTAGCGCGGCAGGTTGGCGCGCATCGAATGGTCGCCCCAGCGGTAGGTAACGGCTTCGATGAGGCTCGGGCCCTCGCCGCGGCGCGCCCTCGCCACCGCCTTTTCCACGGCGGCGAACACGGCCAGCACGTCGTTGCCGTCCACCGTTTCGCCCGGCAGCGAGTAGGCGGCGGCGCGCTTGGAGACGCAGTCGATCGAAGTGGAATCCTTGATCGAGGTGGACAGGCCGTACTGGTTGTTTTCGCACAAGTACACGACCGGCAGCCTCCACAGCGAACCGATGTTCAGGCATTCGTGGAAGATGCCTTCGTTGACGGCGCCGTCGCCGAAGAACGCAACACCGACCGCGCCGGTGCCGCGCAGCTTGTTCGACAGCGCCGCGCCCGAGCCGATGCCGATGCCGGCGCCGACGATGCCGTTGGCGCCGAGGATATTGAGGTCGAGATCGGCGATGTGCATCGAGCCGCCCAGACCCTTGCAGTAGCCGGTCGCGCGACCCATCAGCTCCGCCATCATCCTGGCGAGCGAGGCGCCTTTGGCGATGCAGTGGCCGTGCCCGCGGTGGTGGCTGACGACGAAATCGTCCTTGGTGAGCGCCGCGCAAGCACCCGCGGCGACCGCTTCCTGCCCGACGTAGCTGTGCGCGGTGCCTTTGACCAGCCCTTCCTTGAACAGATCCGCCACGCCTTCGTCGAAGCGGCGGATGCGCAGCATCGTCCGGTAGATGTCCTCGAGGCGCTTCTTCTCCATCACGGTCTCTCCCCCTTGATGACGCTCGCGTGCACTTCAGTCGATGCCGGGCCGGTCGGGTACCGGGCTGGCGTCGTGAACGACAATATACGCCGAGGATGTGAAATCGTGTCCGCTTCGAAACCATCCCGGATTTAACGCTTAGAATGGGCTAGGGGATGGCGGAAGGCTTGGTCGGGGCATGGTGACAGGTCAATGCGCAGGAGATCTGGGGATAGAGCTATGGATGTGCGACCTGCGCCGCCTCGGCCGGAGCAAAAAGAAGCGGCACGGTCGCATCCGGCGGCAGCACCGCCCGGATCGCCGCGATCATCCGATACACCGGGGAGTAACTCCCCCGGTAGCCGCGCTCGGCGGCAAGGCTTCTCAGCTCCCCGGCCTTGCGCCGACCCATGAGCCGGGCGCGCGCGATGTCCCGGTCGGTATCACCTTGGCGCATGCGCGCCAGGATCTGTCGGTACTGAAACATCTCGAATCTCCTTCCCGGAAGCCCGGTTGCGAAAGTGACGTAGACGTAAAGCCTTTAACGCCGCGTCCGCTTTTGCGGGCCTTGTGATCAAGTAGACAGGCAAAGGGGGCAAAACATTACATGCCCCCTCTGTCGAAGGATCATGAAGGTCTGGAATGGGCGTACGGGATTTCGCTGCTGATTTTCCCTATTTGACCGGCGGCGCCGAGCCGTTACGCCATCATCCAAGCTCGCGAATATTCGTAAAGATGATAAAAGAGCAAAGGCTGACCGAAACCATTTCCTCGGGTGGCGACTTTCTACTGGAGCGGTCTGTCCCTCGGGAGAATGAGCGACGGCCCTTTCAGGTCCACCGGCAGTATCTCGAAGAGCAGATGCGTGTTTGGTTTACCCGTCTTGTTGTTGACCCGATGGCTGATGTCGCCCGTCTCAAAGAAGAAATCTCCCGCATGGTAAATGACGGTTTTGTCGGGAAGTACGTATTCCATTTCCCCCACCGTCACCTGCCGTATGCCGGGACCCAAATGATTGTGATCGCCGACGTGGCCGCCCGGAGCGATGGTGATCTCGGTAATCCTCATTTTGTACTTGCCCTTCAGGTCCGGCAGATGACCGCCGCTGATGGGTGCTTCATACAGAATTTTGGCTGTGACCCCACTCGTATCCACCCTGAGCTGTTCGGCTGCCTGTACGTTCAGCAGGAAACCCGCGACAGAGAATAACGCTACGATGACGCGCAATATGATAGCCATGACGTCTCCTCCACTTGATTGCCTTGATCAGGCCACCTGAGTCTAGCCCAGAGAGGTTGCGCATCAAGTACGAAATTCGTAGTTGATATAGTCAGCGACGTGGGGCTAACCTTGAAGTGCCAAGAACCGACTGATTCGTGGAAACCGGGAGAACATTGTGATTCGCTACGGCCAGTACTGCCCTATCGCAAAGGCTTTGGAGTTACTCGCGGATCGCTGGACTTTGCTCATAATTCGAGAACTGTTGATGGGAAGTCGGCGCTTCAATGATCTGCGGCGTGGGATGCCTTTGATTTCCCCATCAGTCTTGTCGCAGCGGCTGAAGACGCTGGGCGAGCACCATATCGTTGTTCGCGAGTCCAAACCGCCCTCGTTTTCGTACCAGCTCACTACAGCCGGCCAGGAGTTGCGGCCCCTGATCATGCAGCTCGGGACTTGGGGACAACGTTGGTCGCGAAGCCGCATGACTGCGCAGGACTTGGACGCGAGTTTCCTAATGTGGGACATTCGCCGTAATTTGAGATTCGACAAGCTGCCCAAGGAGGTTGTGATCTTCGTCGAACTTACTGATGCGAAAAGGGGAATGAAGAACTGGTGGTTGGTCGTCGATGCTGGCGAGGCGGATTTGTGCCTTGAGGACCCGGGCCGTGAGGTCGATATCAGTCTTAGCTCGAGTCTTCGCACGATGACGCAGATATGGATGGGGGATATCTCCCTCAGTCGTGCGCGGGACGACGATCTGCTGAAGGTGTACGGCAAAGGGAGCCTGGTGCGCAGCATCGGAAGCTGGTTAGGCTTCAGCCCGTTCGCCCATGTGGCGCCGGCAGAGTCGAGGGCGCCGCGAGCAGCTGATTTGTCTGCAACCAGGCCCGGCTCAGGACAGGCAAGGCCATCGCGAGGAATTGCTCTCCAATAAATTTCCGTCCCCAGTCGGTTCCACCATTGCTGCCGCGACGTCACCACTGGATCCATTTCGGATTCTCTCCCGTATAACTCAAAAAGGAGCCATGAGAGATCGGTGCTCGAAACGATGGGGCGCGCCCTCGCGTACTACCTTTCCAAGCCGCGCCCCAAGGCAAGACGGACGACATTCGGCCCGCCGGCAAGGCTGGCAGCGACCCTGCGGCCGCGCGATGTACTGCTGGTGAAAGGCGATAGTCGAGTCAGCACGGCGATCAAGTACCTGACCCAGTCCACTTGGTTGCACGCGGCACTCTATATCGGCGGGATACTCGGGCGCGGTCCGGGAAGCGAGGAACCCAGAGTTCTCGTGGAAGCCGACATCGTCGCGGGCGTGTGTGCCGTGCCGCCAAGCGTCTATGCCGGTGCCCACACCCGCATCTGTCGGCCGGTGAGTCTTTCCGACGAGGATCACGGAAACGCATCGGCGGTGCGCTAATGTGCCGCCGACGGCCCGTTCGCGGCGGGCGGAATCAGGGGCCGCGCGTTTCCGTCAGCGGAACGAAGTCGTATTCGCCTATACCTTGAAGGACGAGAAACGTGGCCGAAGTGTTGCCGCCGTTCGTGACCAGGTGCGGCCGGCGGGGAGGAACGGAATACGTTTCGCCCGGCTGCAGCGCGATCTCCTCCTTCGGATCGCGGAGGAAGATGCGGATCCGTCCGTCGAGCACGTAGAACGTGTCCTGTACGTTCGAGTGGTAGTGCCAGGGCACCTTCTGCGTCGGGGAAATCTGCAGCTCGCTGATACGGAACCCGGGCCGTTGCGCGTAGTACTGCCTGCGCTCGACCTCGTAGAGATGACTCGCATCCGTCACCGGTTTCATCGCTTCCTCCATCCGCCAAGCCTTTGCCTGACGTGAATTCGACTTCCTGGATGCAGTCTATTACAGCACCGGCGCCCGGTCTCGCCTGAGCATTGCCTGCTTCTCGTCCTCTGGGACATCTTCGCGATGGAAATCAGGCGGCTCTGGCGGATGCAGCTTCAGAGGGCGGCACGGCGAGTCGCTCAGCCCCGCGGCTTTTCGGTGCGCGCCGGCCGCGGCGCAAGCCGGATGATCCGGGAGAACAGGTCGCGGAACTCGTTCGCGGTGTCCGTGCCGAACATCGGATCCTGGTTCGACTCGAAGGCGGAATAGATTTCGTGCCAGTCTTCGCTGGAGAGCGCGCGTTCGGCGGCGGGCAGCACGAGAGTTTCTTCCTTCTCCATGTGGGCATGGTGAAAGCGCGTATAGCCCGAGAGTACTTCGCTGAACTGGCGGGCGCCGTCCCGCGCACCTTCGCGCCAGCGGTCCAGGGCCATTTCCAGTACGCGCAGCATTTCGTCTCCGCGCTCGTGCTCTTGCCGCAGCTCGGCGATGATCCCGTCGGCTTCGCGTGTTCTGGCCTTGATCTGCGCGAACAGCACGCGGTCCTCGTTCGGATGGTGCCGCCGCTCGGGAAACTCGCGCAGGTAATACAGCATCGCGCGCAGCAGCTCGAAGTCCGGTGTGTCGCCGGAGGAGTGGGCCTTGTCCACGACGAAATTGGCGGCACGAAGCACCGCGGAAATCGAACGGTGTTCGTCCCGGATCAGCCGGATCGCGGCGTGCATCATGGCGCGGCTCCGCAGCGCTTCGCGCAAGCGCGCGGCATTCCCGAACCGGCAGTTCGACGCAGTTGTCCGCTCATGACGAAAGCCCTGCAAGATACGCGCCTATTGTCTCGGGGCCGTTTCCCGGCGCCTTGATCGAAATCAAAGCAAGGCGATCTGCCAGCCGGCCCGGGGTGCGCCCGCTCAGCTCTTGAGCCGGTAGCCGGTGCGGAAAATCCACGCCACCAGCCCCAGGCCGAGCGCGAAGAACCCCAAGGTCATCGCCAGGCTCACGGCGACGCCGACGTCGGAGGCGCCGTAGAAGCTCCAGCGAAAACCGCTGATCAGGTACACGACCGGATTGAACAGGTTGAAAGTGCGCCACGGGGACGGCAGCATGTCGATCGAGTAGAAGGCGCCGCCGAGGAAGGTGAGGGGCGTCATGATAAGCATCGGGATGAACTGGAGCTGCTCGAAGCTCTTCGCCCAGATGCCGATGATGAAGCCGAACAGGCTGAAGGTCGCCGCGGTCAGCACCAGGAAGGCGATCATCGACACCGGGTGCAGGATCCTGACCGGGACGAACAGCGTCGAGGTCACCAGGATGACCAGCCCCAGGAGGATCGACTTGGTCGCCGCCGCCCCGACGTACGCGAGCACGGTCTCCAGGGCCGACACCGGCGCGGACAGCAGCTCGTAGATCGTGCCGGTGAACCGGGGAAGGTAGATGCCGAACGAGGCGTTGGAGAGGCTCTCGGTGAACAGAGTCAGCATGATCAGCCCCGGCACGATGAAGGCGCCGTACGGCACGCCGCTCACCTCGCTCATGCGCGAGCCGATCGCCGCGCCGAAGACGATGAAATACAGCGAGGTGGTGATCACCGGCGTCACCAGGCTTTGCCACAGCGTGCGCCGGAAGCGCGCCATCTCGAAGCGGTAGATCGCCAGCACGCCGTGACGGTTGAAACCGGACGTCGTGGCGCTCGTGCTCATGCGCGTTCTCCCGCGGGGCTCTCGCTCACCAGGCTGACGAAGATTTCCTCCAGCGAGCTCTGGCGCGTCTGCAGATCGGTGAATTCGATGCCGAGCTCGCCCAAGCGGCGCAGGAGCAGCGGGATCCCGGTGCGCTCCTCGTCGGCGTCGAAGGTGAACTCCAGCTCGCTGCCGCCGTTCTTGAGCGCCAGCCTCCAGTCGCCCAGCCCGGCGGGAATCGACGTCATCGGATCGAGGAGGTGCAAGGTCAACTGCTTCTTGCCCAGCTTCTTCATGAGCGTGTGCTTGTCCTCGACCACGATCAACTCGCCCTTGTGGATGACGCCGATGCGATCGGCCATCTCCTCCGCCTCGTCGATGTAGTGCGTGGTGAGGATGATGGTCACGCCGCCGGCGCGCAGCCGCCGCACCAGCGCCCACATGTCGCGGCGCAGCTCCACGTCCACTCCCGCGGTGGGCTCGTCGAGAAACAGGATTTCCGGCTCGTGCGCCAGCGCTTTGGCGATCAGCACGCGCCGCTTCATGCCGCCCGAGAGGGTCATGATCTTGTCGTGGCGCTTGTCCCACAGCGACAGGTCGCGCAGCACCCGTTCGAGATGCGCCGGGCTGGGCGGACGGCCGAAGAGCCCGCGGCTGAAGCGCGCCGTTCCCCACACCGATTCGAACATGTCCGTGCTCAGCTCCTGCGGCACGAGACCGATCTTAGCGCGGGCGGGGCGGTAATCGCGCACGATGTCGTGACCGTCGACCCGCACCGTACCGGCGGTCGGAGTGACGATTCCGCAGACGATGCTGATCAGCGTGGTCTTGCCGGCGCCGTTCGGGCCGAGCAGGGCGAAGATCTCGCCCTTCTGGATCTCGAGGTCGACGTTTTTCAGCGCCCGCAGACCCGAAGCGTAGGTCTTGGTCAGGCCGGAGAGGGAGAGGATCGGCGGCATGGGGAGCGCAGTTTACCGGTGTTCCGCGGACGGCGGTTCTGCGCGCCGGCTGGGGCAGGCGCGGACGCGATCCGTCGGCTCGGCGAAGGCCAGGCCGGGAAACGACTCCGGGCAGCGGCGCGCCTAGGTTTGGCGCCGCTGCGCTGCGCCTCCCGCGTCCGTCACGCGCTGCGCCGCGTGGACCCGGAGGCAGCGGGCTTTGCGCCGACCGCGGCGGCGAGCGCGTCCAGCGTCCTCACCCAGCCGCGCGCGGTCTGGGTCGAGCGGTCCGGCCGCACTTCGACATGCGCCAGGCTCAGCTCGCACCCGCTTCGCCGCGGCGCGATCTCGATGATCACGCGTGACTCGTGCGCGGGATCCTTTCCCTCGGAGAGAGTGAACACGAGCAGCCGGGGGCGGTCGACTTCAAGATATTCGCCCCGGTGCTCGATCGCTTCGCCGTCGCGGCGCTCGACCAGGGAAAACGAGCCGCCGACACGCGCATCGATGTTCACGCGGACGACCTCTCCCGTTGCGCCCGTGGCGTCGATCGCCGCCAACCAGCTCTTCGTCCTGTCCGGGTCGAGCCAGGCGTCGAAGACCTGTTCCGGCGATGCGTCGAGGCGGCGGGTAATGCTGATGTGGGCGGGAAATCTGGCGTTCATGTTTCTGTGCTCCATGTTTGCCAACGGACGGGCACTATGCTAAGACCTCGACTTAACTTGAGGTCAAGATCGAATCGACCTTGTCGGGGTAGAAGGCGAGCAGTCCCGAGATCGCCCGCATCTCGTCGTACGGCTGCTCATAGCTCCAGACCGCGTTCTGCGGCCCGTCCTTGAGTGAGTAGTACGATGCCGTTCCCTTGAACGGACAGTAGGTCTGATGAGTCGATCGGACCAGCCGCTCCATCTTTACATCCTTGCGCGGCACGTAATAGGCCGGCGGATGGCCGTCCTCGTCCAGCCGAATCGCCTCGCGGCTGTCGGCGAGGATCTCGCCCTGGAACCGGACCTGCACGCGGACGCCCGCTGGCGCCGTCGTGAGGCGATGTTCCGGGTGCTTGCTGTATCCGGGTCCGCTGTTGTCGCTCATGATCGTCCTTTCCACAGTCCCATCGCGCGTTCCTCGGGATCCGCGAAGGAATAGAACGCACGCATTCCGGGTAGTTCCTGTTCCTCGTCGTGGATCTTGCCTCCCCGCGGGCGGCGGTGTCGGTGATGATTCGGGCATGGAATGCAAACCCATGCGCAGTCAGCCGCCGCTCAGCGCCTGCACGATGATCACTTCGTCGGCCGCCTCGAGAGGCTGCGACAGGTCCCGCACCTGCGCGCCGTTGACGAAGATGCGGATGTGCGGCCGAATCCGGTCCTGTTCGTCGATCATGCGGAAGCGTATCCCGGCATAGCGGCGGTCCAGGTCGGCCAGCACGGCGGCGAGCGTCGCGCCGCTCGCCTCGGTCTCGGCTGCCTCGGTGTACGAGCGCAGCGCGCTGGGTATCAGCACCTTCATCGAGGCGAATGCGCCTACGCGAGTTCGGCCGCTTCCACGGCGTAGATCTCCGGCAGGTGCCGCGCGATGCAGGTCCAGCGGCGGCCTTCGTCGCGGCTCGCCCACAACTCGCCGCTGGTCGTGCCGAAGTACAGGCCCACCGGGTCCGACGCGTCGGCGGTCATGGCCTGTCGCTTCACGGTCCACCACGCCTGTTCGCCGGGCAGCCCGGTGTCGAGGCGCTCCCACGACGTTCCGCCGTTGCGCGTTGCGTAGACCGCGGGCATGCCTTCCGGACTCGTGCGCGGCCAGACGCTGGTGCCGTCCATCGGAAACACCCACGCGGTGTCCGCGTCGCGCGGGTGCAGCACCATCGGAAAGCCGATGTCTCCGACCTGCCTGGGCATGCTCTTGCCGATGCGCACCCAGGTGTCCGACGGGCGGTCGAGCCGGTAGATGCCGCAGTGATTCTGCTGGTACAAGCGGTCCGGATTGCTCGGGCACAGCCGGATGCAATGCGGATCGTGAAACGTGGGTTCCGTGCGGTCGAAGCCTTCGACTACCTCGAGTCCCTTCAGCAGCGGTGTCCAGGTCCGGCCGCCGTCGACCGACTCGTGCACCCCGCCGCCCGACATCCCGAAATACAGGTGCGCGGGATCGCGCGGGTCGACGATGATCGAATGCAGCTTCGGCCCGTCCGGCGTGCCGTCCTGCACCGTGCCCATCCATTTCCGGTACTGCGGATCGTCGTTGATCGTGGAGAAGGGTTTCCACGTGGCGCCGCCGTCCTCGGAGCGGAACAGCCCCTGCGGCGAGGTTCCCGCATACCAGACGTCCGGCTCCGACGCGTGCGCCGGCGCGAGCCAGAACGTGTGATCGACCGCTCGGCCTTCTTTGCTGTCTGCGGCCTTGACGAACGCGGGCGGCTGCGCGGCTTCCTTCCACGTCCCGCCGAGGTCGGTGGAGCGGAACACGGTGGGGCCGAGGTGGCCGGTCTTCGCCGCCGCGAGCAGCGTTCGCCCGTCGCGCGGGTCGAGCACGAGGTGCGTGATGACGTGACCGAGAAAATGCGGCCCGTCGGCGCGCCAGGTCTTGCGCGCCGCATCGCCGTGAAACAGCCAAGCGCCCTTGCGCGTGGCGACCAGCGCCACGACGCGGCGCGCGTGCCGCGCGCGAGCCGACTGCCGCTTCCGAACCGCCGCTTCCGCGAACTCTCTCGTCATTGTCCGCTCCTCTGAAAATTGCCGGTTTTCTCCCGCGATTCGGCCCGCGCGACCGTTTCCCGGATCGGCCGGATCGGCCTCACCTCGACGCAGCCCACGCGCGCCGGCGGAATTTCCGAAGCGAGCCGGATGGCCTCGTTCAGGTCCTGCGCTTCGATCATGTAGAAGCCGGCGAGCTGCTCCTTGGTCTCGGCGAACGGCCCGTCGGTGACGGACACTTTGCCGTTGCGAACCCGCACGGTGGTCGCGGTCTGCACGGACTCCAGCGCCTCGGAGGCGATGCAGTGGCCGCTTTTCCGGATCGCGCTGTCGTAGGCCACGCACTCTTCGTCGGGCAGCTCGTCGAGTCGTTTCTCGTCGAGGTACACCAGGCACAGATACTTCATCGTTTGCTCCCGATCGTGAGGAAAAAATGTCCCGGCCTCAATCCCTCGCGGCCAGTCCGAGCGCGCGCAGCGTCTGCGTCCTGCTGTGTCTCGCAATGCACTTGAAACGAAACGGCTTCGTTGAATTTGAACACCGGCCCGCCGTTCAGTGCGGTAAACGTCTGACCGTCGATCTCGAATTCAACGGTCATGACCGAACCTTCGGTCCTGCCGTGGATCTCCTGGCCTTCCTTTCCGTAGCGGCTGATTCTTCCGATCCTGGAATTCCTGAAGATCGACGTGTAGAACCGGGCGGCCTCTTCGGCCTGATTGTCGAACCACAGGCACGGGGTGATTTTTTGCATGGGTATCGCTCCGATGCGGTCAGGCTACTCCGTCCTGGAAGAACTCCACCGCGATCGCGGTGCCGTCCCTGGAAAGAACTTTCTTCATGGCATGCGCTCGCTTCACTTATCCGTTCCGATGCCCATCTCGCGGAAGCGCTCGACCGCATCGCTGGGGCCGAAATCTTCCAGCTCGAACAACTGGCGGACCTCGATCTCGCCTTCCTTGCCGTCGCCCGCGGGATTGGGGAAGCGTTTCGTCCACTCGACCGCCTCCTGCCTCGACTTCGCCTGGATGATCGTGTAGCCGGCGATGAGTTCCTTGGTCTCGGCGAAGGGCCCGTCGACGAACGTGCGCTTCTGTCCGGAATATTTTATGCGCCAGCCTTTCGAGCTTGCCTGCAGCCCGGAGGCGTCGAGCAGCGCGCCGGCCTGTGCCAGCTCCTCGTGGTAATTGGCCATCTCGGCGATGAGCTTTTCTTCCGGCATGACGCCGGCCTCCGAGTCCTTGGTGGCCTTGACGATGATCATGAATCGCATGGTCTGACTCCTTTCCGGTTTCGGGATTGCGACTTGGCGCTCGCGCGGTCCGTTCCGGCTCGGCCCGGGCTCCACGTCCTGTAGTCGAACGAGGCGGGGCGATATCGACACGGTTTCCGGTTTTTTCCGGCGGTGTGGGAGGGAAATCCGCGCCTCATTGCGCCACGTAGACCATCCATCCCACGCCGAACCGGTCGGTGAGCATGCCGAAGCGAGGCGAAAAGAAGGTCTTGGCGAGCGGCATCTGCACCTGCCCGCCGTCGGCAAGCGCCGCGAACAACCGATCGGCCGCGGCGACGTCGGGCACCGTGAGGGAAAGCGAAAAGCCGTGGAAGCCCGGCTGCCCGGAGCACATTCCATCGGAGGCAAGCAAGGTCGTGTCGCCGATGCGCAGGTTCGCGTGCATCACCTTGTTTTCGGATCCCGGCGGCAGCCTGCCGGGCGGCGGCGGTTCCGGGCTGTCCCGGTAGCGCAGCAGCATGTTCACCTCGGCGCCGAGCGCCCGCTTGTAGAACTCGAGCGCCTCCTCGCAGCGTCCTTCGAAAAACAGATAGGGTTCGGTTTTCATGGCGTCTCCTCGAATCGTACTTGGGTTGGAGTGATCGTTTCGGCATCGGCGTGTCAATTTCCGGACCGGCTGCGCCGCGCTTCCCGGACCGGCCGCACCTCGACGCAGCCGAGGCGCGCCGAAGGAATTCTCGAGGCGAGCTGGATGGCCTCGTTCAGGTCCCTCGCATCGATGAGGTAGAACCCGCCCAATTGCTCCTTGGTCTCGGCGAACGGCCCGTCGGTGGTGGACAGTCTGCCGTTTCGGATTCGCACGGTCGTGGCGCTCTGCACCGATTGCAGGGCCTCGCCCGCGAGATAATGGCCGCTGTTGCGGATTGCCTCGGTAAAGGCGAAGTACTCGCCCATCAAGGCTTCCCGGTCGCCGCCGGAAAGCGCGGCCAGATTCTTTTCCTCGTCGTAGATCAGGCACAGGTATTTCAACGCTTCCTCCGTCGTGATGGAACGGGTGGGGACGCATATAGTCGTTCGGCACGGCCCGAAATCGACAGCCGCCTTGCCGGCGCGAAGGGATCGCCGGTCGGGGATGCGGGAAAACGAATTGTCCTTCGGTGCCAGACCCTTACCGGACCTGTCCGGATGCGCGCCAGCCGCGAGGCGGCGCCGCTCCCGAAGTCCGAGGAGAGCCGGGGCCAGCGCCGCGCCGCGAGGCTCAACCGCTGCGCGAAGAGGAGGGCACCGTGTCGCTGTCCTCCGCGCGCAGATCGAACGGGATCCTCGTGCCGGCCCGTCCTATGCGAGTGCCGTCGTGTAACGTTCCAGCAAGGCATTCCAGCCGCCGGTGACCCTGGCCCGCAACTCGACGGCCGCGTCGCCCAGGCATCGAGGTTGGCGAGATGCCGGCCGGTTCCCGAGCATCGTCCTTCGGCCTTCCGTGTGCACCGGGCACAAGTACACGAGCGGGCATCCTTAAGAGGCAATGGGGCCGTGACGTGGATCGAATCGAATGTCCGATTACGTCTGGCTTACGGAGAAATCATGCGCGCAGCTCCGCGAGCCTGCGGGCGAGAAAGCGCCGCTCCGGCTCCTGCTGGGTGAGCGCGAGCGCGCGCTCGTAGGACGCCCGGGCCTCCGCCGTTCTGCCCAGGCGGCGACACATGTCCGCCCGCGCCGCGTGCGCAAGGCGGTAGTCCGCGAGATCGCCGCGCGCCAGCAGGGCGTCGATGAGCGCGAGTCCCGCCTCGGGGCCGTCGCGCATCGCCACTGCGACGGCGCGATTCAGCTCGACCACCGGCGAGGGTTCGACGCGCAGCAGTACGTCGTACAGTCCGACGATCTGCGGCCAGTCGGTCGCGGCGGCATCGGGCGCCTCGGCATGCACCGCGGCGATCGCCGCCTGCAGCGCGTACGGGCCGAAGCGCCGCGACGACAGCGCCCGTTCCACCAGCGCCGTTCCTTCCGCGATCTGCTCCCGGTTCCACAGCGAGCGGTCCTGCTCTTCGAGCAGCACCAGGTCGCCATCGGCCGTAGTGCGCGCCGCGCGCCGCGATTCGTGCAGCAGCATCAATGCAAGCAGGCCCATCGCCTCGGGCTCGGGCAGCAACAGCAGGAGCAGCCGCCCGAGGCGGATCGCCTCGCCGGAAAGGTCGGGCCGCATCAGCGACGATCCCGAAGACGCGGCGTAACCTTCGTTGAAGACCAGGTAGATCACGCGCAGCACCGCGTCGAGCCGCTCCGGCAGCTCGGCCTGCGCCGGCACCTGGTAGGGGATGCGCGCGTCGCGGATCTTCGCCTTCGCGCGCACGATCCGCTGCGCCAGCGTGGGCGCCGGCGTGAGAAACGCGTGCGCGATCTCTTCCGTCGTAAGACCGCACACCTCGCGCAGCGTGAGCGCGACCTGCGCGTCCGGCGACAGCGCCGGGTGGCAGCAGGTGAAGACGAGCCGCAGCCGGTCGTCCTCGACGGAGTCTTCTTCCCACGCCGGCGCGTCGCCGGCCAGCGCCTCGACCTGTTCCGCGACGTCGTCGAGCGCGTCGAAACGGGCGCGCCTGCGAATCCCGTCGATCGCCTTGAAACGTCCCGCCGACACCAGCCACGCCCTCGGATTGGCGGGCACGCCCTCGCGCGGCCACTGCTCGAGCGCCGCCCGGAAGGCATCGTGCAGCGCTTCCTCGGCGAGGTCGAAGTCGCCCAGCAGGCGGATCAGGGTGGCCAGCACGCGGCGCGACTCGGTGCGGTAGACGGTGTCCACCAGCTCGCGTGCGCGTTCGGCCGCATCTGCGCTCATCGGACTTGTGTTCCAGGGTCAGGAGTTCGAATTATCCGCTCCCGACCTCGAGGGCATCTTTCGGGACTATATTGCGGGCGAAGGCATCGGGCTCCGAGACGCGGCGCATGGGCCGACGCGGCGGCGGGGATGACAGGTATTCCATCGGGAGACAAGATCATGCGGAAGGCGGCACTCATCGTCGGCGCGGGCTCGGGCATCAGCGCCTCGTTCGCGCGCGTGCTCACCGAGGCCGGTTACGGCGTTGCGCTGGCGTCGCGCAGCGCCGGCGGGCGGGCCGATGGAATCGGCGCCGCCCTGAAGCTGGAATGCGACGCCACCGACCCGGAAAGCGTGACGCGCATGTTCTCGCGCCTGGATGCCGAATTCCCGCCGCTCGACGTGGCGCTCTACAACCCCAGCTATCGGACGAGCGGGGCGCTCACCGAACTCGAGCCGGAGCAGGTGCGCCGCAGCCTGGACGTGACCGCGTTCGGCGCCTTTCTGGTCGCGCAGCAGGCGGCGAGGCGCATGCTCGCGCGCGGCGGCGGATGCATCCTGTTCACCGGCGCTTCGGCCAGCGTCAAGGGCTACGCTCGTTCCGCGCCGTTCGCCATGGGAAAGTTCGCACTGCGCGGTCTCGCCCAGAGCATGGCGCGCGAGCTGGCGCCGCAGAACATTCACGTCGCGCACTTCGTCATCGACGGCGCCGTGCGCGGGGCCGGACAGCCCGAGCCGGCCGGGCAGCCGGAGTCGCTGCTCGATCCGGACGCGATCGCCCGGACGTATCTGCACGTCGTCCAGCAGCCGCGCAGCGCCTGGACCTGGGAAGTCGAATTGCGGCCCTGGGTGGAAAAGTTCTAGGGGTTCATCCGTCATGAACGTGATTGCCGAGGTCGGCCTGCCGTTCGTCATCATCCTGGCGATGACGATCGTCGGGCTGGAATTGACGCCGGCGGATGTGAGGCGCGTCCTGCATTACCCGCTGCTTCAGGCCCAGCAGCCGCAGCAGCGCCAGCTCGGAAACATCCGCGGCCGGCGTGACCGGCGCGGCGCCGTTCGCAGGTTTTGCCGGCGCATCCGTCGCAGTGGGTTGCAGGCAGGCGAGCAGCGCGGGTAGCCGATAACGCACGCCGGCCGCGCGCACGCCCGCCGCCGTCGCCGCCCGGATGCCCGCATTCGTATCGAGCACCCGACCGCGCACCGTGCTGCCGGGCTGGAGCGCGGCTCGCCAACCGTCGCCGAATGCGTCGAGATCGACCGCATCCGCGGGGGCGTCGCCGATCTTCAACAGCCGGATCGGAATCAGCGGCAGCCCCCACTCCACGAGCTTGCGCAGCTCGCCGAGCGAAGCCTCGTCGGTCTGCTCGACGGCGAGGTTGCCGGCCCAGATGCATGCTGCGAGACGACCTGCTTGCCAAGGTCTCGAAGCTCGCCCGCGAAGGCCGCTTCGATTACTTGCTCGTGGAGTCGACGGGGCTCTCGGAGCCGCTGCCCGGCGCGGAGGCTCGCCTGGGCCGGCGGACGGTCCTCACCTTCCCGCTGCTGCCTCCTCCGCAGAAGAACTGATCGCCGCCATCGGACTCGAGCCCCGAAACGTTCACTCCGGGCGGCATCTCGAGCCTCTCCAGGACTTCTCCCGTTCGAGGATCGACCCGCCTCAACTCGCTCTCGTCACCTTCCCAGGTGCCGTGCCAAAGCTCTCCGTCGATCCAAGTGACCCCGGTGACGAAGCGGTTGGACTCGATCGTGCGAAGAATCGCCCCTGTCTGGGGATCCACTTGATGGATCTTCCGATCCCGGTATTGCCCCACCCAGAGCGTCCCTTCGGCCCACGCAAGTCCCGAGTCGCCGCCACCACCGGGCGCCGGAATCGTGGCAAGCACACGGCCGGTCTTTGGATCGATCTTCTGGATGCGATCTTCGACGATTTGAAACAGGTGCTGGCCGTCGAAGGCCGTTCCGGCATGCGCGGCGACATCGATCGAGCGCAGCATCTTCCCGCTCGCGGGATCGAAGGCGTTCAGCTTGTCTCCGGACGCAAACCAGACTTGCCGACCGTCATAAGTGACCCCATGCACGCTGTCGGCACCCGGAAAAGGCCCATACTCGCGGACGATTTTGGCCGCTGATCGATTCATGCTTCCATCCTAGTCGATAGGTAGTGGAGCCGGGAGTAACAAATTCGTCGGGAATCCCGGCACGGGCGGGGTCATCCAGCGACGAGCTCGCCCGCGACCGAACGACTGCACCTTGCCTGCCGCCGCAAGCGTGTCGAGCGCCCGCTGCACGGTGCGCTGGCTGGCTCGAAGCGCAAGCGCCAAGGCCGAGCTCGACCACGATTCACCATCGGCGAGGAAGGCGAGCACCGCCCCGTGCTCCCCTTCGACGGGCGGCGCCAGCACGACGACCTCGCTTGCGCGGCGCGGCGTCAGCACAAAACCTCGCTTCGTCGCGCTCACGTCGGCCAGCGTCCGAAGTACCGTGCGAAGCCGCCCTACCTCGACGCGCAACCGCGCGCGGTGCGTTTCATCGGCGAGCCTCAATCTGAATGCGCGCGCGACGAGCGCGTCCCTCGGTACGTCCTCCGGCCACGATTCGCCCAGCGCGCGTGCGAGCGCGAACAACACCGGGCGCTTCGCGAGCGGGATCGCCGTGCCCGCGTGACGCACGGCATGACGGCAGGCGTCGACTACGAATGCCTTCGACGCCAGCAACGCTTCGACCTCGTCGAGCAGAAGAAGCCGCTCCCCGCCACGCGCGATCAGGCGCGCGGCGGGCGTGTTCAGGACGAGGAGCGCGCTTTCGACCTCCGCCGTCAGCGCAGGGATGCGTGCGTGGCGCGCGGCGCGTTCGGCCCGGGCGAGGGCCGCGCGCGCCGCATTCGTCCGCAGACGCCGCATGCAGATCCCCGCGCCCACCAGTTCGTGTACGGTCCTCGACACCGGAGGCAAAGGCATGAGGTCCAGCTCGGCGAGCGCACGCTCGGCCTCGTCGAGGCGCCCGACAAGGAGCAGGCGCCGGGCCTCCAGATACCGTGCATGCGCGGCGTTCACCCGGTCGCCGTGCTCCTCGAGTGTCTCCCGCGCCGCGTCGAGCGCCTTCGCGGGCCAGCCCAGGTCGCGCGAGACGAGCGCGATCTCGGCCTCGGCGACGACGCATCTCGCGCGGGCCACGGCCTCTTTCGGACCGAAGGCGCGCGCCGCGCGTCGCACGAGAGCTTTCGCCCGAACCAGATCGCCGAGCTGGGCCATCGCAATGCCCCGAAGCGCGAGCGCAGGCGCATCGTCGCGCAGGGCGACCCGGTTCAGTGCGCCGATCGGATCACCCGCCGCGAGCGCACGCGCCGCGGCCGTGATCAGCGAGTCCATCCGAATCCCGCCACACTTGTCACTCCCACCTTTCGATGCACGGACCTATTCTACTTTACGACCACCAACCAGCGCGTCGTATCGGGAACGGTACGAGCGACGTAGACACCAGACGAAAGGAGAGAAGGGCGATGACGACACACAAGACCGGAACACGAAAGGAATGGCTGGCAGCACGCGTCGAGCTGCTAAAGGCCGAGAAGGATCTCACGCGGCGCAGCGACGAGCTGGCGCGGCGGCGCCAGGAGCTGCCCTGGGTTCGGATCGACAAGGAGTATCGATTCGAGACCGACGCCGGGCGCGCCTCGCTGGCAGACCTCTTCCAAGGGCGCTCGCAGCTCCTCGTCTACCACTTCATGTTCGGCCCCGATTACACGGCCGGGTGTCCGGCCTGCTCGACGATCGCGGACGGCTTCAACGGCTTCGCCGTGCACCTCGCCAACCACGACGTCACGCTCTGCGCGGTGTCGCGGGCGCCGCTCGCGAAGCTGCAGGCGTACAAACGGCGGATGGGGTGGACATTCCCCTGGGCATCGTCGTTCGGCAGCGACTTCAACGCCGACTTCAACGTTTTCTTCACCGAGGAGCAGCAGCGCGAGGGCGGCATCGAATACAACTACCGCCGCGAGGCGCCGCTGCAGACACCCGGACGGGAAGCCGCCGAAATCTCGCGCTCGACGCCCGATGGGCCCGCGACGTTCGCTGCCATGTCCGGAACCGACGCGGCCACGTACATCCGCGAGCGGCCAGGCATGAGCGCCTTCGCGGTCGAGGACGGCATTGTCTACCACACCTATTCCGCCTATGCGCGCGGGCTCGACGGCCTCTGGGGCATGTACCAGTGGCTCGACCGCGCCCCGAAAGGGCGCAACGAGACGGGCCTTTGGTTCCGCCGCCGCGACGAGTACGACAAGCGCTGAGCCAGGTCGTGGGTATGGTCGACGCAACCGGGGGACGGAAGATCTCACGACGAATGGTCTCCGAGAGAGCTTCCCGGCAAGCCTTCTTCTGCGTCTCGGCGCTGCTCTTCGCCGGAGCCGCGGCGCTGACGATCGTCCGGTGCGCGTCCATGTCGGCGATGGGCGAGATGCCGATGCCCGGCGGCTGGACGATGTCGATGGCGTGGATGCGGATGCCCGGTCAGACCTGGCCCGGCGCCACGGCGTCGTTCCTCGGCATGTGGGTCGTGATGATGGTGGCGATGATGCTGCCGTCCCTGGTCCCGATGCTGTGGCGCTACCGCCACGCCGTTGGCCGGACAGGCGAGAGGCGCCTCGGTCGGCTGACCGCGCTGGTGGGCGCGGGGTACTTCTTCGTGTGGACGGCGTTCGGAATGGCCGCCTTTCCGCTGGGCGTCGCGCTGGCGGAGATCGAGATGCGGCAGCCGGCGCTGGCGCACGGCGTTCCGATCGCGGCCGGCGTGATCGTCCTGATCGCCGGCGCGCTCCAGTTCACCGCGTGGAAGGCGCGTCACCTTGCCTGCTGCCGGGAGGCGCCCGGACGCGGCCGCACGCTGCCGGCCGACGCCGGCACGGCCTGGCGACACGGCCTGCGCCTCGGCCTCCATTGCAGCTACTGCTGTGCCGGTCTGATGGCGATTCTCCTGGTCATCGGGGTCATGGACCTGCGTGCGATGGCTGTCGCGGCGGCGGCCATCGCCGTCGAACGTCTCGCACCGGCCGGCGAGCGCGTCGCGCGGGCCATCGGGGCCGTCGCCGTCGCGGCAGGATTGTTTCTCGTCGCGCGAGCAGCCGGGCTCGGATGACGCATCCGCATCGTGCACCCTCCGGGCGCCGTCGCCTCCGTGTGCGCGGCGGGCTGACGTTGTTCAAGCGTTGCGAACAGTTTCAGCAATGGCATCAGAAGGAGGCGAGATGACAACCGGATCAAAGACCCGATCGGATTTTAGGGCAGCTACTGAATCGAAAAAGGCGCCCAAGGCGGCTGTCGATGGTGTCGCAGGTATGATCCTCGCCTTTGCCGAGGTATCCGGAACCCCGGACATGCGTTCCGAGCGCTCACCACTAACGAGGTGGAAACATGGTGGACGATCCCTCGTCGCTAGCGCGCGAGGATGCGCGCAATCCCCACGCGCTGCTGCTGCCCGCCGGAAAGCCGGTCGGCGCGGCTCCACAGGCGCGGTCTTCCAGCTCGACGCGCCGCAGGCAGTCGAGCGCGATGCGCAGGTCCTCGTCGCGGAATACTTGCAGCAGCGACATCCACTCGGCATGCGCGACAGCCGCCCGGCGAGCGCGTTCTTGAGCACGGACAGCCGCGGCACCAGGTTGTGATCCTGGAAGATCATGCCGACTTGCGACCGCAGGCAGCGCAGGCCGGCTTGCCGTGATCCTTGCGCGTGATGATGACCGAGCGATAGGTCGCACCCTGCCTTTTCGTTTCGAGCAGCGCAAAGGCCTCGACGTCGGCCGCCGTGGTCGCCAGCGCGTAGGAGAAAGGCCCGAGCAGCGCGAAGTCCAGTTTCTTCGCTCGCAGCGCCTCGATGACGCCGTTGTAGTCGGTCGCTACGAACGGTTTGATCTCCTTGCGGGGACGCCAGACGGCAGACGCGAGACATGCTCGACGCCGGAAGGCAAACCGGGTTTGGCGGGAAGGGCTGCTGCGTGTCGGCGGGACCCGATTTGCCGATCCCGGATATCCCGACGACGGCGAAGAAATCGAGTCCTATCCTGACCGAATCGGCGCGCGACTATTTCCGCGTAACGGTCGAAGCCTAAGATCCGCCGCGCCGTTTGTGCGCGATGAGGAGAAGGCCCGCCGCGATTGTCCCGAGGCCGACTCCCGGCCACAAATAACCGAACCGCGCGAGGACCAGAACGGGAACCGAGAACGCGGCCCAGAGCGCGAACCAGCCGAACGCCGGATACCGGCCGACGAAGCGCAGGTAGCTCATGCGGCGCACCGTACGCTGGGCAAGCGCCGTGGGCAAGCGCGTGTTGGCGCGCGGCAATCGGTCCGGCGCTCGGTTGCGTCGAGAGTCGACGTCTGTATTTTCTCGAATGCGTGGCAGCCGCGATCGCTACGGTTCACCATGTGTGCGGGAAGCGATGGAGTCGACGGACGACTCCGGTCCGTGACGCGAGGACAGGGCTTGGCTGAAAAACTCAAGGACAAAGACGGCGGAACAAACAAATCGCGAGGACCGTCACTTGCGACTTGCCGACCGGACTGTCGTCACGCGCCCGCCGTCGTTGGTCGGGCTGTAAAAGAAAATCCCGCCCCACAGCGCTTGCCAGGAGATGGGCCGACCGGCGTAACCGTGCCGCTTCGCGTTGGCCACGCAATCGTCCAGGCGTGGAAAGTCTTCGCGCGACAAAGTCACAACTGCCGGCGTGAACACATTGTCGAAAAAGCGCCAGCGCCACGAGGCGTTATCGCCCTGAATGAATTCCCATCGGTTTTCCGGCCGGCGCCTGGATGAAGTCATGGATGAAATTTCCGGGTGGGGACAGCAGACTGCGCGCTTTGCCGTGGAAATGCAAGGACAACCAAGCGGTCCTGAGTGCGAACGCGCGTAGACGAAACACGGGATACGTGGGCGAAGAATCACCGGCTCGGCCGCTATCGAGCGGATGCCCGGTTCCGAAGACTCGGACGATCCGCACCACGTCATGCGCGAGGAATTCGAAATTCACCTCGCGAGCGGATCGGGTCGGAGCTGGAACTTGATGACGCGCGGCAGGTTCTTGATCCCGTCTTCGGAATGGAACGGCGCCCGGGTGGAATTCGTGGCCCACAACGCGCGGCCTTTCCAACCGGCATTGGGGTCGTCGATGCGCCCTTCGCCCCACTTCGCGAAAAAACCCATCGGGTAGGGAACGCGCAGGGTGACGAACTTGCCGCCGACCAGCGCGAAGTAGGCATCGCTGGTGTTGCCGGTGGCGATGGGCACGTTTTCGCCGAGCCCCAGCGTGTTGAACCAGTCCACCCAGACGTAGTAGCTCGACTCGGCGCTGCCGTCCTCGCGTACGTCCCGGAACTGCGGCCCCGGCAGGCGATACAGCGTCCAGCCTTCGGGACAGTGCCGGCCGGTCGCCGCGCTCGGCCCGTTCAACGGGCCCTTGCATTTGCGCCGGTCGAAGCTGCCGAGATGACCGCTCGCGAACGACGCCCAGAAGACGCCGTTGCGGTCGATGTCGCCGCCGCGCGCGCCGTAGGCGGGCAGCGGCGGCTGGTAGATTTCAGTGAGCGCGGTGTGCGTCGGATCGGGACCCGGCGCGACTCGTACCACGTAGCTCGGGAACGGCGCAAGCGAGGTGCCCCAGACCGAACCGTCGACCGGGTTCACGGCGACGCTGTAGAGGTTCACCGCGACGCGCTTGTCCTTGCGAGGATCCAGCGGCTGGTCGGGCTCGACCCATTCGTCGCGCTTGCCGTTGCCGTTGGCGTCGAGAATGAACGGCGTCCAGCCCTGCGATTTCATCTCGTCGCCGGTTTCCTCGAACATCCTGCGGTTCAGCCAGCCGATCACGCCCGGCCCGCCGACCCCGCTCGACGTCCACAGCGTGCTGTTCGCGTCCTCGGCGAAGATCAAGTGGTGCGTCGGGAAGCAGGTCGAGATCAGCGTCCACTTGTTCGCGGCGGGATCGTACATCGACAGATGCCGCATTGCGCTCTCGAGCGGAAACACCTTCGCCGAGGGATGGTTCGAGCCCTTCCTGCACTCGGCGGGGTTGTCCGGCGGCCGGATGCGCGCCGCGGCCCACACCCGGCCTTTCTCGTCCATCATCTGGTTGTGCGTGCTGCTCTGGCTGTCCCAGATCGGATCGGGGCCCCAGTACGGAGAAGGCGCCATCGGATCGCTGCGGTAGGACGGCGTGTCCGGATCGCGCACCGGATGCTTCACTTCCGCCACGCTGTTCGAGACGGGATCGAGAATCGGCCAGTAGTCGGTGCTGTTCTCGGGTGCGCCGTAGAGTTTGCCGTTGGCGTTCACGGTGGGCTTGCGCCGGTCGGTCGAGATCAGATCGTGCAGGTACGCCTTGGGCCGGCTCCAGTCCCATAGCGTCAGCACCAGGTTGCGCTCGACGCCTTGCGGGCGCGCGGGTTGATCGAAAGGCAGCGTGCCGGCGGCGATGCGGTCGGTCCAGTCGGCCCACTGCGCAAGCGCCCGCCCGGTGCCGAGCCGGCCGGCGGCAGTGACCATGTTGTTCATCGCCTGTCCCGAGGTGATGCGCCGCGCCCACGCCTCGATGGAATTCATGTGCGCAAAATCCTTCGGCAGCGTGCGCGTACCGCGCGTGCCTAGCGCGTGACACGCCATGCAGCCGTTGGTCTTGACGACGTTGAGCCATTCGCGCTGGGTGCGGATGTTGGGATTGATGCCGTTGCCCTCCGGCCCCGTGCCGGGGAATTCGCCTGGCGCGGGAATCCTCAACAGGCTGTACCAATAGATCGCCGGGTAATACTCCGCGGCCGCCGCGGCGCTCGGCGCGGGCGTTGTGCTCAAGTCGAGGAGCCTGCCGGGGACGGCTTGGACCTTGGGCGAATCGACCAGCCCATAGCCGCGCACCCATACGTCGTACGTCGCCTTGGGCAGATCGGGTATGAGGTAGCGGCCGCGCTCGTCGGTGACCACGATCTTCGCGAAGCGGGTCGGAAGCTCGCTCGTCTCCGCGATGACCCAGACGCCGGCTTCCGGACCGTTCGCGCTCTTCACCGCGCCGGCGAGCTCGTTGGCGCCGACCCTGACTTCCGGCTCGGTCGTCTGCTGGGCGTTCAGCCGCGACGCTCCGGCGCCGAGCAGCATGGCGATGCCCAGCGCAGCCGTCGTTGCGTACAAGAGACCCGGTTTCCTCATCTGCTCGCTCCTCGCGCCGGGAAGTGTCCGTGAGCAGCAATTCGCGGCGGAAGCACCCACGCGGCGAATGCACGGACACCCGTATCGGTTCACGCGACCGCTTGCCGCAATCATGCCGAAACCGCCGGCCGCCGGCAAAGCGCCGGCGGGAACGCACTCCTCCGCGAAGACAGTCTGCGCTCCGGCGTAAGATGGTCTCCTGATCGGGAGGGCGCAACATGAAAGTGTTCATCACCGGAGGCGGCGGGTTCCTCGGCTACCGGCTGGCGCTGAAGCTGCTCGAGCGCAAGGCCCTGGCCGGGCCGGACGGCAAGCCGGCATCGATCTCGCAGATCAAGCTCTTCGATGCCGCGTTTCCACCCAACCCCGACTCCCGGCTGAAATGCGTGACGGGGGATATCGCGGATGCCGACGCCCTCGCCGCGGCGCTGGATCCCGATACGGTTTCGGTTTTCCATCTCGCGGCGGTCGTCAGCGCGGGAGCCGAAGCCGATTTCGATCTCGGCTATCGCGTCAACCTCGACGGCACGCGCACTCTGCTCGAAGCGTGCCGCAAACTGAAGGCGCCGCCGCGGCTGGTATACGCCAGCTCGCTCGCGGTGTTCGGCGGAAAGCTGCCGGCAGTGGTGGACGACTCGGTCACGCCCACGCCGCAGACCTCATACGGTACGCAGAAATTGATCGGCGAGTACCTGATCGGCGACTATTCGCGCAAGGGTTTTATCGACGGCCGCAGCCTGCGGCTGCCGACCATCGTCGTGCGCCCAGGGAAACCCAATCTCGCCTCGACTTCGTTTGCGAGCGGCATGTTCCGGGAGCCGCTCAACGGCCTCGTATGCGAGTGCCCGGTCGATGATTCGACCGAGCTGTGGATCCTGTCGCCGGCACAGGTGATCGAATCCTTCGTGCACGCCCACGATCTGCCGGCGGGCGCGTGGGGTACCAACCGCGCGCTCAATCTTCCCGGGATCACGATCTCGGTCCGGCAGGGCGTCGAGGCGCTGCGCCGCATCGCCGGCGACACGGTCGCCGCTCGCGTGGTGTTCAAGCCGGTCGAGCGCATCCAGAACATGGTGAAGTCTTTCCCGGCGCACTTCCGGACCGATCGGGCGGCCGCGATGGGATTCAGGGCCGATTCCGACATCGACGGCATCATCAAGGGCTACATTGCAAGCGAAGGCATCCGGCTCTGAAGCCTGGAAATGCACAGTGCGCGAATCGTGCCGGACCATGAATCCTTACGCGCCATCGGAAGTCGGATAAATGGGGTCAGACTCGATTTATCTGCTAGACTTTCCTGCCACTGCGCCTCCGAGGCTGTTCGCTCTCGCCCATGGCCCGCCTGCCCCGTTTCTTCGCCAAAGGCTACCCCCTGCACATCATCCAGCGCGGCAACCGCGACCCGGTCTTTGGCTCCGAGCCCGACTACCTCTTCTACCTGGACTGCCTGGAACGCGCTGCCGGCGAGCACGGGCTTTCCATCCACGCCTATGTGCTGATGACCAACCACGTGCACCTGCTGGCCACCCCCTCGGATGAGCAAAGCGTGCCCAAGACGCTGCAGTCGGTAGGCCGGCGCTATGTGCAGTACTTCAACTACACCTGGC
>DASRFY010000196.1:0-14790 GCA_035651315.1 Burkholderiales bacterium
CGATGCAACGCGCACCACCGCCGGCACGGCAAGAACGCTGAACGCCGTCAACCTCACGGATACCACCGTGCACAACGCCGGGCAGCCGTTCACGGTCACGATCATCGGGCAGAACGCACTCGGTGCCACGACGCTCAACTACAGCGCCAACCCGCCGGTCGACGTGCTCGCCGTCACCTTGGGCACCTGCGGCGGCACGGCGTGTCCTGCCGTTTTCGGCTCGTTCGCACTGGGATCCGCGACGTCTTCCGGCGGAACGGTGACGGCGAACACCGCCACCTATACCGATGTCGGCTCCTTCACCCTGACGATCCAGGACCAGTCGTTCGCCAACGTCGACGCGGCAGACTCGAGCACGGCGCAGCGCTACATCACTTCCAGCGCGATCAACGTCGGCCGGTTCGTGCCGGACCATTACACGCTGATTACAGCGGGGGTCAGCGCGCCGAGCCTGACCAACCGCTCCGACATTGCTACCTGCTACCCGAACACCACCGGCTCGATTGCGTCCTCGAGCACAACGCTCACGGTTGCTGCGGCAAGCGGCTTCTCGATCGGCGACCAGGTGATCGTGCATGGCGCAGGAGCCGGCGGCAGCGACCTGACGGCGACCGTCAACGCCATCGCGGGCAACACGCTGACGATCGCGGTCGCGGCGTCCACCACGGTCTCGAACTCGCCGGTGCGCAAGCAGGGTTTCACCTACTTCAACGAGCCTTTCGCAGTCGCGTTCAGGCTCGAGGCGCGCAACGCGGGCGAGGGCGTGACGGCGAACTACAGCGGTGCCCTGGCGCCGATGGATCCGACGAGCATGGCGAGCTACGGTTTCGCTGCGCTGAATACATCGACCGACCTTTCGGCGCGGCTCGCGGGTACGCCTGGCGGCTCGTGGACGGCGGGCGTGCTCATGCCGGCGGTGTCGCTTTCCTTCAGCCGACTTGCCACGGAAGACGGACCCTACAACGCGCTCGACATCGGCATCGCACCCACCGACCCCGACGGTACTGCGCTGACGGTGTTTGATCTCGACGTCAATGGCGACGGCACAAGCGACCACGCGAAATTGGCGCAGACCATGGTCCGGTTCGGACGCCTGCATCTGCAGAATGCGTTCGGCTCCGAACTGCTCGATTTGCCGGTCCCGATGGCTGCCGAATACTTCGCGGGCGGCGCATACGTCGTCAACTCGGACGATAGCTGCACCGCGATTGTGACCGGCAATCTGTTGCTCAGTTCGGGTACCGCGACCGTCGGCGGCGCATTCCAGGCCGGCAAGGGCAACCTGAAGCTCACCGCACCTGGCAGCCCGGTTTCCATTGATCTTTGCGTCGACCTGGATGTCTCTGCCGGCGTGCAGAACGATTCCACATGCATTGCCTCGAGCCCGGCGAACCGCACCTACCTGCAATGGAAGTGGTCGGGACCGACGTTCGACAAGGACCCACGAGCAAGAGCGGTATTCGGCGTTTACAAGAACCCCAACGAATTCATTTACCTGCGGGAAAACTTCTAGACTGGCGTGAATATTTTTCTCATTGACGACAATAAGTTATTGATATATTTTCGCGCAATCTTTTAAGTTCGAGTCGGGGGCTGCAAGTAAAACATGTTCGGCAGGAAGAAGGATGCCGGTCTGGCGGTGGTTCATGTACTGGATGACCGCATAGACGTGGCGCGGGTCGCGACGTCCGCGCGCCCCACAGTGGCACTGTGCGCTTCCTACCGCAAGGAGGAATCGGAGATCGCTTCGCTGTCGCGATTGCGCCGGGAACTGCACCTCGACCGCTACCGCTGCGCGACGCTGATGTCGGCGGGAAGCTATCAGCTCCAGGTGCTCGACGCCCCGGATGTGCCGGCCCAGGAACTCAAGCCAGCGATGCGCTGGAAACTCAAGGACGCGCTCGATTACCCGGTCGAGGAGGCGACCGTCGACGTGATCGCGATTCCCGCCGGACCGGGCGGACCCAACCGCGCGCGGGCGGTATATGCGGTAGCGGCTCGCAACGAGACGATCGCGCAGCGCATGAATGCATTTGCGGAGGCACGACTGCCTCTTTCCGTGATCGATATTCCGGAAATGGCCCAGCGCAACATCGCCACCTTGTTCGAGGTGGAGCGAAGAGCACTCGCGATGCTGTCCTTTTCCGAACAGCGCGGGCTGCTTACTTTGACCTCCGGCGGCGAACTGTATCTCGCCCGGCAAATCGAGATCGGGTTGGCGCAGCTTGTGTCTTCGCAGGGCGAAGAGAGGCTGCAGCTGTTCGAGCGCATCGTGCTCGAGCTTCAGCGCTCGCTGGACCATTTCGATCGCCAGTTCAGCTTCGTGCCGTTGGCCAAGGTCATGCTGCCGCCGCTGCCGGAGGAGCTCGGGCTGGATCGGTATCTCGGTGAAAACCTCTACCTTCCGATAGAGGTGGCGCGGTTGGACTCGGTGCTCGACATGCAGGCGGCGCCCGACCTGCGGCAGCCGGCCGTCCAACTGCAGCGTTTTCTCGCGCTGGGCGCGGCGCTTCGCGGCGGGGGCGCTGCGTGAGTCAGCAGATCAATCTCTACAACCCGACCTTCGAGAAAAGGCGTGAGCTTTTGTCGCTTGCCGGAATGCTCGGAATCTGGGGCGCGGCGCTGGTCCTGATGGCGGCGGCATGGGGGTTGGCGAGCCTGCGCGCCGACGCGGCGGCGAAGACGCTGCAATCGGAGTCCGCAGCCACGGCGGCAGCGCAGGCCGAGATGCAGCGTTTGGCGGCGCAGGTGGCGGCTCGCCGCGGCGATCCCGCGCTTGCGGCTGCGCTGGCCAGGCTCGAGACCGAGCTTGCCGGCCGCAACGAAGTCATGCAGACGCTCTCCGGCGGGGTGATCGGCAATACGCGCGGCTTCTCGGAGTATCTGCGCGCCTTCGCCCGCCAGTCTTTCGAGGGCTTGTGGCTGACCGGGCTCTCCGTCGCCGGCGCGGGCCAGGATGTCGTGCTGGAGGGGCGGGCGTTGCGACCGGAGCTGGTGCCGAGCTACGTGCAACGCCTGAACCGCGAACAGATCATGAAGGGGCACGCGTTCGCAGAGCTGCAGATGCGCCGGCCGGAGCCCGAACCGGGGCCGGAGCGGGTGCGCGAAATGATGCCGTTCATCGAGTTTCGACTTGCCACGCTCGCGGGCGCGGAGTCGGCAAAGGGCGGCGCCAAGCCATGAGACAGCTGTGGCAGAAATTGTCGGACCGGTTCGCGCGGCTTGCCAGGCGCGAGCGGGTGATCGTGCTCGGCGGCGGGGTGGTGGCGATCATGCTGGTCGCCGGCTCGGCCATCGATACCTCGCTCGGCAGGGCGCGGCAACTGGAGGCGAAGGTCTCGCTGGCGCGTGCCGATGCAGCGGTGGCCCGCGCGAAAACCGCCGAGTTCATTCGCCAGCTCGCCCAGGATCCGGACGCCGTGACCCGCGCGCGCATCGCGCAAGTGCGTACGGAGATCGAGCGCATCGACGTCCAGCTGAAGGGCCTGCACGGCGGCTTGGTGACGCCGGCGCGCATGGCCGGCATCCTCGAGGACATGCTTACCCGCAACCGCAGAGTGCAGCTGGTCGGCTTGAGGACGCTGCCCGTGACCCCACTGGTCGAGGCGAGGAAGGAATCGAGGCAGGAGTCGGGGCAAGGGGAAACCGCACGCAACGTCTACAAGCACGGCATCGAGCTCACGCTGCAGGGCGGCTATCTCGATCTGCTGGATTACCTGGCCCGGCTGGAGCGGCTTCCCTGGCAGATGTTCTGGGCGCAGGCGCGGCTCGACGCCACGGACTATCCCAGGGTGCGGATCACGGTGACGGTGTATACGCTGTCGCTCGACAAGGATTGGTTGGTGGTGTGATGCGCAGACACGCAGTCGGCTTGCTGATGGCGGCGACCGCGGTGATTCCGGCGGCGCTGGCGCAGCAGCTGCGGGATCCGACGCGACCGCCTTCGTTCATGGCAACCGCGTCCGGGGCTTATGCGGTGCCGGAGTCGGGTCTCGTCCTGCAGACCGTGCTTATTTCGCCGGAGCGGCGCGCCGTCATCATCAACGGCAGGCTGCTGCACCTGGGCGAAGGCATCGCCGGCCTCAAGGTCGCGGAGATCCGGGAGAGCGAGGTGCTGCTCAAGGGCGGGGGCGAAGCGCGCACGCTGCTGCTGTATCCGGCCGTCGAAAAACGCGCCCAGGGCGTGACCGAGCCTGGGCCGGCCGACGACCCGACGACAAAGAAAAAGAACGCTGCGAGTACGCCGAAAGGATAAAGGAAAAGGGAGACCATGGGACGATTCCTTATTGTGTTTCTGCTCGCAATCATGGCGTCGTCATGCTCCGACATCGGGCCGCGCGGCACCGGCTACGAATCCGCCAAGAGCGAGATGGACAAGGCGGCTCGCCAGCCGATCGTCACCCAGCAGCCGGAGGCGGTGTCCAAGGCATTGCTGCCGCCGCTGGTCGTCGAAATGCCGAAAGTCGATGGCCGTCCGATCGAGCCGCGATTCGATCTGGAGGTCAACAATGCGCCCGCGAATCAGGTGTTCATGGCGATCGTCTCCGGCACGCGCTACAGCATGGTGGTGCACCCGAGCGTCAAAGAGCCGCTGACGCTCAATCTGAAGGACGTGACGGTATTCGAGGCGCTGGACGCGATTCGCGACCTCTACGGCTACGAGTACAGGGTGCAGGGCAACCGCGTACTGATTCAGCCCCTCACGCTGCAGACACGGGTGTTTCAGGTCAATTATCTGTTGAGCCAGCGCAAGGGACGCACCGAGGTGCGGGTTACCTCCGGCGCGATCTCGGATACGAGCAGCGCCGGCATCCAGGGCCCGACCGCCATGCCCCTGCCGGGGACGGTGACCGGCCGCCCGCTGGAGAGCAGCAATATCACTACGACCTCGCAGAACGACTTTTGGGCCGAGCTCAGCACGGCGGTACGGTCGATGATCGGCACCGAAGGCGGCCGCAACGTAGTGGTGAGCCCGCAATCCGGCGTGCTGGTGGTGCGGGCCTATCCCGCGGAACTGCGCAGCGTGGAGGAGTTCCTCCACACCATGGAAAATGTGGTCGACCGCCAGGTCGTGCTCGAAGCCAAGATCATCGAGGTCCAGCTCTCCGACGCATATCAGTCCGGCATCAACTGGGCGGCGTTCCGCAGCGGCAACAACAGCCGCTTCGGCGGCGGCGTGGTCACGCCCGGCACCAACTTGAGCCCCACGGGGAGCCTCACCACGTTCACCGCCACCAATCCCGACGGCACCATCGCGACGAACTCCAATCTGACCGGCACGCCCGGCGCCAACGTAGGTTCCTTGGTGGCGGGGCAGGGCACGCCGGGCACGCTGCTCGGGCTCGCTTTCCAGACCAGCAATTTCGCCTCGCTGATCTCCTTCCTCGAGACGCAGGGCACGCTGCAGGTGCTGTCCAGCCCGCGGCTTGCGACGCTGAACAACCAGAAGGCGGTGCTCAAGGTCGGCACCGACGAATTCTTCGTCACCAACGTCACGACCAACGTCGTCGCCACCGGCGTCAACACCATCCAGTCGCCGACCATTACCGTGCAGCCGTTCTTCTCCGGCGTGGCGCTCGACGTGACGCCCCAGATCGACGAGAACAACTTCATCAATCTGCACATCCATCCCTCCGTGAGCGACGTAATCGAGAAGAACAAGAACATCAACCTCGGCACCGCCGGCAGCTTCCAGCTCCCGCTCGCTTCGAGCACCATCAGCGAGACCGACACCGTGGTGCGGGTGGGCGACGGCAATATCGTCGCCATCGGCGGCCTGATGAAGGAGACCCAGGTGCGCAACCGCAGCCTGGTGCCGGGACTGGGAGATCTCCCGCTGGCCGGCTTCCTTTTCCGCAACAACAACAATCAGAGCGTGAAAAGCGAGCTCGTGATCCTGCTCAAGCCTACCGTCATCCAGGGGCCGTCAAGCTGGCGTCAGGATATACTCGACTCCAAGGAGCGAATCGATTCGATCCAGCGCGGTGATGTCAGCGAGCCCCCCCGGGATGCCCCCGCAAATTCGCCGCCGCCTCGCTGAGCGGCGAGTTCCGGCCGCCGGCCGCGCGGCCTGAGATGTATCGAACCCACTTCGGCCTGCGTGAGCCACCGTTCGGACTGACGCCGGACACCGCGTTCGTGTTCGCCTGCACGCCGCATCAGGAGGCGCTCAACGTTCTGCTGGTGGCGGTCGAAAGCGGCGAGGGCTTCATAAAGATCGTGGGCGAGGTGGGACACGGCAAGACGCTGCTCTGCCGCCGTTTCCTGGCTACACTCGGCCAGAATTACGTGACCGCGTATCTGCCGAATCCGCTGCTCGACCCCCGCGGACTGCTGCTCACTCTGGCCGACGAGTTGCGGGTCGCGGTCGACCGCGAGGCCGATCAGCATCATCTAATTCGCTCCTTGAACCATGCGCTGCTCGATTTCGCGCGCGCCGGCCGCAAGGTAGTGGTATGCATCGACGAAGCACAGGCACTTGCCCCGGAAACGCTGGAGACGCTGCGGCTGCTGTCGAACCTGGAGACCGAGAAGCGCAAGCTGATCCACGTGGTCCTGTTCGGGCAGCCCGAGCTCGACGCCAAGCTCGCGCAGTCGGAGGCGCGACAGCTTTCGCAGCGCATTGCCTTTCACTACAAACTCGGCGCGCTTTCGAAGAAGGAAACCGAGTTCTACGTCGCGCACCGCCTGCGGGTGGCAGGCTATGTCGGCGACCGCCTGTTCACCGCGGGCGCCCTCGACGCGCTGTACCGGGCGAGCGCCGGCGTGCCGCGTCTGATCAACGTCCTGGCGCACAAGGCGATGCTTTCGTCCTACGGCGAGGGCAAGCACTACGTCTCCGCGCGCCACGTGCGACGCTCCGCGGCCGACACGCCCGCAGCGCGCCGGCCGTGGCCGCGCGCCCTGCTGGCGGGCGCGGTGGCGCTGGTCGCGTTCGCGACGGCCATGGCCTGGTATCTGCGGTCATGAGCCTGATCAATCAACTGCTGCAGGACCTGGAGAAGCGACGCGCCTCGGGTCCGGAGATGAAGTCGCTCTCTCCGCAGGTGCGGGCGCTGCCCCAGCAGGGGCGGCGCCGGACACTGCCGCTGGTCCTGCTGGCCGCGGCAATCCTGGCAGCGGTTGCGGCGACATTCTCCTGGCAACGAACGCGCGAAATTTCGCCGCCTCCGTCGGCGCCGATCGCCGCCGGCAAACCGGCGCCGAAGCCTCAACCGCCGTCCGCGCCGCAGCGTATCGCGCCGGCGGTGGAAACTGCGCTGGCGCTGCCGGTGTTTCGCCTCGCGCGCGAGTTGGAATCCAGCCCATCCGAGCCGACCGCCGATCGGCGCGCAAAGGCCGCGGTGCGGCCCGCAGCCAAGCCCGCTGCCCGGAAGCCGTCGACCCAGACCGCGCCCGAATCGGTGGCGCAATTTTCGACTGGCCCGACAGGCGGGAAGACGCAGGCAGTCGCGCCCACGCCAGCGCAGGCAGACAAGGCGCCGGTTGCGGAAACGAAGCCGCCCGCGGTAGAGAAACAGGCGCGCGCGTTGGCGCCGTACGAGAAGGGCGAGATTGCCTTTCGCGCCGGCGTGGCGAAGCTGCAGCAGGGACGGGTGAAGGACGCCGAGGAAAGCTTCCGCGCGGCGCTGCACGAAGATCCCACCCACGCCGCCGCGCGCCAGGCCCTGATCGGGCTGCTGGTCGATGCGGGCCATTACTTGGATGCAGAGCAGGTGCTCAGAGAAGCGCTGCAAGTCAATCCGCGTCAGCCGCGCCATGCGATGCTGCTGGCGCGGCTGGAACTGGAGCGGGGAGATGCCGCAGCGGCGGTGGAAACGCTGCAGAACGCGCGCCAGTACGCTGCCGCGGATCCGGAGTATTCCGCGTTCTTTGCCGCCGCGCTGCAGCGGACGGGACGACACCAGGAGGCAGTGCAGGCGTACCGAGATGCGCTTGCCCGTTCCCCGGGCAACGCGATCTGGCTTATCGGTCTTGGCATCAGTCTGCGCGCGATCAGCGATGCAAGCGGCGCCCGCGACGCATTCCGCCAGGCGGCGGAATCGAAATCGCTCAGTCCCGAACTGCAGGCGTTCGCCGATAGCCAGCTTCGCGAGCTCGCGCGAGGCAAGCGCTGAAGCTCATGGCGCGGACGGCACCGTCCTCGCCACCATCCAACCCACGACCTGGCGCGCGCCGCTGCGTTTCAAGACCCGGGCGAGCTCATCGAGCGTCGCGCCCGTGGTGAGGACATCGTCCACCACCGCAATTCGCAAACCGGCCAGGTCCGCGTCGCAGGCGAAAGCGCCGCGCACGTTTCGCGCGCGCTCTTTCCACGGCAGCGTGGCCTGTGGCGCACCGGCACGCACGCGCCGCGCAAGTTCGGGGCGAACCTGCAGGCCGAATTCGCGGCACGCCAGCCGGGCAATCTCCAGCGACTGGTTGAACCCACGCTCGGCGAGCCGTTCCCGCGCGAGCGGCATAGGCAATACCAGATCGGGATACGGTTCGCGCTCGAGCGCCTCCGCGAGCACAGCGGCAAGCGGCCTGGCGCAGGCGAGCCGGCCGGCGTATTTGAGTTTCTGGATGAGCGCGTCCGCCGGATGCGTGTATTCCAGCGCTGCGGCCACGCGGTCGAAATGCGGTGCACGGCTCAGGCAGCGACCGCAGGTTTGCCCTGCAGGGTTCGGGACGGCGCATACCGGGCAGACGGGCGTTGGCAATCGCGGCAGAGCGGATTTGCATCCGCCACACAATCCGTCGGCGCCGGCGCGCGCGCCGCACAGCACGCACGCGGGCGGCAACAGCCGCCGCAGCGCGCCCGCACAGCTGTCAACCAGATCGCCGAACATATTTGACAGGCTTTCGAGTTTTCCCGAACATGCGCCGCCGCGCCGCGACGATTGCGGCGCCCGAACCGAGGATCGACCATGACGCCACAGATTGCCCAGACCGATGTCTCCATCGATCGTTCCCACTGGGAGACGGCGGCGGTGGAGGCGCTGTTCGAGCTGCCGTTCGCGGATCTGCTGCTGCGCGCGCAGCGGACGCACCGCGCATACTTTGCCGCCAACCGCGTGCAACTGTCCACGCTGCTGTCGATCAAGACCGGCGGCTGCCCGGAGGACTGCGCCTATTGCCCGCAGGCCGCGCGCTACCACACCGGCGTGGGTAACGAACCCCTGCTGTCGGCCGCCGAAGTCGTCGCGGCCGCGCAGGCGGCGAAGCAGCGCGGCGCGACGCGCTTCTGCATGGGCGCGGCGTGGCGCGGACCGAAGCGGCGGGAGCTGGAACGGGTGGCGGACATGGTGCGGGCGGTCAAGGCGCTCGGCATGGAGACTTGCGCCACGCTGGGCCTGCTCGATGAGGGGCAGGCAGAACGGCTCAAGGAAGCCGGCCTCGACTATTACAATCACAACATAGACACCGATCCTGCGTTCTACGGCGAGATCGTTCATACCCGTACCCAGGACGACCGGCTGCAGACCCTGCGGCGGGTTCGCGACGCCGGCATCGGCGTCTGCTGCGGCGGCATAGTCGGCATGGGCGAGACGCGGCGATCGCGCGCGGCAATGATCAGCCAGCTCGCCAACATGGATCCCTATCCGGAAAGCGTACCGATCAACAATCTGGTCCAGGTTCCCGGCACTCCCCTGTACGGGACCGAGAAACTCGACCCGTTCGAGTTCGTGCGTACTGTCGCCTGCGCCCGCATCACCATGCCGCGCGCGATGGTGCGGTTGTCCGCCGGCCGCGAGGAGATGTCGGACGAGCTGCAGGCGCTGTGCTTTCTCGCCGGTGCGAACTCCATTTTCTACGGCGAGAGGCTGCTCACCACCGCCAACCCCGGCGTCGAGAAAGACCGCCGCCTGTTCCAACGCCTCGGCATCGAGCCGATGTCGGGCGAGGGCAGCGCTGCGGTGCTTCCCTAGAAACGGATCGCGCACCGCTTTGCGTCGGACTGCGACTCGCCCCGCTCGTCGATGCGCGATATAGACGCGGAACTGCGAGACCTCGACGCGCGGAGCCTGCTGCGCCGCCGGCGCATACTCCACGGCCCGCAGGGCGCCCGCGTGCAGGTGGACGGGCGGGAGTTCCTGTCCTTCTGCAGCAACGATTACCTCGGGCGCGCGGCAGACGAAAGGCTCGTCGCCGCGCTGGTCGATGGCGCCCGGCGCTACGGCGTGGGCGCGGGCGCTTCGCACCTGGCGTGCGGGCATCACCGCCTGCACGAAACGCTCGAGCGACGGCTGGCGGCTTTCGTCCGCCGGCCGCGCGCGCTGCTCTTCGGCAGCGGCTACTGCGCGAATCTCGGCGTGGTGTCGGTGCTGGCGTCGGCGCGCGCGGAAGTGTTCGCCGACCGGCTGAACCATGCCTCGCTCAACGACGGCATGCTGCTCGCGCGAGCGCGATTTCGCCGCTACCCGCACCTGGACGCCGATGCCCTCCAGCGCCTGCTGCGGCGCTCGAAGTCCGCGGAGCGCATCGTCGTCACCGATTCCGTGTTCAGCATGGACGGCGACCTCGCGCCGCTCCCGGCGGTCGCCGCGCTGTGCGAGCGGCACGGCGCGTGGCTGATCGTCGACGATGCGCATGGTTTCGGGATGCTCGCTCCCGAGGGTCGCGGTGCGCTCGCGCATTTCGGCGTCGACGGCGAGCGCGTCGTATATGTGGGCACGCTCGGCAAGGCTGCCGGGGTGAGCGGGGCTTTCGTCGCCGCCCGTCACGGCGTGATCGAACTGCTGCTTCAGCGCGCGCGAACCTACATGTACACCACGGCCGTTGCGCCGGCGCTGGCGCAGGCACTGCTGGCGAGCCTCGACATCATCGAGCGGGAACAATGGCGCCGGGATTGGCTTGCCATGCTCGGCGAGTGTTTCAAGTCGGGACTCGCCGGCAGTCGATGGCGCCTGCTGCCTTCCGACTCCGCGATCCAGGCTGTGGTCGTCGGCGAAGCCGGGACAGCCCTCGCGCTGTCGCAGCGACTCGAGCAGCGAAGCATCCTGGCACCCGCGATTCGGCCGCCGACGGTTGCGGTCGGTACGGCGAGATTGAGAATCTCGCTGTGCGCCGCCCATGCGCCGGAGGACGTGGATCGGCTGACCGGGGTGTTGCGCGAATGCGAGAGGATCGCCGCATGAACGAGGCGTTCGAGCTCGACAAGCGCGAGGTGCGAAGGGCATTCGATCGCGCGGCGGCCACCTACGACCCTGCCGCCGCGCTGCAGCGCGAAGTCTGCGACCGGATGCTCGCGCGCCTGTCACTTGTCCGGCTTGCGCCCACGGCGATTCTCGATGCCGGCAGCGGCACCGGCTATGCCTTCGCCGGGCTTCGCCGCCGTTTCCCGGCGGCAAGCGTCGTCGAGCTCGATATCGCGCCCGCGATGCTGGTTGCGGCGCGCGCGAAATCGCGCGGGTGGCGGGCCTGGCTTGCCGGGCGGCGAAGATGCCAGGTGTGCGGCGACATCGACCGGCTGCCGCTGCGCGCGGCGGCGGTGGATCTGGTGTGGTCGAACCTCACTCTGCAGTGGTCGGGCGACCCCGGTGCCGCGCTCGCGGAGTGTTTTCGCGTCCTGCGTCCGGAGGGGCTGTTGATGTTCTCGACTTTCGGGCCCGACACGCTGCAGGAGTTGCGAGCGGCCTTTGCCGCCGCGGATCGGGCGGCTCACGTCAATCGGTTCTTCGACATGCACGACGTCGGCGACATGCTCGTGCATTGCGGTTTCGGCGATCCGGTGATGGACATGGAGCATTTCACCCTGACCTATCGGCGGGTCGAGGACCTGATGCGGGAGTTGAAGGCGCTCGGCGCGCACAACGCCAATGCCGGCCGGGCGCGGGGACTGTTCGGGCGGCGCGCATTCGCCGCGGTGGTCGTGGAATATGCGCGGCTGCGTCTTGCCGATGGCAGACTGCCCGCGACTTTCGAGGTGGTCTATGGCCACGCCTGGAAGCCGAAACCGAGAACCGGTCCTTCCGGGCGGCCCGTCATCGACATCAAGCCGGCCGCATAGCCTGCCGTGTCCCGTCGCGAGCCACGTGTGACGCGTCGCGGGGTTTTCGTCACCGGAACCGACACCGGAGTAGGCAAGACGCGTGTCGCCTGCGCGTTGTTGCGCGGCTGCGTGGCGCGCGGCGAGCGGGCGGTCGGCATGAAACCGGTGGCTGCGGGGGCAGAAATGCGCGGCGGCCGGCTGTGGAACGAGGACGTTGCCCTGCTACGGGCGGCATCGAATTCGCAAGCGCCGCAGCGGCTGGTGAACCCTTACTGTTTTGCGCCCCCGATCGCCCCGCACCTCGCCGCCCGGGAAGCCGGAGTCGAGATTCGGATCGAGACGATCGTCGAAGCTTTCGGCGCGCTCGCCGCTCGCGCGGACTGGGTCGTCGTAGAGGGCGCCGGCGGGCTTCTGGTTCCCTTGAGCGAGAACTGCGACATGGGACAAGTGGCCTGCGCGCTGGCGCTGCCGGTGGTACTGGTGGTCGGCATGCGTCTGGGTTGCCTGAACCACGCGTTGCTCACAGTGCGCGCGATTCGCGAACTCGGGCTGACGTTGGCCGGCTGGGTCGCGAATTGCATCGACCCCGACGCGGCGCGCCTGCAGCAGAATATTGGGTCGCTGCGCAACCGGATTCCGGCGCCGCTGCTCGCGCAGATCGCCTTCGACCCCACGCATGCCGCCTCTCGACTGATCATCGAGCTGCCTCGGCAGCTGAATTGAGAGTGGCGGCCAACACTGCACGACGCGCGCACGGCGTCATTCCTTGCTTGCCGGAGCGGCGCTGTGTTACATTTCCGCGCGCGAAAATGTGAGGGTTGCGCGTCTCGCGAAGCACTTTCCCGCGGGGCGGAAAGAGTTCCTGGCATGCACTGCGGCGAGATCGATGGGGGGAGCGATTTCACCTTGCTCTCCCGGCGGGTTGGTTCGCTTTCGCCCTTCGGCAGGCTTCTCGTATACGGTTCCCTGGCAGTCGTCACGGTCGCAATTTCCCTTGGCTTCGCCATCGGGGGTGCGTGGCCGGCCCTCCCGTTCGCGGGTCTGGAGTGTGTTGCGCTCTACCTCGCGGCGCGCTGGCTGGCGCGGCACCAGGGGGACTATGAATGTATCGTGATCGAGGGTGACCGCGTGATCGTCGAGACCTGCGAAAGTGGCAAGGTCGAGCGGCGTGAATTCAGTCGGGTCTGGGCGCAGGTGGTGATGGAAGGTCGCGCCGGCGGCCGTCTCGGCGTGTTCCTGCGCTCTCATGGACGCGAAGTGGAAGTCGGCAGGCTGTTGACCGAAGGTGCCAAACTGGCGATTGCGCGGCAGCTCAGGCAGAAGATTCGGACATAAGGTCTTGACTAAGGATTCAGAAGACTATTCGGGGGAAGTATGAGGTTTTCAGCCTTTCTGCGTCTGATGTGCCTCGTGGCGTCGGCTCTGCCCGGAATTGCGGCGGCGGCGCTCGAGTTCAATCTGCAGCCGCCGAACACCGTTCTCGCAAAGGACATCTACGACCTCCACACGCTGATCATGTGGATCATCACGGTGATCTTCGTCGGGGTCTTCGGCTTCATGTTCTACGCCATCGTGAAGCATCGCAAGTCGGCAGGACACCGGGCGGCGCATTTCCACGAGAACACCACCGTCGAGATCATCTGGACCGTCATCCCGTTCTTCATCCTGGTCGGCATGGCGTGGCCGGCCACCAAGACGCTGCTCGCGATGCGCGATACTTCGGCGCCGGACCTGACCATCAAGGCGACCGGGTACCAGTGGAAATGGGGCTATGACTATCTCGATGACGGCATCAAGTTCTACAGCATGCTCGCCACCCCGCGCGACCAGATCGAAAACCGCGAGCCGAAGGGCGAGCATTATCTGCTCGAAGTGGATAATCCGCTCGTCGTTCCGGTCGGCAAAAAAATCCGCATCCTGACCACCGCCGGAGATGTTCTGCACGCCTGGTACGTGCCGGCGCTGGCCATCAAGCAGGACGCTATCCCCGGCTTCATCCGCGACACCTGGTTCCGCGCCGAGAAGACCGGCATCTATCGCGGCCAGTGCGCCGAGCTGTGCGGCAAGGAGCACGGATTCATGCCGATCGTGGTGAAAGTGGTTACCGAGGATGAGTACAAGGCCTGGGTCGCGCAGCAGAAGCAGGCCGCCGCCCCGGCGGCGGCGCAGCAGGTCGCCATGGCGGATTCGGCAGCCAAACCGGGCGCCGGCGGCAAGGCGGGGGCGGACGGCAAGAGCACCTATGACCAGGTTTGCCAGATGTGCCATGCGGCGGGTCTCGCCGGCGCGCCCAAGGCGGGCGACAAGGCGGCGTGGGGCCCGCGCATCGCACAGGGTAAGGCGACGCTGTACGAGCACGCGTTGAAAGGCTTCCGCGCCATGCCGCCGAAGGGCGCCAACCCCGCGCTCTCGGACGCGCAGGTCGAGGCCGCGGTCGATTACATGGTCGGTCTGGCGAAGTAGTTCGCCGGCCGCGGGAACACGACGGAATTCGAGCTTGAGATAGCAGGAGAGTGAAGATGGAAGCGGTACACGGCCACGCTCACGAACACCCGCACGAGTATCACCCCTCCGGGATCATGCGCTGGGTGACGACCACCAACCACAAGGACATCGGCACTATGTACCTGTGGTGGAGCTTCATCATGTTCCTGGTCGGCGGCACCATGGCGCTCACCATCCGGGCCGAGTTGTTCCATCCCGGCCTGCAGATCGTCAATCCGGAGTTCTTCAACCAGCTGACGTCGCTGCACGGCCTGATCATGGTGTTCGGCGCGATCATGCCGGCCTTCGTCGGCTTTGCGAACTGGATGGTG
>DASRFY010000197.1:0-16428 GCA_035651315.1 Burkholderiales bacterium
GGAAGGGCAGCCTAGCAGTCCTTCGATCTGCGGAAAGCAACGAGATTATCAAACAGCGGCGGATGCGCGAAAGAGCTTTGCAGCCGTGCCTTGCCTCGGAAAGGCGTCCCCGTATTCAGCGACCGGGGAGGGAACCTGTCACGCGACGCCGCAGGAAGAACTCCCCGCGCACGCTCCAGGTCTCGCCGCTATCTGCAGACTCGCGGGCGATCCAGTGAAACGAATCGGAGACGATCTCGGTAAAAAGCCACTGGCACCGCTTTCCCTCCTCGCTGCGGTACTCCTGGACGATGTCGTCGCCGACCCGGCGTCCGGTCATGCGATTGAAGGCCTGCTTGACCGGATCGATCCAGGTGATGTGCCAGAGATTGCTTGGCGGATCGTACACGCGCAGCGTGGTGCCGTGCATGAGCAGCGGCTCGGAATCCTTGCGCGCATGCCGTGAAGGCGCGATCCACACATCCTGCACCGCTCGCCCCTCCAGCACCCAGCCGAAGTGCACTTCCGCGGTTGTTTCGCGGCGTACGCCTTGGGCGTCCCGGTACACCAGGCTCCCGTCCCACGATCCGACGAACCGCCCGTAGAGCAGCATTCGAGCGGCGCGGTCTGGAGCCGGCCCGTCCGCATGGAGAGCGTTCAGCATGGGAAATCGATGGTCGGGCATGCGCGTAGTCCCTCGTGCATCTGCAGTGGCTGGCGATCAGTCTGGAGCAAGTACGTCCAGCCCGACTTGGAGAAACTTGCGATCGCCTTGCCTGCCCAATTCGTTCCCCGCCCATCGTTCCGGTCGGTGCCGCTCAAAACGGTTCGGGGCCCGGGCGCCGCCCCGACGTAGAATTTGAAAGCAAGAGGCGGAGTGTCCGGCGGTTTGCGACGCCTTAGAGTGCCGCCTGAGGAACGGGCAAGTCGTTTGCCCGTCCAATCCCGGAGAGGGCACAACCATGATTACCTTGGCGATGGGACGCGAGCCGGCCTCGACCAGGTTCGGTTCCGAAAACGAAAAGTGGGCCGCGCTCGTGCGGCGCGATCCCGCCGCGGACGGTGCGTTCTACTACGCGGTGCGCACGACCGGCGTCTATTGTCGCCCGTCCTGCTCCGCGCGTTTGGCGCGGCGGGAAAACGTCCGCTTCTATGCCACCCGTGAAGAAGCGGAGCAGGCGGGGTTTCGTCCTTGCAAGCGCTGCAAACCGGACCAACGGTCCATCGTCGAACAGCACGCGGCAAGAGTCGCCGACGCATGCCGGCGGATCGAGACCGCGGCGGAGATGCCGAGTCTCGAGGCGCTGGCACGGGACGCGGGGTTGAGCCGGTACCATTTCCATCGCGTCTTCAAGTCGATCGCGGGCATTACCCCGAAGGCGTATGCAGCGGCCCATCGCGCCAGGCGCGTTCGCGAAGAGCTCGGCCGCGGCAGCACGGTGACCGAAGCCATCTACGACGCCGGCTTCAATTCCAACGGGCGTTTCTACGCCACCTCCTCCCGGACGCTGGGAATGAAGCCGACCGCCTACCGCGCCGGCGGCGCGAACGCCAGCATCCGCTTTGCGGTGGGCCAGTGCTCGCTGGGAGCTATCCTGGTTGCGGCGACCGCAAAGGGCGTGTGCGCCATTCTGCTCGGCGAGGAACCCGACCGGCTGGTGCGCGACCTGCAGGATCAGTTCCCTCGCGCGGAGTTGATCGGTGCAGACCGCGATTTCGAGCAACTGGTCGCCAAGGTGGTCGGCTTCGTCGAGGCACCCGGCCTCGGGCTCGATCTGCCGCTGGACGTGCGGGGAACCGCGTTTCAGCAGCGCGTCTGGCAGGCATTGCGCGCGATCCCGGCCGGCGCCACAGTGAGCTACACCGACATCGCGAAGCGGATAGGGTCGCCGCGTTCCGTCCGGGCGGTGGCCCGGGCGTGCGCGGCGAACGCAATCGCGGTCGCCATTCCCTGCCACCGCGTGGTGCGAAACGATGGTGCGCTGTCCGGCTATCGCTGGGGCGTGGAACGCAAGCGCGCCTTGCTCGAACGAGAGGCCAACCGGTGAATGCACCGGACATGACCGCGGCCGCGTTCGCCTCGGCGAAGGATGTCGCGAGCCGGATCGAGGCGATCGATTGGGCGCGGGTTTCGAGCGACCTCGATGTGCGGGGCAGCGCCATGGTCGAAGGCCTGCTTTCCCCGGCCGAATGCGGCGCCTTCGCGGCACTCTACCCCCGGGACCACCTTTTCCGCAGCCGCGTGGTGATGGAACAGCACGGCTTCGGGCGCGGGGAGTACAAGTATTTCGCCTATCCCTTGCCCAAGCTCATTGCCGCCCTGCGCGCGGCGCTCTACGCACGTCTGGCGCCGATCGCCGATCGCTGGAACAAGGCGTTGGGCATCGACGCGCGCTATCCGAGCGCGCATGTCGACTTCCTGAGGCGTTGCCACGAGGCCGGCCAGACACGACCGACGCCGCTGCTGCTGCGATACGGCGCCGGCGACTACAACTGCCTGCACCAGGACCTCTACGGCGAGCACGTCTTCCCGCTGCAGGTGGCGATCCTGTTGTCGGAGCCGGGCCGGGACTTCACCGGCGGCGAATTCGTGATCACCGAGCAGCGTCCGCGCATGCAAACCCGGCCGGAGGTCGTCCCGCTTCGCCAAGGCGATGCGGCAGTGTTTGCCGTCCATCACCGCCCCGTAAAGGGAACGCGCGGCGTCTATCGTGTCCGCCTGCGCCACGGCGTGAGCCGGGTTCGGTCCGGTCATCGTCACACGCTCGGCGTGATCTTCCACGACGCCGCGTGAGAACGACCGCCAAACGAGGGCAGAGCCTTTGTCCTGGCGGCGATTCGGTCGCTACGGGCAGTCTCCGATCCTGTTGCCGAGTTGGGTCTCGGACATGGTCATGTTCTTGCCGCCCATGTTCATCTTGATGCTGCCGCGATAAGTGGTGGCTGTGGTATCGAACACGGCAACCGCGCTGCCCTTGTTCGGCCCCGGGCACGCTATGCGATACACGGCCTTGTCGGCGTTCATCTGGTAATCGAGCAGATCGCATTTCCTGAGCGGATTGTCGCTCAACACGAAAAACGCCTGTCCCGACTGCAAATCGCTGCCGCTGACGCATCGAGTCAAGACCGTCGGCGCCGTTGTATCTTGCACATTGGGCAAGGCGATGCGGACTTCGACCCGGTACAACCCAGGGATCAGACGCGGATCGGCCGCGTCGGTCCCGGTCGTCATCAAAGCGGCAATTGCGCTTGCCCCGGCGACGAGAGTGCGCATTCGATGCCTTTCGAGGGGTAGTCGGCCTGGGTGTCCGTATTGTCCCATGTTTGCCCGGCCTTGCCGCCGCGCGTAGACTCGACGCGGTATGTTGGCTACGACAGTACTGCGGCACAAGTCACTCTCGGTCATCGACTACCGGTGCAGCGCCGGGCCGGCCGACAGGCCGTTCGTCGAGCGGCACCGCAGTTTCTCCGTCTCCTACGTGCGAAAGGGCAGCTTCGGTTGCCGCACGCGGGGCGAATCGTTCGAGCTGGTGGCGGGTTCCGTCCTGGTCGGCCATCCCGGCGACGAGTACCTCTGCACGCACGAACACCACGCCGGCGGCGACGAATGTCTGTCCTTCCAGCTCGCGCCGGCGCTGGTGGAAACGATCGGCGACCGGACCGAGGCATGGCGCATCGGTTGCGTGCCGCCGCTGCCCGAGCTGATGGTGCTCGGCGAGCTTGCGCAGACGGCCGCCGAGGGCGGGAGCGAGGTCGGCCTCGACGAGGCGGGAATGTTGTTCGCTGCCCGCTTCGTCGAGCTTGTCCGCGGGCGGAAGCGAAACTCGCCGCGAGCCCTGGCGCGCGATCGCCGTCGCGCGGTGGAAGCGGCGCTCTGGATTGACGCGCACTCGCACGAGCCGATCGATCTCGACCGCGCAGCGGGCGAGGCGGGCTTGAGCTCTTTTCATTTCCTGCGGCTGTTCGCAAGGGTGCTCGGCGTGACCCCGTACCAGTACTTGCTCCGCTCCCGGCTGCGCCGCGCCGCGCGCCTGCTGGCCGACGACAGCCGGCCGATCACCGAAGTTGCGTTCGACGCCGGGTTCGCCGACCTTTCAAATTTCGTGCGCACGTTCCATCGCGCCGCCGGCGTCCCGCCGCGCGGCTTCCGCCGGGCCTCGCGAGGCGATCGCAAGATTTTCCAAGAACGGCTCGCCGCGCTCCGCCTAGGATGACCTCCGGCCAGAGGAGATCATCATCATGTACGACCACGTCGGTTTGAAGGTGAAGGATATCGACGCCGCGGTGCGCTTCTACACGGCGGCGCTTGCGCCGCTCGGGCACGTGCTGTGCACACGAGACGATTCGTACGCGGGCCTGGGTCCCGCGGGCGAGCCGGCGCTGTGGCTCTATGCCGCCCAGGATTCGGCGGGTTCCGGAATGCACGTGGCCTTCCGCGCCCCCGATCGGGCGGCGGTCGACCGCTTCCATGCGGCCGGCATCGAGGCCGGCGGGCGCGACCACGGACGCCCCGGACTGCGCACCGACTACAGCCCCACTTACTACGCCGCGTTCCTGCTCGATCCGGACGGCAACAACGTCGAAGCGGTCTGCATGCGATAAACCGGCGCCGCTCCAATAGCGGCGCACGTAGCGGCCGGAAGGGCCGTGTCTATTCTTCGCGCTGCCTACGGCGGTGGCGCCCTTGCGTTTCGCGGTCTTCTGCGCCCTGGTTGCGCTGCCTTTCCTTCAACCATTGGCGCCGCGCCTCGCGGTCGCTGCCCGGGGCCGCGTCGCGCGCTTCACGATGCCGCGCCGCCGCGCGCTGCCGCTCCTGGAAATTTTCCGCAGCCTCGGCACGTCGCGCCGGCGCCGCCCCCGCGCGAGGCGGGGTTCGCAATTGCTGGAGCTTCTGCTCGTGGCGCTTTCGGATCTCCCGGAGACGGCCGGTGAGCTTCCGGTCCAGCTCCACGTGGCGCAGGTAGAACGCAGGAATCGAAGCGAGCACGCGCGGCTTGCGATCGGCGCGGTGGTGTGCGAAGCCGGCCTGCCCAGGCCGCAACCGGATCTCGCCCTGCGCGGAGCGGATGAAAGTTTCGCCCTGATTGACTTTGTCGTAGGTGCCGGGCTCCACCCCGGGTTCGGTCGCGCCCGGCGGATAGTAGGCGGTTTCGTGATCGGTGCCGCGGATGCCGACCGTGGCGCTGGGGGTGACGACTTTATAGCCGGGGCGGTTGAGCATGCCGATGGCGCCGGTCACCGCGCGGAAGGTCCCCGTCAACAGGGACAGAAAGCTCTTGTTGTCGCTCGCCGCGGATTCGGAGTAGCTGTAGGCATCGATCCGCAACCGGGTCTGCGGCCGCAGCGTGAATGTCGCGCCGTCCACCATGTCGAGCAGCGCCCAGGAATCGCCGGCGGTGGCGAGCGTGTCCCCTTCGCGCAGCGTGTCTCCGGCGTGGGCGCTGACCGGCTTGCCGCCGAAGCGGGCGATGGTCACCGTGCCGGCAAGCGAATCGATGGTGCCTGCGGTGCCTGCCGCCCCCAGTGCCGGAACGGCGAGACAGCACAGCACCGTCAGCAGCCCGATCCCCGCCCATCTGAGCCCAGTCATGCGCGCGCTCCCTTGCTAGAGTCCAAACGTCTACCCGCCCGCTTGCGTTTACCCGCGGCCGTTTGCGGCGCGCGGGCGGTCTAACGGGCGAAACATTCCGCTAAAATGCCTCCCGACACTGCCTCGACCGAACCCGCAAGTGAACTTTCTTTCGCTTCTCGTCGCCTTCCTGATCGAGCAGGTCTGGCCGCTCAATCCGCGGTGCACCGTCTATCGCCTGTACGCCCGGTACGCGGTCCTCCTGGGCCGGCACTTCAACGCCGGCGAATCCCGCCAGGGCGTGATTGCCTGGCTGCTCGGCGTGCTGCCTTGGGCGGCGCTGGCGTGGATCGTCTATTACCTGCTCGGTTCGGTCAATGTCGTGCTCGCCTGGGGGTGGAACGTACTGGTGCTGTACGTGACGATGGGCTTCCGCCAGTTCAGTCACGGCTTCACCACCATTGCGGAGGCGTTGCGTGCCGGCGATCTGGATGCCGCCCGCAGGGAACTCGGGGAATGGCGCGGCGATTCTGCCACGGAGTACAGCGGCACTGAGATCGCCAAGGTCGCGATCGAAGAGGGTCTGATCGGCGCGCACCAGCACGTGTTCGGCGTGATGTTCTGGTTTCTCGTGCTGCCCGGCCCGGCGGGCGCGGTGCTGTACCGCCTCGCTTTGCTGCTGCACGAAAAATGGGGCACCCTCGGCAGCGACGAGTACGGCGATTTCGGCGCCTTCGCGCGCCGCGCGTTCGCGTTGCTCGACTGGATTCCGGCGCGCTTGACGGCGATGGGCTTCGCGGTGGCGGGCGACTTCGAGGATGCGGTTTATTGCTGGCGCTCGCAGGCGCAGGGATGGCTGCATCCGGAGCAGGGCATCGTGCTCGCTTCCGGCGCCGGCGCGCTCGGGGTGCGGCTGGGCGAGACGCTTCATCATCATGGCACGGTGAGCTTCCGGCCCGAACTCGGCCTGGGCGACGAGGCCGACGTCAATTACATGACCAGCGCGGTGGGTCTGATCTGGCGCACGCTGGTGATCTGGATGTTCGTCGTCGCCCTGGTTACCGTCGCGCGCTATCTGGGCGCCTAGTGTCCTGTTCCGTTAATTCGCGGCTGAAAACCCGGCGAGAATCGGCGCCATGCTGTGTTACGAGTCCCCGCCGTGGGGCCCGCTACTGCCGAGGACTCGCGCCTTGCCTGGCGCCGATTTCGCGGGTTTTCTGATCGGCGACACAATCCCTGACCTGGGAGACAATGGACACGTATCCAATGTTCCAGAGTTATCCCACGAATCAACGGAACAGGACACTAACCGCGCGGTCCGCTCAGGCCCACGCCGGGCGCTTGTTCGCGATTTTCCGCGCGAGCGCGCGATAGGTTTCCCAGCGCCGCTTCTCGATCAGGCCGCGTTGCGTTGCTGCGGCGATTGCGCATCCGGGCTCGACCGTGTGCCGGCAGTCGTTGAACCGGCAGCGCCCGATCAGCGGCCTGAATTCCGGAAACGCCTCGGCGAGCTCGCCCTGCGTCAGATGATGCAGGCCGAAAGTCTGCATTCCCGGCGAGTCGATGATGCGGCTGTCCGCGCCGAGTCGGTAGACACGGGCGCTCGTGGTGGCGTGCGCGCCGGAATCGAGCGCCTCGGAGATTTCGCGGATCTTCACCGCCGCCTCCGGGACGAGCGCCTTGATGATGGTCGACTTGCCCATCCCGGACTGCCCGACCAGCACGTTGAGGTGGCCGGCAAGCAACGGCCCGAGCGGGGAGACGTCCCGCTTCGCGCAAAGACGAAGCAGCGGGTAGCCGAGTCGCTCGTAGAGCCGCAACCGCTCCAGCGCCGTGTGCGTCTCGGCCTGCAGATCGATCTTGTTGAGCACGATCAACACCGCGATCCGCTGCTGATTCGCCGCCGCCAGGCAGCATGTGAGCAATTCTTCGCTGAAAGACGGGCGTGCCGCGAGGACGATCACGACCAGACTGACGTTTGCCGCGATCAGTTTTTCGCGGAACTGGTCCGAGCGGTAGATGAGCGAGCTGCGTTCCGCGACGGACTCGATCGAGCCTTGATCGGGCGCGGTCCTGCGCACTCCGACCCTGTCGCCGCAGGCGAGACTGCTCTTCTTCCCGCGCGGATAGCAGTGCAGGACGCCGCCGTCCTGCAGCTCGACCATGTAGTGCCGGCCATGGGCGCCGATCACGAGCCCGGGCGCGGCGGAATTTATTTTCTTCGCGTTAGCCAATCAACGGGACAGGGAAGCCAGCCGCGGACCGGCATTGAACACGAAGATACAAGACGAAAGAAAAGAAAATCTCGACGCAAAGGCGCAGAAAGCGCAAAGGACGCAGAAAAGCCCTTTCATAAGTCTTCTCTGCGCCCTCTGTGCCCTCCGTGGCCAAGGGACTACGCCTTGGAAAGTTGTTCCAGGCGCGCGATGCGCGCCGCGGCGGGCGGATGCGAGTCGTAGAACGCCGAGTGCAGCGGATCCGGCGTGAGCGTCGCGGCGTTGTCCTTGTACAGCTTCACCAGCGCGCGGATCAGATTCCGGGCCGGCGCGAATTCGGCGGCGTACGCGTCCGCCTCGAATTCGTTCCTGCGCAGGTACGCCGCCAGCGCGGGGCGCAGGAAGAACAGGAACGGCGGCAGCGCCAGATAGAACAGCGTCAGCGCCACCGCGTCGGGCGCGGGATAGCGCACGTTCAGTCCCTCGAAGAACCACGGTGTGTGGCGCACGATGCCCAGAACCCAGCAGAACACGAAGCCGAGTACCCCCAGCAACACCGTGAGCTTGATGACATGGCGCAGGCGGAAGTGGCCGAGCTCGTGAGCGAGGACAGCCTCGACCTCGGCGCCGTCGTGCCGCTGGATCAGCGTGTCGAAAAATACGATACGCTTGGAGCGCCCGAATCCGGTGAAATAGGCGTTGCCGTGCGCACTGCGCTTGCTGCCATCCATGACGAAGAGCCCCTTCGATTCAAAGCCGCAGCGCCGGAGCAGGTCTTCGATCCGCTGCCTGAGCGACTGATCCTGCAGCGGCGAGAACTTGTTGAACAGGGGCGCGATGACGGTGGGCGAGATGTACTGCACGAACAGCCAGAAGGCGACGCCGGCGAGCCAGACGTAGATCCACCACATTTCCCCGCTGCTCTGCATCAGCCAGAGAATGAGCGCGACAAACGGCAGGCCCAGCGCGGCCGACACGGCGAGGCCGAGAACGAAATCCTTGGCGAACAGTCCCTTGGTCATCTTGTTGAAGCCGAAACGCTCCTCGATGACGAAAGCGCGATACAGGTCGAACGGCACTTCGACGATTGCCAGCAACAGGCCGAGCGCCGCGAAAAACAGCACGCCGCGCGGGAGCGTGGACGCGGCAACGCCGCCGGTCAGGTCGTACAGCCCCTGAACGAGGCCGCCGAAGGTCAGCACCAGCAGCAGCAGCGCGTCGAATACGATGACGACGCCGTTGAAGCGTGATTTTGCGATCGTGTAATCGGCGGCTTTCTGGTGCGCCTCGATGCCGATCTCCGGCGCGAAGGCGTCCGGCACGCGGTCGCGGTGCGCGCGCACATGACGTACATGACGTCGCGTCAGCCAGAGGCGCGTAACGGTCGCAAGAGCCAGCGCGACTACGAATAGATAGGAAAAAGTATTCATGGGGTCGGATCGGTTCCGGACCTTACGTCCGGTGTGACACAATAACGTCAGGAAAATTCAAGAAAATCGCTTCGATCATTATGGCACAGGACCCCAACAACCTCGTCTGGATCGACATGGAGATGACCGGGCTCAATCCGGACCTGGACCGGATCATCGAAATTGCGATCGTCGTCACCGATCTCAAGCTCGACACCGTGGCGGAGGCTCCGGTGCTGGTGATACATCAGCCCGACGCGGTGCTGGACGCGATGGATGCCTGGAACAGGTCCACCCACGCGAAGTCCGGCCTGATCGACAAGGTCAGAGCCTCGACGCTGGACGTAGCCGAGGTCGAGCGGCGCATGCTCGCGTTTCTCGCCCAGCACGTGCCTCAGAACACCTCGCCGATGTGCGGCAACTCGATCTGCCAGGACCGCCGTTTCCTGGCGCGCTGGATGCCGGCGCTCGAGCGGTTCTTCCACTACCGCAACCTCGACGTGTCGACGCTCAAGGAGCTTGCCAAGCGCTGGAAGCCTGAGATCATGTCCGGCGTGAACAAGCTGGGCAAGCACGAGGCGCTTGCCGACATCTACGAGTCGATCGCGGAGCTCAAGTATTACCGCGCCAATTTCATCAAGATTTAGATGTCGTGAATGCCGTGATCGCAGTTCGTGCGACTGATGCCATGCGTGGGATTATGGATGGAGCATCACCGCACGACCGCTTGGAGGGTCGGGTTTCCGATATTCACGGTATTCACGAGTCACGCATTCACGGCTCTTTCATTCCAGCGTGATCTGGCTGTCGAAGCTGACGTTCAGCCCGATGGCCGGAACGCTGAGCGTCATCTTCGCCGGGAGTTTCTCGTTGCCTTTGAGCCGGCCGCTGGCCAGGGCTTTGGACACCGCCTGCTCGATCTCGCGCTGCGATCCCACGCCGGTCATTTTCAGGAACTTGCGGATGCTCATGTTGAATTGCTCTTCGTTCATTCGGGCCTCCTCAATGCATTGATCCGTTCGATGAGCGCGCGAGTGGACGGATCGTGCCCCGTCGGCACGCCGCCGCGCCGCAGATCCTCCAGCACCGCCTTGGCGAGGTGCTTGCCCAGCTCCACGCCCCACTGGTCGAACGAGTTCACGTTCCACACCGCGCCCTGCACGAAAACCTTGTGCTCATAGAGCGCGGTCAGCGCCCCCAGGGAACGCGGGTCGAGTCGCTTCATAACAATGGTATTGCTGGGCCGGTTTCCCGGGAAACTGCGATGACTGGCAAGCCGGGCCGCCTCCTCCCCCTCGATACCGAGGGCTTCGACCTCGGCACGCGCCTCCTCGACGGTTTTGCCGCGCAGCAGCGCTTCGCTCTGCGCCAGACAGTTGGCGATCAGGATCTCTTGGTGCGCCGGCAGATCCCACTCGCTGCGCGCGGCGAGGATGAAATCGCAAGGCGTGATCTGCGTGCCCTGATGCAGGTGCTGGAAGAACGCGTGCTGCCCGTTCGTGCCGGGTGCGCCCCAGATCACCGGCCCGGTCCGGTATTCGACCGGACGTCCGGCGCGGTCGATGCGCTTGCCGTTGCTTTCCATGTCGAGCTGCTGTAGGTGCATCGGCAGCCACGCCAGATCCTGGGCGTAGGGCAGCACCGCATGGGTGGTTGCGCCGAGGAAGTTGCCGTGCCAGATGCCGATCAGGGCGAGCAGGGCGGGCATGTTCCGCGCGAGGGGCGCGGTGCGGAAATGCTCGTCCATCTCGTGCGCGCCTTCGAGCAATTGAGAGAAGCGCTCGAAGCCGACAGCGAGCGCGATGGGCAGCCCGATCGCCGACCATAGCGAGTAGCGTCCGCCGACCCAGTCCCAGAAGCCGAACACCCGTTCGGGCGCGATACCGAAAGCGGACGCCGCCTCGATGTTGGTCGACACCGCCGCGAAATGCGCCGCGACCGCCGTCGTTTCCGGGGTGGCGGCACCGAGCCCGGCGAGCAGCCACTCGCGCGCCGACCGGGCGTTGGTCAGCGTCTCCTGCGTGGTAAAGGTCTTCGAAGAGACGATGAACAGCGTGGTCGCGGGATCGAGCGCATGCAGCGTACCGGCCAGGTGCGCGCCGTCGACATTGGACACGAAATGCACTCGCAATTTGCGGGATGCGAAAGGCTCGAGCGCCCGGGTGACCATCAGCGGGCCGAGATCCGACCCGCCGATACCGATGTTCACGACGTCGGTGAAGACGCCCCCGGAGAGGCCGCGCAAGGCACCGCCGCGAACTGCCTCCGAGAAGGCGGCGAGCCGCTCCAGCATCGCGTGGACCTCGGGCATCACGTCGTGACCGTCGAGGAGAATGGGACGATTGGAGCGGTTGCGCAGCGCTACATGCAGCACCGCGCGCTTCTCGGTGACGTTGATCGGGTAACCCGCGAACATCGCCCGGATCTGCCCGGGCACGCCGGCGTCCTCGGCGGCGGCCACCAGCAGGCGCAGCGTGTCGCGCACCAGCGGATTTTTCGAGTAATCGAGAAACAGGCCTGCCGCCTCGACGCAGAAGTCCTGCACGCGCGCGGGGTCCGCGCCGAACAGATCGGTCATCCGCACCTGGCGCATCTGCTCGGCGTGCGCCTCGAGCGATTTCCAGGCCGGGCGTTCATTCAGTCGCATGGCGGGCGCGATACCGGACAGGCAATGCGCGAAGGCGAGAAGGACATTCTTATCGTTCTCATCCCGTATGATCGTACGCGAAGCCGATTGTACGGTTTCGCCGGGCGGGGGGAGGGAAGGCAATAAAAAAGGCCTCCGGGTCGCCCGGGAGGCCCTGTTTCGCAACTGTGAGAAAAGCTTACGCCGCTTTTTTCTTGGCGGGCGCGTTGGCCGCCGCAACGACCGTCGCTTCGGTTGCCTCGGTGACCTGCTTGGTTGCCTTCGAGATCGCGTCGTACGCCTGGTTGGCGGCAGCCATGGCCGATTTCACCGCGGCGATCGCCACTTCCGATCCGACCGGCGCATTCTTCACCGCCTGGTCCAGCGCGGAGGTCACGTTCTTGTTGAATTCGGCGATCCGGCCCTCGACCAGCTTGCTCAACTCCGACTGCGTCTCGGAAAGCACCGCGTATGCGTTCTTGACGTAGGCGCTGAATTTTTCGGTGGCGGGCTGTACCCAGTCGCCTTGCAGCGCGCTGAATTCCTGTGCGTCCTTGATCTCGGCCAGCGCCTTGGCGTTCTTGCTCGCCTCGGCGAAAAGCGTCTTGGCGGTCTTGAGGTTCAGATCGACCAGCTTTTCTGCCCCGGCTGCGGTGATGCCCGCAAGCTCGAGGAAGGTTTCGAGATTCTCTTTATGCGTAGCTATCACTTGCTCGGGAACGGTAAACATCCTTCATCTCCTAAAAAGCCTTGCACTAAAAAAAGGTTTGACACTGTGTCCGACAGCGATGCTGCGTCGCACAAAGTCGAGCGCATTTTACGATGCGAAAGGATGGTGTCAATGGGTTTTCTGAAATATTTTTGCTCTAGATCAAATTAGATTATGTCTAGAAATCAATTTACTACGAATTGTGACCCGGACGTTAACGCATTGCGAGCGATCACTTCGGCGCTTTACTGTGCGGCGCGGGATCTTTTCCGTCCCGCCGTACTCGGAGTGCTGCTTCTGCCGATGTTCGCAGCGCTCCTGCTGTGGTCGGCGTTGGCGTGGTGGTATTGGGATGCATGGCATGCGGCGATCGAAGGACTGATCGTCGCGACGGGCACGGACCTTTGGCGATTCGCGCATTGGGATGCGTCCCGCTTCGCCGGCGCCGCGGCGACGTTTCTGCTTCTGCTGCTGATCGCGCCGGCGATCATCGCGACTGCCTTGCTGATCTCAGCCTTGCTCGCCACGCCGGCGCTCGTCGCTGGGGTCGCCCGGCGCGGTTTCCCGCGGCTGGAACGCCGCTGCGGCGGGACAATCGCCGGCAGCGTCCTCAACGCTTGTGTTGCGATTGCCGGCTTCTTCGTGCTGTGGCTGATTTCATTGCCGGCATGGTGGATCGCCGGCCCCTTTGCCGCGGTGCTGCCGTGGCTGTTGTCCGCGTATCTCAATCAACGGCTGTTTCGCTACGACGCCGTGGCCGAGCATGCGAGCAAGGAAGAAATGCGGTGTTTGTTCGTCGAGCGCGCCGGCGGCTTATACGCGATCGGGCTGGCGACCGCCACGCTGTACTTCGTTCCGATGCTGAATCTGATCGCGCCGGTCTACGCGGCGCTCGCCTTCATTCACTTCGGGCTGTCGGAACTGCAGCGCATGAGGGCTCACGACAGTGAACAGCGAACAGGGAACGGGGAACTGTGAACCGAAGGAAGCCCCAAACTTTGGCGTTCACCGCCTCACATCCGCTCGAAGATCGCGGCTATTCCCTGCCCGCCGCCGATGCACATGGTCACCAGCGCGTATTTGCCCCCGATGCGCTGCAGCTCGTAGAGCGCCTTGATCGAGAGGATGCAGCCGGTGGCGCCGACCGGATGGCCAAGCGCGACCGCGCCGCCGTTGGGGTTGGTCTTCTTTGGGTCGAAGCCGAGGTCCTTGGCCACCGCGCAGGCCTGCACGGCGAAGGCTTCGTTCGATTCGATCACGTCCATGTCGGCGATCTTCAGTCCGGCTTTCTTCATCGCGCTTTTTACTGCGGGGATGGGGCCGAGACCCATCACCGTGGGCTCGACACCGGCATGCCCGTAGGCGACCAGCCGCGCCATCGGCTTGCGGCCCTTCTTCTCGGCGGCCTTGCGTTCCATCAGCACGACCGCAGCCGCTCCGTCGTTGATCCCGGAGGCGTTGCCCGGGGTCACCGTGCCGTCCTTCTGGAATGCAGGCTTGAGCTTGCCGAGGTTGTCCAGGCTGGCGTCCGCGCGCACGTGCTCGTCGGTGTCGAACAGCTTCACGCCTTTGCGGTCCTTGATCTCGATCGGCAGGATCTGGTCCTTGAACCAGCCCTTTTGGATCGCTTGGTGCGCGCGCCGATGCGACTCGACGGAAAAGGCGTCCTGCTCTTCGCGGCCGATGCCGTACTGCTTGGCCACGTTTTCCGCGGTCACGCCCATATGGATGTTGTGAAAAGGATCGGAGAGCGCGCCGATCAGCGCGTCCATCATCAGCTGATCGCCCATTTTCGAACCCCAGCGAGCCGAAGGGACCCAGTAGTTCGAGCGGCTCATCGACTCCGCGCCGCCCGCGACCGCCGCGTCGGCGTCTCCCAGGGCGACGATTTGCGCCGCGCTGACGATTGCTTGCAGCCCGCTGCCGCACAGGCGGTTGAGCGTCATTGCCGGGACTTCTTTCGGAACGCCACCGTCGATCGCAGCAACCCGTGCGAGGTACATGTCCCGTGGTTCGGTGTGGATCACGTTGCCGAATACCACGTGACCGACCTCCTCCGGCACCAGCTTCGCGCGCGATAGCGCTTCCTTCACGCAGCGCGCGCTCAGGTCGGTGGGCGCGAAATCCTTCAGCGCGCCGCCGAAATCTCCGATCGCCGTACGCACGCCTGATACCACGACCACTTCACGTCCGTTGTTCATTTTCAGATCTCCGACTTACGAAGAATCGAACCACCAAGACACAAAGAAAGACGGGGCAAATTCAGAAACCTTCTGGTATTTCTTACGTCCTGGTCGATCATGAAACGGCCCAGCCATCGGGACATCGAGGACATCACTGGAAGAAGTGTTATCGGTCTCGTGATCTCTTGGTGCCTTAGTGGTGGCCTCGGGGTTTCACCTTTCATCAGCGCTCGACCGCCAGCGCCACGCCCATGCCACCGCCGATGCACAGCGAGGCGAACCCTTTCTTTGCGTTGCGCTTGATCATCTCGTGGATCAGCGTGACGAGGATGCGGCAGCCGGACGCGCCGATCGGGTGGCCGAGCGCGATCGCGCCGCCGTTGACGTTGACCTTCGAGGTATCCCAGCCCAGGTCGCGGTTGACCGCGATCGCCTGCGCGGCGAACGCCTCGTTGATCTCGAGCAAGTCGAGGTCCGAAACGGACCAGCCGGCTTTTTTCAGGCAGAGCCTGCTCGCCGGAATCGGGCCGATGCCCATAACGCGCGGATCGACGCCCGCCGAAGAATAGGCCTTGATGCGCACCAGCGGCTTCAGGCCGAGCTCGCCGGCCTTGCGCGCCGACATCATCATCACCGCGGCGGCGCCGTCGTTTATGCCGGAGGCGTTGCCCGCGGTCACGGTCCCGCTCTTGTCGAAGGCGGGCTTGAGCCCCGCCAGCGCCTCCACCGTGGTGCCGGGGCGCGGATACTCGTCGGCGTCGAACACCACATCGCCCTTCCGGGTCTTGATCGTGAACGGCACGATCTCGTCTTTGAACCTGCCGGCCTTCTGCGCCGCTTCCGCCTTCTGCTGCGAGGCGGCGGCGAAGGCGTCCTGATCTTCGCGCGTCACGCCCCATTTCTTCGCCACGTTCTCGGCGGTGGTCCCCATGTGGTACTGGTTGTACACGTCCCACAGCCCGTCGACGATCATGGTGTCGATGAGCTTGCCGTCGCCCATGCGCATGCCGTCACGCAGGCCGGGGATCGCATGCGGGGCGAGGCTCATGTTTTCCTGGCCGCCGGCGATCACGATTTCGGCGTCGCCCGCCTTGATCGCCTGCGCGGCGAGGTGGGTGGCTTTCAGTCCGGAGCCGCACACCTTGTTGATCGTCATGCCCGGCACCGTGTCCGGGATGCCGGCCTTGATCGCCGCCTGGCGCGCGGGGTTCTGCCCCGCGGCCGCGGTCAGCACCTGGCCCAGGATCACTTCCGACACCTGCTGGGGCTGCACGCCGGTCTGCTCAAGCAGTGCGGAAATCACGTGCGCACCGAGTTCCGGTGCGGGGGTTTTGGCGAGTGTCCCGCCGAATTTTCCGATCGCGGTGCGCAGCGCCGCGACGATGACCACGTTTTCCATGAATTCTCTCCTAACTCATTGCTTTCAGGGGTTTCCGTGTTTTTCACGGATCGCCGGGTCAGGTCTTGGCGCCTCTCGGGCGGTCGGAAAGAGGGCGCAGTGTACGCCCCGGTTTCACGGCTTGTCGAGTTGATGCTGCGACACAGCACGCGCTCCCCGTAAGGAAAGCGAACGACCTCGAAGGAAACGGCGCAGAACCTAGGGAAGCTCTGCGCAAGTGACCCAAACAATCGAGCAGATGGCGATCACGCGCAGTTTTGTGGTTGAAGATGGTGGAAATCGAGTGCCGGAAGCCCCGATTTCGGGTTTTCGGTGCTCGGATTTTGCTTTTTTGCTTT
>DASRFY010000198.1:0-18037 GCA_035651315.1 Burkholderiales bacterium
TCGAGAATGGGCAAACGGGCCTTCACGGCAAGAGGCAGCGAAGAAAGGCGACCACCGCCGGTGGGCGAGACCTGGCGACGCCGTGCCGGCGCCGGACCGCGTGCGCTCATCGGGGTTTCCTCGCTTCCATGAACAGCGAATCGGGTTTGCGCACCGCGCCCTTTTCGTCCATGTCGAGGCGGTAATCGGCGAAACCGGGGATGGCGCTCGCGCGCGCGCTCACCCGCGCGACCCCGATGAAGCCGGCATCGCGCAGCAGCCTGCCGAGGGAGTGCCGGTCGTACATCCACTGGTGGATCTCTCCCGAGCGGCGGAACTGGCCGTCGCGAAACGCCCGCGCCGCCTCCGCCCCGGCGACGAGCCGCACCAGCCACCCGGCGATGCGCGCCCGGATGCGCACGCGGCCGGCGGCCATGCGCAGCCACTTCCCGGGCCGGGCGCCGGCGAGCCGGCGCAGCCAACCCTGGTCGCGCCGGTCCCAGAAGCTCTGCGCCTCCGCGCCGACGCGCGACAGGATGTAATCGCGGTTCGGCAGGTCCGGCCGCGACAGGAACGCGGCGGTGCGGCCGCCCGAGACGTTGCGCACCGCCTGGTCGTACAGCTCGAGCATGATCCAGTCGTAGTCGGGCTCGCGCGCGGATTCGCCGCGCTCGACCGCCTCCAGCAGGCGCAGGTACTCGCGCGCGATGCCCTCCAGGTCGGGGACCACGACGCGCACGACGCCGCCCGGCTGCAGCACCCGCAACATCCCGGCGGCGAGCGCCTGCGCGTCCTCCGGCAGCAGATGCTCCAGCACGTGCGAGCAGTACACCGCCTCGAAGCTGGCGTCGGGGAAAGGCAGCTCGCGGCGCACGTCCCAGCGCAGCACGCCGCGGTCGGTGGGCGCGATGTCGAGGTTCACCCACGCCGGATGCAGGGTGTGCCCGCAGCCGATGTTGAGCAGCCGCCGGTCCGGCGCCCCTTGCCTGGTCGCGGTCGCGCTCATGCCGGCCGCATCCCGCGATAGAGGGCGCGCGCCGCGCGCCGCAGAAGCGAGCCCGAAGAGAAAACCGCGCGCTGCGTGTAGCGGTCGGCGCGGGCGTCGCGGATGACGTACGGTGGATGCGAGAGCGGGAAATCCATCGGCTGCGCAGGCAGGGCGGCGAGCGGGTTGGCGCGCCGGGTGTGGGTCGCCTGCTCGCCGAAACCGATATTAGACACCAGGTTCACGGCGGGCAGCACGGTGAGCGCGCCCTGCACCCAGGCGGCAAAGGTCCAACGGTAGGCCCAGGAGCTGTTCCGCTCGCGCCAGGTATCCTCGAAAATCCTGCTCCAGGACGCGGCCGCCACGCGGTCGCCGAGCACGTCCTCCAGCCAGCCGCCATCTCGCAGCTCCGGCCACAATGACATGCGATGGTCGTACAGGCGCCATGCACGCCGCCAGGTGGCCCAGCCCCAGATATGCGTATAGAGGGAGAAATAATAGCTGTAGGGGGTGCGCCGGCGGCCGAACTGGAAGTTGTCGCCGGAGATCATCAGCACGCGTTCGTCGTCGTGGAAGCGATCCAGCAGCTCGGCGGCAAAGCGGAAGAAGTTCGGGTGCGCCACGCAGTCGTCTTCGAGGATGATCCCCGCCTCGACCCGGTCGAAGAACCAGCTGATGGCTTCGCTCACCGCGAGCTTGCAGCCCAGGTTCGAATCGCGGAACAGCGTGTACGCCTCGCACGGCCAGTCGATGCGCTCGGCGAGCCGCTGGACTTCGAGCACGCGCTCGCGCTCGCCCGCTCGCTCCGCGCGTGGGCCGTCCACCGCGAAATACAGTTGCGCGGGGCGGACGGGACGCAGCGCCTCGAGGACACGGCTCGTGGTGTCGGGGCGGTTGAACCCCAGGATCAGGACCGGCGGGCAGATGCCTTGGTCAGTCAAGCGCGTGTCGGTTGAAAAGGGGGGTGCACGTCCGGCGTCGGGCATCGCCTTGCTTCGAAGTGCCGGCGCCATTCTACCCGACGGCCGGTCCCGTTCCAGCCCGCGGCGCAGGCCGTTGACGTATCATCCGCCGGTCCCGCAATAACCCGACCCGCATTCCGCGTCGCGAATTTCCATGCCCCGCATTCTCGTCGCCGGAGCCGGCGGCTATATCGGCTCGCACATGGTACTGGCCTTGCTCGAAGCCGGATTCGACGTCGTATCGCTGGACAATTTTTCGACCGGATTCCGCGACGCCATTGCGGGCGGCGAGATCATGGAGGCGGATCTCGCCGATCGCGCCGCGCTCAACCAGTTGTTCGCCACGCATCGCTTCGACGCCGTCATGCACTTCGCATCCTCGATCCAGGTCAGGGAATCGGTCGCGGATCCGGCGAAGTACTACCGGAACAACGTGGCAAACACCCTGAATCTGCTCGATGCGATGGCGGCCGCCGCAGTCAGCCGTTTCGTTTTCTCCTCCTCTGCCGCGGTGTACGGCGAACCGCGCGAGATTCCCATCGGCGAGGACCATCCGTGCGCGCCGACCAATCCCTACGGCCGCACCAAGCTCGTCGTGGAGGAGATGCTGGAGGACTTCGACCGCGCCTACGCGCTGAAGTCGGTGTCGTTGCGCTACTTCAACGCCGCGGGCGCCGATCCCGGCGGGCGCCTGGGCGAACGGCACTCGCCCGAGACGCATCTGATCCCGATCCTGCTCCAGGCCGCAGCGGGGAAGCGTGGCAGCGCCTCGATCTACGGGCGGGACTATCCGACGCCGGACGGCACCTGCATCCGCGACTACATCCACGTAACCGACCTGTGCGCCGCGCATCTGCTGGCGCTGCGGCAATTGCTCTCGGCCGGCGGCAGCCGGCGCTACAACCTCGGCAACGGCCGCGGCTTCTCGGTGCTGGAGGTGATCGCGGCGGTCCGGCGCGTGACCGGCCGCGAACTGAACGTGATCGACGCGCCGCGGCGGCCGGGAGATCCGGCGCGGCTGGTCGCGAGCTCGGAGCGCATCCGCAAGGAGCTGGGCTGGGCGCCGCAGTGCGGGGAGCTGGACCGGATCGTGGAGGACGCGTGGCGATGGGAGTGCGGCGGCGGCATCACTCGCTGACCGAACGGCATATCGACTCGTGGTTTGCTTCCGCGCGCGGAGCGCGCTTCACGACTGCGCTTTCGACAGCGAGGGGTTCGCGGGCAGGCGCACCACGTCGAAGCCGTGTGCGGCCAGCGCCGGGGCGACGCGCGCGTCGGCGCGCTTTTTCAGGATCACCGCACCGAGCAGCCCGTATTGGCCGATGCCCAGCCGGCACAGGCGGTCGTATCTGGCGATGCGGGCGCGCACCTTGCGAAACAGCGCCGAATGCTCCGCCGCCGGCTCGAACTCCACCCCCGGCAGGTAGTAGTCGTTCACGCCTTTGAATGCGACCGTGGACAGTCCGATCCCCAGCGCGACCTTCTCGATCTCACGGCGCGAAATGGTGTAGACGTAATTGCCCAGCTCTTCGAAGTCGTGGTAATCGGTGCGCCGGCGCAGCATCTTCTTGATCAGATTCTTCAGCAGCCGGCTCACCGCGGTTTTCCACGAGTCCGGGCACGCCTGGTCGTTGGGCTCGATCAGGAGCACGCCCTGGCGCACCACGCGCAGCATCTCGTAGAGCGCCTTCATCGGCTGCGGAAAATGGTGGTAGGACTCCTTGCACAGCACGAAATCGAAACTGTCGTCGGCGAAGCTCAATGCCTCGGCGTTTTCCTTGCGGTAGTCGGAAAGGAGGCCGCGCGCCTTGGCTACCGCGAGCAGCGCGTCGGAGATGTCGGTGGGAAGCGCCTGCGCGCCGCGCGCCTGCAGGTAGAGCGCGTCCATGCCTAGCCTGCCGTCGCCCACCGTCAGCCACCGCGCGCCGGGGCAGGCTTCCAGCAGAGGATCGGCGAGCCGGTACATGCGATGGAAGCGCCAGGTATTGACGGAATGCGGATCGAGCCAGGCGCGCGCGTGATCGGCCTTTGGCCCGCCCGGCAGATAATCCTCGTAGGCGTGCTCGTGCGCCAGGTAACTGTGGTCCCGGAACGTGGGGTCGGCCTGCATCGGGAAACCGTCTTTCATGCCGCGGCGGCCTGCGGCTTCGCGCCGGGCATGCCCAGGCCCTTGAGAAACGCCTGCTCCCAGAGGTAGGGCGCGATCGCGAGCCACGCCTCCTGCCCGTCCTCGAACGTGGGTTGTTCGGCGTCAAGGACACCTCGCAGACGCACGGCCGCTTTCCGGGGATCGATCAGGCCGCACGACCGGAACGATGTGCTGGCGAGCGTGTCGAGCATGAAGCCCTTGAGCGGCCCGCGTATCCAGTCCAGCCAGGGCGAGTTGAAGCCGATCTTGGTCTTGCGGTAGGCGATGTCATGCGGCAGGTAGGGCGCCACCGCGTCGCGCACCACCGCCTTCGAAAATCCGTTGCGGACCTTCGCATCCCACGGCAGCGAAAACGCGAGGCTCACCATGCGGTGGTCGAGGAAGGGCATGCGAATCTCGACGCCGTTGGCCATGCTGTAACGGTCGTAGTTGCGCAGTAGCGTGGGCAGGATCGTCTCGTGCGTGGACACGTAGAGCCGACGGTTCAGGCTGTCCAGTCGCGTCCACGCGGGATGGCCGCGATCGCGGCTGGTGGGATGGACGTTGTGGTGCAGCAGTGTCTTCACGAAGTCCTTCAGCTGCCACCTGAGCCAGAACCATGCGCGGCTACGCGGCACCGGGAATTGCGTCGCGTCGGGCGGCAGCGAATCGAAATATGCGTCGAGCACGCGGCGGCCCGCGGCCAAGTCCAGTCCGGCGTCGCGGATCGCGACCAAAAAATCGAAGCCGTAGCCCCCGAACAGTTCATCGGCGCCATGGCCGTCCAGCGTCACCGAGATTCCGTGGCGTTTGACCGCGCCGTAGGTGAGCATGAATGGAATCGGGCTGGTGATGTAGTGCTCCTCGAACAGCCGCAGGTAGTCGAGCAGGCGGGGAATCGCCGCCGTCGGATCGACCTCGACCACCGTCGCCTCGATGCCGATGTGTTCGCACACGCGCTGCGCGAACGGCGTCTCGTCCAGCGGCGTGCCGGGAAAGCCGGCGACGAAGGCGTGCTGCCAGTCGCCCGCGGTGCGCTCCAGCCCGCGCTCGCGCGCAACCTCAGCCACCGAGGCGATGGTCGCGCTGGAATCGAGCCCGCCGGAGAGCGCGGTGCCGATCGGCACGTCGCTGCGCATGCGCAGACGGCAGGCGTCGAGAAAGGTCTCCCGGACCAGTTCGACGCGTTCCTCGTGGCGCCGCGGCACCTCGACCAGATGGTCCAAGGTGTTCCACCACCGCGACGTGACGAGCCGGCCGTCGCGGAACCACCCCCAGCTCGCAGCCGGGAAGCGCGCGATACCCTCGATCAGGCACTCGTCCGTGGCCTCATAGGTGAACATCCTGCCGCGGTCGCGGAACAGCCGCCGGTTGGGACGCGCGGCAGGCAGCAGCGGCAGCAGCGCCTTCATCTCGGAAGCGAACGCGAACCCGACGCCCGAAACCGCGGCGTGAAACAGCGGCTTCTTGCCGAAGCGGTCGCGGGCGAGAAACAGCGCCCGCTCATGCGCGTCCCAGATCGCGAACGCCCACATGCCGTTGAAGCGATCGAGGCAGCGCTCGCGCCATTCGGCGAACGCCGCGAGGATGACCTCGGTATCCGAGTCGGTGCGGAACGCGTGTCCGCGTCCTTCCAGTTCCGCGCGCAGTTCGAGGAAGTTGTAGATCTCGCCGTTGAAAGTGATGTGGTAGCGCCCTCTGAGGTCCGCCATCGGTTGGCTCGCCGCATCACTTAGGTCGAGGATCGACAAACGCCTGTGCCCGAGCGTGATTCCCGCCCCGGACCAGAGCCCGCCGCCGTCCGGCCCGCGGTGCGCGAGCATTTCGAGCGAGCGCGCGGCCGTGCTGCGCTCGATGTCGCCGACGACGCCGAAGATTCCGCACATGTCGGCTGCGTCAGGCGGCCTCAGCGCGCGGCCGCGCGCTGAGCATCGCCGAGAAGATCTCGACCAGGACCGTGCGCCCCGCGCGGCTGTGGAACAGCGCGAGATTTCCGACTATCTGGCCACACAGCGAGGCCGCGGCGGCGCCGATCAGGCCGAAGCGCGGAATGAGCAAGACAGTCAGGGCAACTCCGGCGAGCGCGCCGGCAAGCGTCCGATGAAAGACCAGTCGGGCCTGGTTCCTGAGCAGCAGGTGCTGCGCGCTCACGTAACCGAAACTGACGAATACCAGGCCGAAGGCCTGAATGGCCAAAATCGCCGCGGCGTCGGAATAGGCGTTGCCCAGCAGGATGACGACGATGTCCCGCGCAGCCAGCGCGACTGATCCCGCTATGCCGACCGAACCGAGCACCAGCCAGCGCGCGCTACGCCCCAGCACTCCGGCATATCGAGCCGGATCGCGCTCCCAGGTCCGCGTCAGCAGCGGTACCAGAGACACGGACAGCGCGGTGGGGATCATGTACATCGCCTCGGTCATGCGGGCGGCCGCGGCGTATTTGCCGACCGAGGCGGCGTCCATCAGGAGACGGATCAGGATCTGGTCGACGCGCATGTAGGCCGTGATGGCGATGCCCGAGAGCAGCAGCGGGAAGCTGCGGCGCACGAGGCTTGTCGCCTGGCCGCGGTCGAACCGCCAGCCGCGCAAGTCGAAACCTTGAGCCCGGTACGTGCGCAGCAGAAACATCGCGGCAAGCATGGCCTCGAGCACCTGCATCGCGGCGAAATACAGGACGGCCACGCCGGCGAGCAATCCGGCCACGCGGCCAGCGGAAAGTACCGCGAGCGCTGCGAGGCGTGCGATCACGCCGCGCCTTGCCTGCATCCGCGCCTGAAAGAAGAGTTCCAGCACGTCGAAGGCCTGGAACGGAAGCATCATCAGGCATACCAGCAGCACGAGCCGTCCTTCGCCTGCGAAGCGGTCCAGCGACAGCGCAACGAGCGCAGCGGCAAGGACAGCCGCGGCGCCGGCGAGGAATCGCACGCCGATTGCGGAGCCGACGACGCCTCCGGAGGCTTCACTCGGGCGGGCGAGATCGGTCAGGACGATCATGTCCGTACCGAGAGAAGCGATCGGGCCCATGAGCGCCACGACCGCCAGTGCAAAGGCAAGTTCGCCGTATATGGCGGGTCCAAGCTGCCGCGCGATCCATATCCCGATCAGAAAGCTCAGCGCCATCCTGAGAACGCGCTCCGCGAGCAACCAGCCTGTATTGCCTATCAACTGCCTCAACACTTCGGCATCCCAGGTTCTACTGTCGCTGCGCCGGCATCTCCGGCACGGCGCTGCCGTCGAGCGGGTCCTGGCGGCGGGCGCCAAGCCGCAAACCGGGTTGGTCTGCCGGTTTCATCACGTCGACGATCTCGCCCGTCAGGGGCCAGAACAGGCGCCCGATGCGCGCGTAGTGCCGGTCCAGATCGATGCCGCGCTCGCCCAGCAATTCTCGCGCCCCGCCTGCCCGGCCCTTCAGCAGCACGAAGGCGCGCCGTAGCCGCGGCGTGTCGGCATGCGCAAGCAGAAAGCGGTTTGCCGCCCAATCGCCCGCATAGCCGGCGTTATACCACGGCCCCCCGGGCGAGCGGCCGCCTACGGCATAGACCAGGCCCGGCATGTTGTAGAACGCCAGCACGTCGTCGCCGGCCCGAAACCCGCCGCCCGCCAGGACGGCGTCGAGCCGACCGAGGAAATCCGCCGTCTGGGGATCGACCAGCAGCTCCGACGGCGGGTCACCGAGTCTGACGCGGGTCTCCTGGCCGGAGAGCGGCGCGTTCAATCGATACGGGCTCACTTCCCCGCCCGTGGTGATCTGAGCGACGGCGAACGCCGAGAGGACGGTCGTGCCGATCAACGTCACGCAGTGCGTTTGCGCGGCTCGCGCGGCGGTCAAAACGAGCCCGCCGAGCAACGCAAACCAGGGCGCCGCATGCAACAGCAGGTTCAACGACGCCTGGTTGCCGGTGCCGATCATCCCGGCAAACGGAAGCGCCAGGAGAACGACGGCAATGCCAGCACGACGCCGCTCGCTTTCCCAGCGCCAATCCGCATCCGGCGCGCCGCGCAAGACGGAGATGACAAGGAGGCTGCCGGTAAACACAGCGCCGAGCGCAGCGTAAAACGGCAGCAGCCGCCTGAGGTATTCGTCGCCGCCGAGGTAATAATTCATCCGCACTGCCTGCCCAGAAAACGCGAGCATGAGGACGCCGAACGCCAGCGCAACGACAGACGAGCGGTACCGGACCCGGCGCCACCCCGCGAGGGCCAGCGCAAGCATCGCCCCTAGCAATGCGTACACGCCGCCGAAGCGAACAAGCTGGTTTCCATAGTAGGAAAAGTCTGCAGCGTACCTGTGCAACAGGCCGGTGGGACTGGTACCGAGCAACGCGGCGAACTGCGCACCATTTCGCCATTCGCGGATCGCGGTTCCGAAAGGCTCGACCACAGCGAAATGCAAAGCGAAAAACAACGCTGCGCCGGACAGCACCCAGACCACGAGAAGGAGCGCCGATCGGCGCAGCGTCGGGCAAAGAGCCGGCGTAGCGACGGCGAACAAAACCGCCGCGGAAACCGCCGTCGGGAAGCGCACTGCGAAACAGAAGCCCAGGCACGCGCCCAGCGCAACGCCCCACGCCGCGGCCGGCTTTGCGCGATCTCCGTCGGCCGCTTCCAGGATACCGAGCCAGCACAGCATCGCCACGAGAAGCGCGATCGCGGCGAAGGCGTTGTAGCTCGCGCCGTAGAGCGTCCAGGAGAAGTAGAGCAATGCGCCCTGCGCGCAGAGCGTCGCGAGCAGCGCCTTCTCAAGTGCGAGGGAGTCCGTCTGCGGGAGCAGGCGGCCGAGCCGCCAGCCGAGCACGAGCGCTGCGGCGACAAGGGCGACGAGCGGAATGACGCGGAAAAGGAAGATGTCGTAACCCGACAACAGCAGCACCAGCCACGCATACCGGTGCGCGCTGGTAAGCGCTACTGCGACGTCCTCTGGATGCGCTGCGGTGAGCAGATAGTAGCCATTGTCGGTGATATCGAATCCGCGCCGGCAGCTCCATACGACGACCACGAGGGTCGCAGTCAGTCCGAGCGTGGCGAGCGCCAGCGACGCCCGCAGGCCAGCGCGCCCGGCGGCCGCAATCGCGCGGTTCATCGGGATGCGCGGCCCAACGATGCCTTCAGCTCGCCGGTCACCAAATCAGCATATTCATCGACGCCGACCCACAGCGGAAGCCGGAGCAGCGTGTCGGCAACACGATCGGTCACCGGGAGCTCACCGTGGGTCCTGCCGAAACGCCGCCCCGCGGGAGACGTGTGGAGCGGGACGTAATGAAATACCGCGCTGATGCCGGCAACGGAGAGATCGCGCATCAGCCGCGTCCTGGTCTCGAGGTCGCGCAGCAGCACGTAATAGATATGCGCGTTGTGCCCGCAATGGGGCGGGATGACCGGCATCGAGAAGCCCAGACTGCCCGCATCCGGCGACAGTCGCTCGTGGTAGGCGTTCCACGCGTGCAAGCGTCGCTCGTTGATCTCGCGCTCTGCCTCGAGTTGCGCCCAAAGAAAGGCCGCCGTGACCTCGCTGGGTAGATACGAGGATCCGATGTCCACCCAGGTGTACTTGTCGACCTCGCCGCGATAAAACTTCCGGCGGTTGGTGCCCTTCTCCCAGACGATTTCGGCGCGCTCGACGAGATCCGGCGCGTTGATCAGCAGCGCGCCGCCCTCTCCACAGACGATGTTCTTGGTCTGTTGGAAGCTCAGTGCCGCCACGTCGCCGAAGCCGCCCAGCGGGCGGCCCCGGTACTGGCTGCCGATCGCCTGCGCGGCATCCTCGATCACCCGCAGTCTGTGGCGGCGCGCGATCTCCAATATGGCGTCCATCTCGCACGCCACGCCGGCGTAGTGCACGACGGCGATGGCTTTGGTACGCGGCGTGATCGCGCCCTCGAGCAGACGCTCGTCGATATTGAGCGTGTCGGGACGGATGTCGACGAATACCGGTGTCGCGCCCCGCAGCACGAACGCGTTCGCGGTCGAGGAGAAGGTGAACGACGGCACGATGACCTCGTCGCCGGGGCCGATGTTGCACAGGATCGCCGCCATCTCGAGCGCGGCGGTGCAGGACTGGGTGAGCAGCGCCTTGCGGCACCCGATTTTCGCCTCGAGCCAACCCTGGCACCGCTGCGTGTACGGGCCGTCGCCGGAGAGGTGCAGGCCGGCGAGCGCCTTGCCGATCTCCCCGGATTCGCGGCCGGTGAGAAAAGGCTTGCAGAACGGGATCTTCATCAAAGCCGGCACTCCATGATGATCAGCGTATAGGGAATCCGGAGCAGATCGTGCCGCACGTCGTGCGCCACCCGGCCGAAGCTGGCGTGCGCGAGACGCAAGTATTCGTCTTCGTTGCGCACGAAACGGCCGCGGTCCCGGGACAGCAGAAAGCGTGCGATCCGAGACTGGCCTGGAACGAAACAGCCGTCCAACGTGACCAGTCTCCCCCCGGGAGCGAGCACCCTTTTCGCGAGCTCGAAGAGCGAATGCGCGCCGGCGTCGTCGAGGTGATGCAGCACGCCATTCGCCATCGCGAGATCGAACGACCCGAGTCGGCCAGCCAGCGCCACGTCCACCGGCTCGTTGCGGAACTGGCCGCGCTCGCCGTAGCGCGAACGGGCCGCCGCGATGTAGTCGGCGCTGAGGTCGAAGCCGGTGTAGTCGACCCCCGCCGGCAGGTAATCGAGGATGTCTGCCGTCCCGCATCCCATGTCGAGGATGCGCTCGCCCGGCCGGGCGCGCAGGTACTGTCGCGCATACTGTGCGCGGGCGCCGCCGCCGACCGCGCTGGCGAAGCACGAGTAGAACCGCGGATGGGCGAGGAGCGAGCGCAGGTCCAAGTCAGCCGTCCTGCGTCTGCGCGACCAGCAGCAGGGAGACCCCGAACGGCCAGCGGGCCCCGGCGCGGATGGCGGCGCGCTCTACCGACATCACGCCTTCCAGCAGCCGGTTTGCGAACGCTGGCAAGCGGAATTCGGCCTCCGGATCGAACGTCTCGAGCGTGCGCGTGCGCAGGCGCGACACTGCCGCGAGCGGCAGCAGCAGGCTGACGAACGAGGTGCAGAGCAGTACCCGCAAACCCGCTTCCCGCACCTTCCCGACCAGATCGGCCCGGGTATAGCGCCGCTTGTGATAGGCGTACTCGTCGGCCGCGCTCCACAGCAGGCGGTGCTGGGGAACCGTGACGATCAGGCCGCCGCCGGGAACCAGCGCCCGGCGGATTTCGGCAAGCACGGCGCGGTCGTCCTCGATATGTTCGATCACGTCGAAAGCGCCGACGACATCGAACTCCGACGTGAACGGAATCCGGCGCGCGTCCATCTGGAGAAAGCGCGCACCGGGCACGCGGCGCGCGGTCCAGTCCAGCCCGGCCTCGTGGATCTCGCTTCCGGTGAGCGCCATGGCCGGCCGCGCAATGGCGATCCCGGAGAGCACGTAGCCCGTGCCGCAGCCCACCTCCAGCATGCTCCTCGCCGCCGGGAAGAATTTTTCCAGGGCCCAGAGGATCAGGCGATTGCGGGCGCGGAACCAGAAATTCCCGCTCTCGAGACGGAACAGGCGCGGGTAGTAGTCCGGATCCCAGCCGTCTCGCACGCCTGCGGCTTCCGGGGCGAAGCACGCGATCGAATTTCGTGTCTCGGGCTCCCATCCGCAGTCGGGACATCGCCATCCAGGCGCGGCGAAGACCGCGCCGCATCGCAGGCAGCGTTTCATCCGCGGCTGCCGATTGCGATGCCGGCGATAATCAGTGCCATGCCGACGAGCTTCTGCGCCGTCACCGGCTCGTGGAACACGAAGGCGCTGGCGACAAGGATCAGGACGAACGACAGGCTGGTAAACGGATACGCATACGACAACTCGACCCGCGCAAGCGCGAGCATCCACGCCACCATGCCCAGGAAGGCGGCGAGCACGCTGGTCACTACCCACGGGTTGACCAGCAGATGCAGCACGTACCCGATCCGCCCCGCCCAGTCCTCCGGCGGGACCCCCGCACGGCTGACTTGCCATTTGAGGACGACCTGGCCGTAGAGGCCGAGAAGCAGCGTCAACAGGATCAGAGAGTGGGCGACGAGGGAAGACATGACGGTCCTTTGGCAAACCCGGCGTGCATGCCCAGCGCGCGGGAAGCCGGCGCGCAGGCCTTCTGCAGAGAGTGGAACGGGTACATCGCGACTTCGTTCACGACCAGGCCGGCTACCCTCGGGAAGCGAGTCTTGCCGTACACCGCCCGCCAGCCAGATGCCGCCGTTCTCTCCGCCGACGAAAGCCGGACCTTTCCCGACCCCGCGCGCCCGACCAGTCGATTGAAGAGCGGCAGCAGCAGGTTGGAGACGAGAAACGCGAGGCCGGCGCAATGCCGCACTTCCCGGTTAGTGCGCAGCCGCTCCTCGAGGCAAACACGTTGCGGCACCCACCGCGGCAACATCATGGTTGTGGCGCGTCGGCGCCGGCCGTGCGGTCGACGACGTACAGCGGACGGCCCTTGACCTGCTCGAAGATCTTGCCGACATAAAGTCCCGCGATGCCGGTGCTGCTGATGATGAATCCTCCGATCAGCAGGATCAGGACGGCAAGGCTGGTCCACCCTGGGTAAACAGAATGCGCCAGGTACTGATAGACGAAATAGGCGGCGAGCACGACTCCGGATGCGGATATCCAAAATCCGAGGTAGACGATCCATCGCAGCAGTCGCGTGGTCTGGAAAAACACTCCCTCGAACGCGTGCCTGAGCAGGCTGCTCAACGTATACGAGCTTTCTCCGCTGAAGCGATCGGCGTGCACGAATTCGATCTCCGTCGTGCTGAAGCCGAGCCAGTGAAGAATCAGCAGGTAGTGGCGGTCGCGGTCACGCAACTGGGAAAAGGCGTCGACGACCTTGCGGGAGATGAGGCTGAAATTGCCGTACTCACCGTGGAAACGTGTCCCGCTGAAGAGATTGATCATGCGGAAGAAGGCCCGGGCGGCAAGCCGCCGGAACAGGGAGTGTTTCTTCTGCCTGCGGCGGGCGAGCACGATGTCGTAGCCACCGCGCGCCGCGGCGAGCAGCCGCGGAATCTCTTCGGGAGGGTCCTGGAGATCGCAGTCCATGACCACAACCCATTCGCCCGCGCAGCGATCGAGTCCGGCGGTGATGGCCGCGTGCTGACCGAAATTCCGGCTCAACTGCAGCGCACGGACATTGGGGTCGCGACGGGCCAGTTCCTCGATCAGGCCCCAGGAGTCGTCCGGCGAACGATCGTCGACGAACACGATCTCGTATCCGCGAACGGCCTGCGCCAGGACCGTAGAGAGCCTCGAATGCAGGGCGCCGAGGCAGTCCCGGCATCCGTAGACGGGGACGACGACCGACAGCTCGGGGCGACTCATTCGTGTTCCTTTCGATGCGGGCGCCTAAGCGCGGGGAGAGAGTACTCGCCCCGATCAGTCGCTACGCGCGTGGAGCCGCCGAGGAGTTGCTGAACGCATGGAGGTTGGGCGCGCACCATCTGCTCGGTAGACACACGCATCGGCCTTTGAAGGCTGCCCGACACCACCACCTCCGTGCCGTTCTCGCGCGCGAAGGAGCCGATGGCGAAACAGGTGCGTGTCGATGCCGGATCATCGTACAGATACGGGGTAAAGTCGTTGTGGATGCCGTCCTCGATAAGCTGCAGCGTCCGCCGCGGCGGATGCAAAGGCAGTATGAATCCGTTCTGCAGGTGCACACCGATAATCGTCGAGACCTTTGCGACAACGATAGCAATCAGCCCCCGCACCGCGCTCAGGCCGAAGCATACCGTCCCGAAACGCAGCTCGTGGCGTGACACGTTCAGTTCTGCCCCACTCTCAGGTCGTGCCCTTCCAAATTCGGCCTGTATGCGTTCCTGCGCCCGGTACATCGCCGCGCAGAGTCCGCCAAGCAAGGCCCTGTACATTCCGCCGGAAACGACGCAGCAACCGCCGATCTCCGCGGCGGTGCGGATTTTCGCGGGCCAGCCGGCATCCCGCTTGGCATCGATGAAAATCTTGGATCAGCGCACATCCCTGTCCAGGACCGCGATCCCGAATCCAGTGCGGCCGTAGGCATTACCGTTGTAGAGCATGTATTTCACACCGCGGTGCTCGAAGACATTCGGATACTCGACCGATTCGCTGTCCCAGCCTTCGGCGGATGGTTCGATGCCAGCGAGGTCGTCCATTCGCTCCCACTGCACACCGTTAGCGGACTCGGCATAGCCGATCCGGTAAGCCGCGCCTCGATAGGAATACCACATCCGGTACCGGCCGCCCTCCCTGATCACGCACGGCTTGGACATTGCATACTCGTCCTTTCCCCTGAACGGGATCGCGATTCGGCCTTCGCGGCGCCAGTGGATCCCGTCGTCGCCCTCCGCGTACTTGATGAGATGCGCCATGTCGGTCTGGTTCGGACCCCAGTCGAGATTGGAGCCGTACCACATCCGCCACCGACCATCGTCCTTCATCACCCACGGATAGGACACGGAGAAAGGATCTGCCGGGCAGCGATCTACGAGAGGGGCTTCGCTCCACTTGCGGAACGGGGCGTCGGGCTCGTCGCTGATCGCGAGGCCGATGCTATTGCGCCACGGCACGGTCATGCCCAGGTTCCATCCGAGGTAGTAGAGATATCGCGCGGGCCCCACGCGCACTAGGCACCCCATCGACGCGCCGCTGTCGTCGAAGGTCCCGAGGCGTCCCGGGCCGATCACCGGCTCGGTGGCGATTCTCAGCACCCGTGTGGGTGCGCGCAAGTCGATTTCCACCCAGCCTATGCTGGATCGGTTTCGGTCGTCGCGGCTGCTGAAATAGATGCGCACCAGGTCCTCGGCAAGGGTTTCCACGACCGGGTTGGCTGCGTGCGTTCGCATCCACGGTGCATGATCCTGTGCGCAGAATACCCGCCCCAGCTTGCGCCACGACTGCCTCACCACCATCGTCAGAGTTTCTTGAGCCGGAAGCTTGGCACGCGTGAAAGCTGCGCGCCGGCCTGCGAATAGACGCTGAAATCCGCGACATCCTGCAAGATCAGACTTCCCGCGCCGATGACGCAGGCCTTGCCGAGCTTCACGTGGTCGCGGATCGTCGCGTTCACACCGATAAAGCAGGCTTCTCCTATGTTCACGCCACCCGATATCACCACATGGGAAGTCACGAAACAGTGATCGCCGATCGTGCTGTGGTGCCCGATGTGGTTGCCGCTCCACAGGGTGACGTTGTTGCCGATCGTGACGAACGGCTGGATCGTGTTGTCCTCCAGGATGAAGCAATTCTCCCCGACGTAGAATCCTGGCCAGACGGTCGCCTTGCTCGAGACATAGCTGATCAATTTGTAGGCCATGGCCTTCGCCGCCAGGTATTTCTCGGTGCGCAGTGCGTTGACGCCCTTGTAGCCGATTGCCACGAACATCGCATTCGCCGCGGGAGGAAACTGCTGCGCAATTTCTTCGAACGGCACTACTGGCAGCCTGTTGAAGGAGGAGGCCTGGAGATACTTCGCGTCGACCGTAAACGCGGCAACCTCATAGGGCGAATCGTGCCTCAGATAGAAGTGGGCGACATCGGCCTGCTCGCCTGTTCCGAATACCACGACAGATGCCTTGGCCATCCCGTCCGGCCTCCAGTCCGGTGGTACCTCAAGCCGAATTGCACTGCCGGCGCACCCTCGCGCTCTTCATGTATCTGGGAACGTGCGGGCCGGCGTTGAAGATCAAATCCAGAATGCTCACTTCATGCACGAAGGGTCCGTGCAACTGCGCGTATTCCGGATAACCCAAATAATCCATATATTCGACCGAAATCCCGTTTTGCCCGAACAGAGCTTCGTCCAGGTAACCGCGGGCACTCGGGCCGGACAGGTAGCGATTGCAGCCAAGAGCCTTGCACAGGCCCAGCAGCCGTTCGTTTTTTCCTTCTTCCTTCAGTTCATAGTCCATTGACCATGAGATGCGCGTTCTGATTCCGAGTATGTCGCAGATCTCGTCGATGAAGCGCCGGTTAATCAGGCTGAGGCTCTGTTCCGTCATGCCGAGATACAAGGGTTCGAATCGATCACGCCCCTCGCGGAAATACGGTGCTTTCGAATACGCCTGAACCAGCGTCGCCCAGTGCCGGCGAGCCCAGCCAGGGTCGCTGACACGAGTATCCCGGATGCGCTGATGGTACTTTCCCTTCACAGCTACCGGGATCGTCAACCACGCGATGCCCTGTGCCGTCTTTATGCGATTGCGATTGCGCCAGTCACGTCGGGTGTACTGTACGTCATCAAAGAGCACGAATTCGTCTGCGCTGCCGATGAGGTCGAAGTACCCTTTCCACGGAATGTAGCTGGATTGCACCACAACTGCGGTTCGGGCAGGTGCTCCCCCGGCAAGAGGGGCCGAGTCGCTCATTGCTGTCGCGCGGCTAAGCCCTGTCCCAGGCTCAGATATCTGTCGCTCAGCAGAGACCGCAAATAACTTCCGTATTCGCTACGTCCGTACTGGCTTGCCAGACTCTCCAGCTGATCATGCGAAATGTAACCCAGGCGGAACGCGATTTCCTCTGGGCACGCAATCTTGAGGCCTTGACGTTTCTCAATCGTCTGAATAAAGACGGACGCCTCAAGCAAGGCTTCGTGGGTTCCCGTATCGAGCCAAGCCATCCCGCGCCCCATGATGATGACATCGAGCTTCCCGCACTTGAGGTAATGCCGGTTGACATCCGTAATCTCGAGCTCCCCCCTGGCTGAAGGGCGAAGGTTCGCCACGACGTCGATCACGCTGGAATCATAGAAATACAACCCCGTCACGGCGTAGGGGGATAGCGGTTTCTCGGGTTTTTCGTCGATACTCAACGGACAGCCGTTTCTATCGAACGTCACGACGCCATACCTTTGCGCATCCTTCACGGGATACGCAAAAATGGTCGCCCCTTGATCACGGTCCCGCGCTTTATGCAGGTAGTAAGTAAGTTCGTTGCCGTAGAACAAGTTGTCGCCAAGTATGAGCGCGCATCGCTCGCTTCCAACAAATCTTTTCCCTATGACAAGCGCCTGTGGGATTCCCTCCGGGGTCGACTGAGTTTCGTACCGAAGATTGATCCCCCATTGCGAACCGTCACGCAGCAGCCCCTGAAACCTTGTCGTGTCCTGCGGCGTGGAAATGATCAGGACGTCGCGGATGCCGGCCAACATTAGAGTGCTCAGCGGGTAATAGATCATCGGCTTGTCGTACACCGGCAGGAGTTGCTTCGACACGGCCTGAGTGACCGGATACAACCGCGTGCCGGAGCCGCCAGCCAAAATGATTCCTTTCATCGCGGCTGTCTAACTGCGTAATTTTGCTCGATCCAGTTTCGATAGTCCCCGCTCATGACAGATCGTGCCCATGCTGGATTGGCAACGTACCAGGAAACGGTTTTGCGCAAACCAGTATCGAAGCTCTCGCGCGGGGACCAGCCCAGCTCCCGCGCGATCTTGCGCGCGTCCATCGCGTAGCGCCGGTCGTGCCCGGGGCGGTCTTCGACGAAAGCGATCAGCGAGGCGTGCGGGGCGGCCCCGGGCAAAGGACGCAATTCGTCGAGGATTTTGCAGATGGCGCGCACCACGTCGAGGTTGCGCTTCTCGCTGTTGCCGCCGATGTTGTAGGTCTCGCCCGGCCGGCCGCGCCGCAGGGCCGCCCGCAGCGCGTCGCAATGGTCCTCCACGTAAAGCCAGTCGCGCACCTGCATCCCGTCGCCGTAGACCGGAAGCGGCTTGCCCTGCAGCGCGTTGAGAATCATGAGCGGGATCAGCTTCTCGGGAAACTGGTACGGGCCGTAGTTGTTGGAACAGTTGGTCGTCAGCGTCGGCAGGCCGTAGGTGCGGAAATAAGCCCGGACAAAATGGTCGGAACCCGCCTTGGACGCCGAATAGGGACTGCTCGGCGCATAGGGCGTGCGCTCGGAAAACGCGGCATCCTCCGGTGCAAGGGAGCCGAACACTTCGTCGGTGGAAACGTGCAGGAAGCGGAACCGCTCGCGCTC